>CAXTCN010000451.1:0-2004 GCA_964242575.1 uncultured Acetobacteraceae bacterium | reverse complement strand
CCTACCTGCCTCAGCCACGTCTCACAAGCCGGCCAGCCGCTAAGTTGACGGTGCCCCGCCGAAGCTGTTCGGGCTTTACGATGCGATCCGGGCCGAGGTGACGGCGCGTCCAGACGCCACCCTGGCCGAGTTGCGCCGCTGGCTCGGCGAGGCGCATGGCGTTTCGGCCAGCGACGGGCTGATGCACGGCACGCTCGCCAAGCTTGGGCTGACACATAAAAAAAGACGCTGCACGCTGCCGAACAGAACCGTCCGGACGTCGCGGCTGCGCGTGCGCAGTGGAAGGAGCAGCAGCCCAGCCTGACCCCGGGCCGGCTGTTCTTCCTGGACGAGACCTCGGTCAAGACCAACATGGTTCGGGAACACGGCTGGGCACCCCGAGTTAGGCGCACCAAGGCATCGGGTGTCTCGAAACACTGCCCTGAAACGCCATCCCGAATGAGCGAGGCTTCACACGAGTTTCGGCAGACATTAAGGAACAAGGATCGCGGCGGCTGTTGCCTCACCGTTGATGATGGCGCAGGCGTCGTGGCCGACACCACCGAGTTGTAGCCTGACCTGCCCGCCTCGCAAGATCAGGGCGCGGCATCTGCCTGCGGCGCCGACTGCCGGGCTTGGCGGCGCGGCTGCGGGCGGCGCACCTGCACATGGCCCACCCCGTCCCTGCTGGCCCTGCTGCTGACCGTCACCGTCGTGCCGAGCGCTGCGGCAACCTGCATCAAGCGCTCCAGCGCGAACGCGCGGACGTTGCCGTTCAGGATCGCGGACACGTCCGGCTGCGACAGCGGCACGCCGGCCGCGCGCACCCGCGTCGCAACCTCGGCCTGAGTGGGTGTGCCCAACCGCGCGACGGCGCGCTGGATGTCATCGGCCAAGCCGAACTTCACGGCCGCGATCTCAGGGTTGTCGTAGCCGCGGCTGGCCAGGAAGCTTCCGCGCCGCACGGGCGGCGCATGCTCGTCCGGGTTCTCCCGCCAGTTGGGTCCGTCATAGGTCCTGGTTTCGCTCATCGTCCCACTCCTTGCCCGTGCTGCTCCCGTCGCGCTGCCCTGTCCGCGAAGGCCCGCTCCAAATCGGCGTTCTCCGCGCAGTCCCGGGCTGCCCGCTCCCGCCGGTCCACCAGCCGGTCCTGCTGCCACTGCGGGATCTCGCTTCCCGTCGGCGACTTCTTCATGCCCGCGTCCAGGATGTAGAGGGCCGGATCGCACCCCAGCCAGACATAAACGCGGAAGGTGTTCGTGCCGTCGTTGATCCTGATCTCCCCGATGCCGCGCAACTTGTCCTTGAGCATACGCCACAGCCCCTTGCGTGCCGGGACTTGGCCGTTCTGCAACAGCGTCACCGCCCCATCTGCCACCTCGCCAACGCTTGCCGGCATTCCGTCGTAGCCGCTCTCGGCGTCCGGGTTGATGAACACCACCTCCCGTACGTCGATGCTGGTGTCGGACGTCATGCCCTGAATATAGCAAAACAACTATAGACAGCAAGGTGCCTGGACACCTTGCTGTCTGCTCCGCCAGCGGCACCGTCAACTTAGCGGCTGGCCGGCTTGTGAGACGTGGCTGAGGCAGGTAGGCGGGCGGGATGACGACACCTGCCTGCCCGAGCTACGCCGGCTACCGCTTCCCGGCTGAGATCATCAGCCACGCCGTCTGGCTCTACTTCCGTTTCCCGCTCAGCTTGCGCATGGTGGACGAGTTGCTGGCTGCGCGCGGCATCATCGTCAGCTATGAAACCGTGCGCCAGTGGGGGCTGAAGTTCGGCCAGGCGTTCGCGAACCAGATCCGCCGCAGGCTGCCCGCGACTGGAGACAAGTGGCATCTCGACGAGGTCGTGCTGACGATCGCCGGCGTGAAGCACTGGCTGTGGCGCGCCGTCGACCAAAACGGCACGGTGCTGGACATCCTGGTGCAGAACAGGCGCGACACACAGGCCGCCAAGCGCCTGATGCGCAAGCTGATGAAACGGCAATGCCGGGCACCGCGCGTCGTGATTACCGACAAG
>CAXTCN010000450.1:0-2009 GCA_964242575.1 uncultured Acetobacteraceae bacterium | reverse complement strand
TCGGGTCCGTCCTTTATAAAGGCGAACCAAGCTTAACTACCTGTCCGAAAAACGGAGACCACCTCAAACAGCTGGCCATTAGACGTTGGCGCGATCCGAAACGGTCAGCGACTTGGCGGCACGGCACAGGGTCAGTTCAAGTCAGGCCACCAGCAGGCGCACAAGGCTGTCGCGGCGTTGGATGACCCCTCAGGGCTGTTCAACGCTATGAGATAGCGAGCATTCTGAGCAGCTTTTCGATGCCTGCGAGACCGGCGCGGTAGCGATCCTGGCTGAGGGTGTCGGTTCGGTTTGCCTTGAGGATGTTGAAGGCGAAGCTGCGCAAGCGGGCGAACACGCCGGGGTTGGTGCGGATGCGTGAGCGGTCTTCGCCCAAGGTGACGTCGCGGCTGTAGTGCGAGGTGGTCTCGATCTGCCAATGCGCGCGGATGGCCTCAGCGGCGCGGGCGGCGGTGACGGGTGTGTTCGAGACGTAGAAGGCGGTCTCGGCGGAGTGGCGCAGCAGCCCGGTCGCGGCGTTGCGGGTGTGAACGACGCGCTCGACACGGATGATGGCGGCGACATGCGGATGCCAGTCGGTTCCGGCCAACTTGTTCGTGGGGCCGAAGACGGTGACGGTGCGGCGTTCGTCGCGGTTGCGGCCCTTGTCGCGGCTGCAGGCGGACCCGAGCGGTGCTGTGGCGGCCGAGATCGATTGGCTCTGCTCGTGCAGGGTCGGCTGGTTGCCTTTGACCTGGACGATCAGGGCGATGCCGGCTTGCGCCGCAACCTCAAACGTTTTTTTAGCAGTGCAGCGCATCGAGCGTGACGATGGTGCCGGGGCCGATGCCGAGTTCGGCCAGCAGCACCTGCGCTGCCGGGATCTCGTTCGACTTCTCGGCGATGTCGACGTGGGCAAGCACCAGCGCCGTGTCGGTGGCGAACGCGCTCAGCACCTGGGCGGCGGCACGGTCGTGGAACTTGTCGAAGCTGCCGCGCAGCGTCTTGCCGTCCAGCGCGACGCTGCCTTGCCCGGGCGTAGCGCGCGCCGCCTGCAACAGGGCGGCATGGCGGCGAAAGACAGCCTCCACCTCAACTGGGTCGAGCCCTTGCAGGATATAGCGGATGGCGGTGTGAGCGGGGGCGCGTCGCCAGGTTAGGCCACAGGCCGCGTTCAGCCTGCGCCGGTGCACGTCGATGAAGGTGACGATGTCCGGCGAACGTCTCCGTTCGACGCCGCGATACGAGTTGCAGCCGCTCACGATGGCAAGGATGGAAAACAGCAGCACATGCGGCAGCCCGTAGAGCTTGCCCTCTGCCCGGCGAGGATCAGGCACGTCCGCCAACAGGTCCAGCAACGGTGAGAACGCAGCCAAGGCAACCTCCAACCCAGTTGCCGACACAAGGATCAGACATCGGCCGGCTCGGGAACCCCCTCCAATCAGCCAAGCCAGCAGCGTTGAACAGCCCTGTGCTAGAATGGCCAGCGCGAGTTGGCGCCCTCCGCACGGGCTGCGACCAGCAGCTTGGCCATGACTTGGTTGAGACCGTCCTGCGCCGCCACCCTCTCGATCTCGGGCCAGTCGAACCGCACCGTGTCGGCAGCCCGGTCCCACCGTGCCGCGGGCTTCGGCTGCTCAGAACCATTTTGGCTGGGCGTTGGTGGAGCGTTGTCCACGCCGGCGTCGCTGGACGCGGTGGCGCCACCGCCATCAGCATCGACCGGATAGGCCATCTCGGCGATCATCGCGTCATCCTGGGCCGGAGCCTGCTCCATCGTGGCGCCAGGCTGGTCCAAGTTCATAGCGGGCTGCTGCTCGTCCTCTTCGGGCAAAGCAGGCGCAGCAGCCTCGGGCCGCTGCTTGGGCTTAGGGCCGGGAGTGTCAGAAACCTGGGGCGCTACGCCGCAAGCTGGATCGCTTGGTGGCCGAAGCGTCCGTCCAGCACTGCGGCCCTGACCTGAAGCACGCTATGTGCGCCGCGAGGCGACCAGCGCATCTGCCGTCGCTTGTTCATGCGGGCACTCACCA
>CAXTCN010000449.1:0-2014 GCA_964242575.1 uncultured Acetobacteraceae bacterium | reverse complement strand
CGGCCACCAAGCAATTCAGCTTGCAGCGTAGCGCCCCAAGTTTTTGACACTCCCGTTGATCCCGATGCGGGCGCCTTCACCCTCAGCGTCGGTCTTGGACCGGGTGATCAGAAGCACCAGCCCCTCCGAAATCCAGGTCACGTCGGCGACGTTCAGCCCGACCAGCTCGGACCGGCGTAGGGCACCTGCGAAGCCGATCAGGAACAAGGCGCGGTCCCGAGAGCCGGCAAGCGTCGTCCCGCAACTGCGGACCAGCTTGCGCATGTCGGCGATGGTGAGGGCGGCTGAGCGCCGGGCGGGGGTGCCGTGCTTGCGTCCGATGCCACGGAGCGTCTCGCGGATGGCCGGGTGCTTGGTGTCGAGGGCGTGCCCAGCAATGCGGCAAGCACGAACTATGGCGGCGACACGGCGGCGCAGGGTCGGCAGCGCGTAACCTTCGCCAGCTGCAGCCAGGTAGGCACCGATCACCTCCGGTGTGGCCGGCATGGCGGTGAAGCCATGCTGGGCGCACCATGCGGCAAAATTGGCCCAGTCGGTCGCGTAGGCCCGCAATGTCGCTGGCGCATCCGCCGCGTCCTGATAAGCTTGCGACTTGGCCATGGCCAAAGCGGCGCGTGGCGTAGGCGCGTCTTCGCCGCGGGCTAGGGCTGGAAATCGTGAGACGGTGGGGATCAGGTGCTTCGGCATGACCTGACCGTCATACCACATATAACCAACGATAACAGCCATTGGACTAAACCGCTCCGCGGTAGTTACTTTCTATGACTGCCAGTCCTGCGCGTTAAACTAGCCTGGACTTCTGCACGCTGAACTTCCTTTGTTCGACGGCCCTGCTTGGAGGATCGTGGCGCCGCGCTTGTCGCGCGCCATCCTGCATAGGAGTCGCCCATGACCCCGCTTCGCCAACGCATGACCGAGGACATGCAGCTTCGCAATCTCGGGCCGCACACGCAGCGTGCCTACCTGCAGTACGTCTCGCAGTTCGCGGACCACTTCCATAAGTCGCCGGACCTGTTGGGGCCTGCCGAGATCCGCGCGTTCCAAATCCACCTGAACCAAACCCGGCAACTTTCGGCTAGCTCGGTCGGGGTCGCCGTCGCTGCCCTGCGCTTCCTGTACAAGATCACCCTTCGCCGGGGATGGAACCTTGACGACGTCATACCCACTAGCCGCCGGCCGCAGAGGCTGCCCGTCATACTGAGCCCGCAGGAGGTCGCGGCCTTCCTTGATGCGGTCGGGAGCCTGAAGCACCGCGTGATCCTGACCACCTGTTACGCCGCCGGGCTGCGCATCTCGGAGGCAGTGCGGCTCAGGTCCGACGCGATCGACAGCCAACGCATGACCATCCGTGTTGAACAGGGCAAGGGGCAGAAGGACCGCTATGTCATGCTGTCGCCCAAGCTGCTGGACCTGCTGCGCAGCTACTGGCGCGCTGCCCGGCCAAGGGACTGGCTGTTCCCCGGCGACTTGGCCGGGAAACCGATCACGCCCGCCGCCGTGGAGGACGTTTGCCGGGCCATGCGCCGCCAGGGCAACATCTCCAGGCCGGTCACGCCGGACATGCTGCGCCACGCCTTTGCTGTCCACCTGCTTGAGAGCGGCGCTGACCTGCGCACCATCCAGTTGCTGCTCGGCCACTGCAGCCTCAACACCACGGCCAAGTATTTGCGCTTGGCGACCAGCAGGGTTTGCGCGACGGCCAGTCCGCTGGATGCGCTGCGAACAGCGCCCACTACTCCCGCACAGGCCGCCTGAGCGCCCGGCTCATGGCAAGCGGCACCCCGGAAGTGGCGGACGTGTTCCGCCGCTACGGCGAGGCATACCGGCAGCGGCACGGCGGCTCGCTGTCCACCGTGCAGCGCCACGCCATGAGCGCGATCGAGCTCTGCCGAACGGCGGCACTTGGCGGCCATGTCGAGCATTGCGACGGCTGTGGCTACCAGCGCGTCTCCTACAACTCCTGCCTTATGGGCAGACCCGGTAATGGGGAGTTGGCGGCGGCGGTCGCAGTTCA
>CAXTCN010000448.1:0-2022 GCA_964242575.1 uncultured Acetobacteraceae bacterium | reverse complement strand
CGGATCGAGAACGCGCAGGTCGGCGTGTTCCTGGGCTACGCGGGGCAGCATGGCCGCGCCCTGATCGACCGCGCGCTGTATGTGCCCAAGGAATGGGCCGGGGACGACGCACGCCGCCGCGAAGCGCGCATCCCCGCTGACGTGACGCTTGTGACCAAGCCCAAGCAGGGCTTGGCCATGCTGGAACGGGCGCGGATGGCAGGCGTGCCCTTTTCCTGGGTCGCCGGCGACAGCGTGTATGGGGCTGACAGCGCCATCCGACGGTGGGCCGAGCGGCACCGGCGCGGCTACGTGCTGGCCGTCACCTCGGGCCAGCGGCTCGGGATGCGGCCGGTGACGGACTGGATTGAGGGCCTGTCCGCGGACGCCTGGCAGCGCCTCAGCGCGGGCGACGGCGCCAAGGGGCCGCGGCTGTATGACTGGGCGCACTTGCCCTACAACGGCGCGGCGCCGGGCTTTGCCTGCGCGCTCTTGGTCCGGCGCAGCATGGCTGATCCCGAGGAGGTCACGTTCTACCTGACCCACGCGCCCCAGGGCACTGCCCTTGCCGAGCTGGTGCGGGTGGCGGGCACGCGCTGGGCCATCGAGAGCTTGTTTGAGCAGGCCAAGGGCGAAGTAGGCCTGGACCACTACGAGGTGCGCTCCTGGGTCGGGTGGCACCGCCACATAACCCTGTCCATGTTCGCCCTGGCCTACCTCGCCGTGGTCCGCCGCAGCGCCGGGCAGGGCGCCATAGGGGGGTGTGGACCTGGCAAGCCTGAAAGCCGACTTGCTGCCGCTTACGGTGCCCGAGGTCAGGCGGCTCATCGCGGCATTGGCAGGCAGACCGCCACCTCGGCCCGATGCCGTCTTGCGCTGGTCAACCTGGCGCAGGCGCCACCAGCAGCGCGCCAAGCGCGCCCACTGGCGCCAACGAACACAGGGGCACTCAGGTGAAACCCGGCTGTAGTATTAGAGCGTTTTCAGCCTGACTGGACGTACCCGCAATGCCGGAAATAGTTAGTACATTCCTCTCGAGTTAAGGATTGAGAGATTTGGCCGAGCGCCCGCCACAGCGCATCGACCGTCCGGAGGGCTGCTTTGCGCAACAGGGCTTTCGTCTTCGCGAACACCATCTCGATCGGGTTCAGGTCAGGGCTGTAGGCTGGCAGGAACAGCAGAGCTATCCCGGCGGCCTCAAGCGCGTGGCGAACGCCAGCAGCCTTGTGGACAGGAAGGTTGTCCATGATCAAGACGTCGCCGCGTGCCAGGCTGGGGACAACCTGCTGCTCGATGTAGGCGACAAACAACTCGCCGTTGACCGCCCCGTCGAGCACGTAGGGTGCCACCATGCCGCCCTCGTGCAGGCAGCCGATGAACGTCGATGTTTTGCGGTGGCCATGCGGCACGCTGGCAACCAGGCGCTCGCCCCGGGGTGCTCTGCCATGCTCGCGAACCATGTTGGTCTTGACCGAGGTCTCGTCCAAGAAGAACAGCCGGCCCGGGGTCAGGCTGGGCTGCTTCCCCTTCCAGTCCGCACGCGCAGCCGCGACGTCCGGACGGTCCTGTTCGGCGGCATGCAACGTCTTTTTTTATGCGTCAGCCCGAGCTTGGCCAGCGTGCCGTGCATCAGCCCGTCGCTGGCCGAGACGCCATGCACCTCGTCGAGCCAGCGGCGCAACTCGGCCAGGGTGGCGTCCGGACGCAAGGTCACCTCGGCCCGGATCGCATTGTAAAGCCCGAACAGCTTCGGCGGCACGTGACACCGCTGCGGGCGCGCCGATGTCTCACCCGTGTCGCGTCTCCGGCTGAGGGCCTTCGACACGTAGGACACGCTGACACACAGCGCGTCGGCGATCTCACCGACAGCGTCCCCGACATCATACAGTGCAAACACCCGCTCGCGCAGATCCTGAGAATACGCCTTGCCACGCCGCCACTGCATCCCGTCTCTCCGGCCAAAACCAACCGGAAAACTTCGAATCCCAACGCGACACCAAGCGCAAGCTCAATCTTGATTCTAGTCAGCCTGAGAACGCTCTA
>CAXTCN010000447.1:0-2079 GCA_964242575.1 uncultured Acetobacteraceae bacterium | reverse complement strand
GACACTGGTGGCGAATTAGTTTGTTACGTGGCGAGAGCGGCGAAGCGCGATATCCGGGTGGGTGCGATGGGCCGTCCCCCGAACCAGGCTGCAATGCGGTCGAGGTTGATGGCCGCGGCGGTGGCCACATGCTGCAGGCCCGTTTTGGCCAGGCCGCGGTAGCGCGTTTGGCGCAAGCCGAATGCCCGCACGGCTTGCGACATCGTGCTCTCGATCCCTTGGCGCTGCGCGTAGAGCCGCCGGCCCTCTGCCGTGCGGCCCCGTGCCCGGGCAGCGGCAAGGGCGTCGTGCTCATCGCGCGGCAGGATTGCAAGCACCCGGCCTTGGTTGGGCGTCTGCGTCCGCGTGCAGCGGCTGCGGGACGCACAGCCCCGGCAGTCGGCCGCCCGGAACTGGGCGCGGATCCGGGCGCGCTGGCCTGGGCGCTTCACGTCCTTGTACCAGCCGGCGCTGTCCTTGCCTTCGGGGCAACGCGCCTTCTGCCGATCCCAACCCACGGTGAAGTCGGCCGCGGTGAACGCCCCTTCGGTGTGGCTTTGCCAGCTCAGGTCCGGCCGGCCGGGGCCGACCAGGGCGATGCCATGCTGCCTATGGGCGGCGATGATGTGGTCCGCGCTGACATAGGCCGAGTCCACCAGGTGCTCGGACGGCGCCAGGTCCTTGGCGGCCAGGGCTGCATGGATCGGCGCCGTGCGGAGCGCGTCATGCACATTGGCCGGCGTGGTATCGGCATGGATCACCAAACGCGGCGCTTCTGCGTCGCAGGTTTCGGTGAAGTGGACCATGTAGCCGGTCCAGGTCGTGTTGGCTTTGGTCCGGAACCGGGCCTCGGTGTCGTAGGGCGCCTCCAGCCGGTCGCCGGGACCGCGGCCCTGCACCGGCCGCAGCCGGGCGCCGCCATCCTGCCCGTCCCCGTCCTGCCCGCCCTCGGTGCGCTCGAAGTGCCGCGCCCATACGCGGTGCAGCATCCCGATGGCTGGCAGCGCCGCGGCCTCCGGAGGCGCATCCGCCCCGGCCACCGCGTCGAGGAGCCGAAAGCCGTCCGCGCCGACTTGGGCGACGTAGGCGTCGCGCTTGGGGCCGACTTCGGGTATCCGGCGCTCCTCGACCCGCTTGTCGTAGCGCTCATGCCAGTCGGACGGCGCAAACGCGCGCAGCCAGTCCGGCGCGGCAACGGCGATGTCGTTCAGCGCCGCACGCAGCGTCTCGGCCACGAGTTCCAAACGGTTGAGGCTGCGGACGGCGGCAAGCACGTGCGTGCTGTCGGTGCGCTGCCGCCCGCGCGCCTTGAGCAGCCCGTCCTCGCGCGCCGCGTCCACCACCCGCGCGAGCAGCCGGTCCACGGCCGCGTTGCCCAGCAGCCTGCCGCGGAACTCGCACAGCACGCTGCGGTCAAAACCTGGATCGGCGAGGTCGAGCGCGAGCAGGTATTTCCAGTCGATCCGGCCCCGGACGGCCTCAGCCGCCTGCCGGTCGCTCAGCCCTTCGCGGAACTGCATGAGCGTCACCAGCGCAAGCCGCCACGGCGCATAGGCCGGCTGGCCGCGCTTGGGATAAAGGTCGGCGAAGTCGGCATCCGTGAACAGGGTGCCAAGCCGGTCGCGCAGGATCAGGTAGGGATTGCGGGTCCGGAACGCGGCGCGGGCGACACGGGCGGTGTCGTCGGGCACGGGCGGGATCGGCTGCTGCGGGTGAAGCGACATGGGCACTCTTCGGGCTGAAAACCGCCCAACGCCGCCAGCCCCGCCAGGCTCCCGAATTCGCCACCAGTGTCCGAACCCAAACCGACCGCCTTGGATGTGTCCGCCAATGCCGGTATGCAAATGAGAAAACGGACACGTTGATTGTTGGACGGGAGAACGGACAGGAACAGCAGCCAAGGGCTTAGCCTTTGGACCCGCGTGCGCGCCGTGCCCGGCCCTGTGTCACCAGGGGTTCAGCCGGCGGGTCCGGCTTCTTGCTTTTCCCTACCGGGTTCGTCTGTTCCGGAGCCGCGCTTCCCGGCTTCCGGCCGAGGCCGGCCTGCTTCGCGAGGCTTGAGCGATGGCTGGCGTAGTTCGGTGCCACCATGGGGTAGTC
>CAXTCN010000446.1:0-2087 GCA_964242575.1 uncultured Acetobacteraceae bacterium | reverse complement strand
CACTCGGATTGCGCGACTGGGCCCATGAGTTCTGATTAATGAGTCTTGGTATAAGTGTGCAGCAACAGGTGATCGGCTTGATCGGCGGCATGAGTTGGGAAAGCTCGGCCGAGTACTACCGGATCATCAATCAGGCGGTGCGCGCCCGCCTGGGCGGCGTGCATTCGGCGCGGGTGCTGATGTGGTCCTTCGACTTCAGCGAGATCGAGGGGTTGCAGCACACCGGGCGCTGGGACGAAGCAGCAGCCCTGCTGGTGGACGCGGCGCGGCGGCTGGAGCGGGGTGGCGCCGACTTCGTCCTGATCTGCACCAACACCATGCACCGCATGGCCGACCAGGTACAGGCCGCGATCAGCATCCCGCTGCTGCACATTGCCGACCCTACGGCCGAGCGCATCAAGGCGGCCGGGCTATCCCGCGTCGGCCTGCTGGGAACGGCGTTCACGATGGAGCAAGCGTTCTACAAGGGCCGTCTCACGGATCGCTTCGGCCTGGACGTGCTGGTGCCGGCCGAGGAGGACCGCGCCGTGGTCCACCGCGTGATCTACGACGAACTGGTGCAGGGCCGAGTCGAGCAGGCGTCCCGTGACGCCTACCGGGGCGTGATCGCTCGCCTTGTCGAGCGCGGCGCGGAGGCAGTTATCCTGGGCTGCACGGAGATCATGCTCCTGGTGCGCCCGGAGGACAGCGCGGTGCCGTTGTTCGACACCACTGCCATCCATGCAGAGGCCGCGGTGGAACGGGCGCTCCTCTTGAGCCGCAAACACGCCGCGTAGATCACGCCCGAGATCGTGCGCGGCGGCGCTCAACGTACATGGCTGCTGAGCGTCCCGCGCAACCCGTGATTGGCCGGCGGCTGAGTTAAGGATGCTGGGTCAGCCCGGAGAAGGAGCGCATGGAACAACGCCAAGCTGCATATCATGACCCAGCGACGGCCATCACGCTTGTTGAACCAAGCCTGGAGCGGATGCCCGGCTATGTGGAAGCCCTCGAAACGGGCTGGTCGCCATCGGCCATCCGCGACCTGAGCGGACCACACCTCGACGCCATCCGCACGGACGCGAGAGCGTTCCTGCGCGACCTGACCCGGCATGAGGGCGGCACGACGACGCTTGCTGATGGAACATCGGTGCCGCGCCTGCCGGGCCGGCTGTTCTGGATGTGGGATGGCGGGTTTTGCGGCTCTATCAACCTGCGTTTCGTGCCGGGCACCCTTGACCTGCCGCCGCACGTGTCAGGGCATGTGGGCTACGCGGTCGTGCCATGGCGGTGGGGGCGCGGCTATGCGACGCGGGCGCTTGCACTTCTGCTGCCGGTCGCGCGGGAGCTGGGGCTGCTACGAGTGCTGCTCACCTGCGACGTGGGCAACGTCGCCTCGCGCCGGGTCATTGAGGCGAACGGCGGCGTTGCGGCCGGGGAACGCTCGGCTCCGGACCACCCAAGCGGACGCACATTGCTGTTTTGGGTAAGCACCGCGCCCTGACCCTATGTTTTGCAGCCGCCGCCACTTTGGTATGGGTCGAGGATGCCAGACGACGCTGACCCGTTCCCCGTCATCGAGACATCCCGCCTCCGTTTGCGCTGTGCTCGGACCATCGACGCGACGCGCGTCGCGGAGCTGATGACGCCCGCGATCAGCCGTTGGCTGTCGTCCTGGCCGGTCCCCTACACGGCGGCCATGGCAGGCGAGCGCATCACTGGGCGTGGTTCAAAACCGGGTCACACGTGAGGCTGGGTTGGCGCTGTGATGAGGAATGATGACACCCTGCCGTTTTCAGGTGCGGTGCGAGATGGATCGATATGTTGGCGCAGCGGCGAGGCTGCCCGGGGGTGACCGTAAGGACCTGGCCATTCAGGCGCTGGCGCGATCGGAGGCGGTCAGCGACCTGGCCGCTCGGCACGGGGTGAGCCGCAAGTTCGTCTACCAGCAAACGCACAAGGCTCGTGAGGCGCTGGATGATGCCTTCTCGCCTGCCGTGCCGGACAACGGAGTGCTGTTCGAGCTGACGGTGACCAAGGCGTGGCTGCGCCAGGTGATCGTCGGGCTGACGCTGATCTGCCGCAGCTCGTATCGCGGCGTCGTGGAG
>CAXTCN010000445.1:0-2118 GCA_964242575.1 uncultured Acetobacteraceae bacterium | reverse complement strand
CCCGCTCAGCCCGTTCCGGCCCACGCGATTTTCGATCAAGGAGCCAACCCATGAGGATCACCGCGATCAAGGCCTGGCAGGTTAACCTTCCGTTGCGAGAAGGGCGCTACAACTGGTCCAACGGCAACTTTGTCGAGGTGTTCGACTCAACAGTGGTGGCTGTGGAGACTGATGCCGGGGTGACGGGCTACGCCGAGTGCTGCCCGCTAGGCTCGGCCTATCTTCCAGCTTACGCCGGCGGCGTGCGCGCGGGCTTGGCCGAGATCGGACCGAAGCTGCTAGGCGCCGACCCAACCGGCCTGGGCGTCCTCAACCAGCGCATGGACGCGGCTTTACGCGGGCACGCCTACGTCAAGGCGCCGGTTGATGTCGCGTGCTGGGACATCCTCGGCAAGGCCGCCGGGCTGCCGGTTTACCAACTGCTGGGCGGCGCAGCGCAGGACAGTGTCGGGCTGTACCGCGCCATCTCGCAGGACAGGCCCGACGCGATGGCCCGCAGCGTCCAGGCTTACCGCACCGAGGGTTACACGCGGTTCCAGCTCAAGGTGGGTGGGAACGCCGACACCGATATCGCGCGCATTCGCGCCTGCTGCGCCGTGCTGCGGCCGGGCGATTTGCTAGTGGCCGACGCCAACACCGGCTGGACCCGGCACGAGGCCACACGGGTCGCCGCCGCAGTGGCAGGCTTGGACGTGTATATCGAGCAGCCCTGCGCCTCGTATGAGGAGTGCCTGTCAATCCGGCGCCGGACCGCACGGCCGTTCATCCTGGACGAGGTGGTGACCGGGCCGGACATGCTGATGCGCGCCTTGGCCGATGATGCGATGGACTTGGTCAACCTCAAGATCTCCAAGGTGGGCGGGCTAACCCGGGCGCGGCTGATGCGCGACATCTGCGTCGCGGCCGGGGTCGCCATGATCATCGAGGACACCTGGGGCGGCGACATCGTCACGGCCACAATCGCGCACCTCGCCCGCTCGACGCCGGCGGAGTTCTGCTTTGCGGCAACCGACTTCAACAGCTACGGCACCGTCACCATCGCCGACGGCGCGCCGCAACGGGGGGAGGGCCGCATGACCGCATCGGACCGGCCCGGCCTTGGCATCGAGCCGCGGCTCGACGTGCTCGGCGAACCCGTTCTGGTCATAGGCGGCTAGCGGTGCGCACCTCCAAGATTGTCCATGTCGTCGGCTGCCACGCCGAGGGTGAGGTCGGCGACGTCATCATCGGTGGCGTGGCCCCACCGCCGGGCGACACGCTGTGGCAGCAGTCGCGCTTCATTGCCGAGGATGGCGCGCTGCGGCGCTTCGTGCTGCAGGAGCCGCGCGGCGGCGTGTTCCGCCACGTCAACCTGCTGGTGCCGGCCAAGGACCCGCGAGCGCAAATGGGCTGGATCATCATGGAGCCCGAGGACACCCCGCCCATGTCCGGGTCGAACTCGATCTGCGTGGCGACCGTGTTGCTGGAGACCGGCATCCTGCCGATGCGCGAACCCGAGACCCGGCTGACGCTGGAGGCGCCCGGCGGCATCGTCGAGATCACAGCGGCCTGCAGTGGTGGCCGTGCGGAGCGGATCACGGTGCGCAACCTGCCCTCGTTCGCCGACCGGCTGGACGCAATGCTGGAGGTCGAGGGGATCGGCACGCTGGCGGTGGACACCGCTTACGGCGGCGACAGCTTTGTCATAGCCGACGCGCGCGCTATGGGGTTCGCCCTCACGCCCGACGAGGCGCGCGACCTGGCAGAGACCGGGATGCGGCTGACCCGTGCGGCCAACGAGCAGATCGGCTTCCGGCATCCGGAGAACACGGCTTGGGACCACATCTCGTTCTGCCAGTTCGCCGGGCCGCTGGATGAGGAGGACGGGGTGATGTGTGGCGCGAACGCCGTCGCGATCCGCCCGGGCAAGATTGACCGCTCGCCCTGCGGCACTGGCTGCTCGGCGCGGATGGCGGTGCTGCACGCCCGCGGCGTGTTGCGGACCGGAGACCGCTTCATCGGCCGGTCCATCATCGGATCGCGCTTTGATTGCCACATCGAGGCGGAGGCCAGCATCGGCGGCCGGCCTGGCATCGTGCCGTCCATCAGCGGCCGTGCCTGGATCACCGGCACCAGCCA
>CAXTCN010000444.1:0-2120 GCA_964242575.1 uncultured Acetobacteraceae bacterium | reverse complement strand
GCCGAGATCAGCCCGGCATGGGTGAACGCCTGCGGCACGTTGCCAAGGGCCGCGCCGGACGCCGGGTCGTACTGCTCGGCCATCAGGCCCACGTCGTTGGCGAGCGACGCTATGCGGCGGAACAGTGCCTCGGCCTCCGCGGCCCGGCCCTGCAAGGCCATCAGCTCCACCGCCCAGAACGCGCAAATGCCGAACGCGCCCTCACGGGACTCCAACCCGTCAACCTCCGGCAGATAGCGCAGCAGCAGGCCGTTGCGCCCAAGCTCCCGCCAGGTGCGGTCCGCAGTCCCGGTGATGCGCGGGTGGTTGGCATCGTGGAAGCCGAGCCGGGCCATGAGGAGCAGGCTTGCATCCACCCAATCCTCGCCGAAAGCGCCGACGTAGCTGCCGGAGCCATCCGGCGCGGTGACGTAGCCTTGCGCCTCGATGGCGCCGCGCACCGCCTCGCGCTCGCGCAGGAAGTCTTCCCGTGGCGCCTGCAGGAGTCCCGCGTCGTCCAGGCGGAGCAGCGCGTCCAGCGCCGACCAGCACAGCAGCTTGGAGTGGACGTAGTGCCGCCGCGGTCCCGGCACTTCCCAAAGCCCGCTGTCCGGCAAGCGCCAGGTCTTGCAGACCTGCCGGCCGTAGCTGACCAGCAGGCGCTGCTCGTCACGCGCCAGCGTCCCGCCGCACTCGACATGGGCGGCGGCGGCGGCGATGGCCGAGCCGTATACGTCATGCTGCAATTGCACGTCCGCATCGTTGCCGATCCGCACGGGAGACGAGCCGCAGTAGCCTTCCAGGTGGCCCAGCTCCTGCAAGGATTTCAGGGTTCGGCCGTGCACGTCGTACATCACCATCAGCCGCGGCCGGGTGAGGCGGGTCGAGTGCAGCAACCAGGCCAGGTAGGCCCGCCCTTCGTTCTTGAACCCCAGGTCCGCGAAGGCGCGCAGCGTCGTTGCCGCATCGCGCAGCCAGCAAAAGCGGTAGTCGTAGTTGCGCCCGGCGCCGATCGCCTCGGGCAGGGAGGTCGTCGCCGCGGCCAGGACCGCCCCGGACAGGCCGTAGGTCAGCAGCTTCAGCGCCAAGGCGCTGCGCAGCGCCGCCGCGCGGTGCCGACCCTTGAAGCTGCACTGGGCGCTCCAGTTCCGCCACCACTGCGCCGTGCCCTCCATGCGGCGGTCCGCCGCGGCACCCATGGGCGGGATGACCAGCATGTCGCGCGTGGCGTGCGACATGGACAGCCGCCGCCGCTCACCCCGGCACAGCACCATCCGCCCAGCCAGCCCGGCGCCATTCCGGACGGGCTGCAGGTCCAGCTCGGCAAGCAGCTGGAAGGCCTGGCTGCCGTGCTGGAATACCCAGCCCAGCGCCCCCCGGCGCTTCAGGCGCGGCTGCGCGCGGGCGTAGTCCGGGCGCGGGTCATACAGCACCTCCATCTCCACTTCGCCTTCAACGCCCTCGACGATGCGCAGCAACTCCCGCTCGGCTTCCAGCCCGGTTCTGTCCACGCTGCCCAGCACCATCAGGTCTGTCACGCGGACGCGCCCGGTTGCCGTGACGAAGGTGGTTTCCAGCACGTTCGTGCCGTCGAGGTAGCGCCGCTCGGTCCGGAATGGTGCAGTCGGGCGCAGCGCGAACCGCCCGCCGCGCCGCCGGTCCAGCAGGGCCGCGAACACGGAAGGGCCGGATATGGACGGCAAGCAAAGCCAATCAACTGAGCCTTGGCGCGAGATCAGCGCCACCGTCCGGCAGTCGCCCACAACGGCGTAGTCGGCGATGGGCGGATAGGACTCAGCGTCGTCGGCGAGCGCCAGGCCGTGCTCCGGAATGGCCGGCATCAAGCCTTCATCGCTACCAGTCTCAGCCTTGTAAAGCATGGATGCCCCTAATTGGAAGCGGCTCGAAACTGCAGCCGGACGTCGTTTAAGACGTGTTGGGCGCCAGCAAGTCGCCAAGTGGCCGTTCCGCCCATGACCAAGGCGCTGGCTTTCCCGCTAATGAATGCGAAAAGATGTTGGGCAGGATTGCGGAAGCATGGCCAATAACGATCGTTCATGGACTTCATGCCTTCCAACCCGGCGTTTGCGGGCGCTCCATGCCGCATCGAATCCATGCTGCTTCAGCATTGGCAGGCCGGC
>CAXTCN010000443.1:0-2124 GCA_964242575.1 uncultured Acetobacteraceae bacterium | reverse complement strand
ATGCCGGACCTGTTCAGCCCCTACACGCTCAAGGGCGTGACGCTCCGCAACCGCATCGCCATGTCGCCCATGACCATGTACCGGTCCATTGATGGGGCGATGGGCGACTACCACGTCATGCTCATGGGATCGCGCGCCGCGGGCGGGTTCGGCCTGGTGTTCCCCGAGCAGATCGCCATCACCCCTGATGGGCGCACCGGCACGTGCTGCGCCGGCATCTGGGACGACGCGCAGGTCGAGGGCCTGTCGCGCGTGGCGGGCATCATCAAGGAAATGGGCGCCGTCCCGGCGATCCAGCTTGGCCATACCGGGCGCAAGGGCAGCGAGCAGAAGCCATGGGAAGGCAAGCTGCAGATAGCTCCGGACCACCCTGACGGCTGGCAGGTCCGGGCACCATCGGCCATCCCCTACGGCGGACGCTACACCTATCCGGTCCAGGCGCTGACGATCGAGGAAATCCACGAGCTTCACCGCGCCTACGCCCGCGCCGCGCAGCGGGCACTGGATGCCGGGTTCGAGTGGCTGGAAATGCATTTCGCGCACGGCTACCTCGGCGCGAGCTTCTTTTCCCCGCTCGCCAACCAGCGTCGTGACGAGTACGGCGGCAGCCTCGAAAACAGGGTACGCTTCCACCGGGAGGCGCTGGATGCCGTGCGCGCGGTGTGGCCGGAGCGCCTGCCGCTGACCATGCGGCTGGGATCCGACGACTTCAACGAGCACGGCGTGCAGTTCGACGACGCCGTGTGGGCGGTGGGCGCCTTGAAGGAGCACGGGCTTGACCTGGCCGACCTCAGCCTCGGCATGAACACCGACGACACCCGTGACCTGCCGTTCAACGACGTGGCCTTCATGGTGGAGCGGGGCGCCCGTGTGCGGCGCGAGGTCGGGATCCCCGTGGGCGTGAGCTGGAACCTCGGGCAGCCCGCCGTGGCCGACCGGGTAATCCGCGATGAGCTGGTAGACCTGGTGTTCCTGGGGCGGCCCGCCTTGTCGAACCCGCACTGGCCGGTTTGGGCCGCGCGCGAGCTGGCGCACAACGACCCGGTCTCGCTGCTGCCTCAGGACTGGTCGTGGTGGCTGCGGAACCGTCCGGGACCGGAGGGCACGCTCGGCTGGCCCCCTGTCGCACGCAGCGCCTGATCAGCCTGCGCCGCCGTAGCTTCTTTGTATCCCGGGGCTAGCGTCTTCGCTTTGCCCAGCATCGCCGCATCGGAGACGACCTAATCAAGCCTTTTACACACAGTGCGCGATGCTGACGTTGCGTGATAGAGGTCGCCCCAGGTCCCAAGCGGGCAGTTGGACTTGGTTCACCGGCCGAGTAGGGGCGCCGCAAACAACAGCAAAGCACAAAGCCGCACCTTTGCATCAATGGCGCGCCGAAGCGGAATCTCTTTGACATGCGGATGCGGCGGTGTAGCGTTCTCTCATGCTGACACGCGTGGGTATCTCAGAGCCAGTGCTGGCGCAGGTGGGTCACGCTCGCCCCCACCGCTCGGGCACACGCAACCGCACCGACGGGTGGCGGTCCCGGTCCTGCCGGTTGTTCGTCGCCATGCTGTCCGCAGCCCGACAAACCACCGCCTAGGCGTTCCACGGGCGCAACCACGCCCGGCAGCGCGTACCTGGTCCCAGGCCCACGCTGGATTCCCTGTCCCTTTCCACCGCCAGGCCTGCTCCGGAGGCCCGGCCCGCTGGGACCACACCATGATCCATACCCGACGCGAAACCTTGCGTGCCGCCGGCAGCCTGGCCGGCCTGGTGTCCATGCCGGCCATCTTACGCGCCCAGCAGGCGCGCGAGCTGGTCTGCATCACCTATCCCGGGCGCTTGTCGGAGCCGCACCGCTGGCTTGCGGACCAGATGGAGGCACGCCACCCCGGCCTGCGCATGCGGCTCGTGCCGTCCGACAGCGGGGACGCCGTGGCGCAGATCAAGGCGTCTCAGGGCTACAGCCCGTTCGACCTCATGCCGAATGACGAGCCGCCGCACCTCACCAGCATCGCCGACGGCTACATCCAGCGGCGCAACGATGCGATGCTTCCCAACTTGGCCAGCGTGTTTCCCTCCCTTCTAGCAGCCTGTCGGAGTGAGTTTTTGAGCGTTTTTGCGTGCCTGGGCTGATCG
>CAXTCN010000442.1:0-2175 GCA_964242575.1 uncultured Acetobacteraceae bacterium | reverse complement strand
GCGTGCAGGTGCTGTCCGACTACGTCCGGAACTCGGACCTGCTCAAGGACCATGCGGGCAAGGACTTCCTGTGATGAGCTGCAAGAGCGCGGATGCGATGACGTGGCGAGCTGATGATGGTCGCGACGGCGCAGGTGCCAGCCCGTCCATGGCGGACACCTCCCCATTCGATCGCCTGCGCTGCGGCGCCGGGCCGCTCTGGTCGGAGTTCACCGGCCACCCCTTTGTGCGCGGCCTCGGCGATGGCACGCTGCCCATCCCGGCTTTCCGGCGCTATCTGACGCAGGATTACCTGTTCCTGATCCAGTTTGCCCGCGCCCACGCGCTCGCCGGATACAAGGCGCAGCGCTTGGCCGACCTGCGAGCCGCGTCCGACGGCTGCGCCGCGATCCTGGGTGAGCTGCCGCTGCACGTTTCCTTCTGCGTCGGGTGGGGCTTGTACGAGGCCGGCATGGCCGCCGAGCCGGAGGCGCTCGAAACCGTCGCCTACACCCGCTTCGTGCTGGACTGCGGGGCGGCGGGCGACCTCCTGGACCTGTATGCGGCGCTTGCACCCTGCGTGCTCGGCTACGCGGAGATCGGCCTGCAACTTGCGGCCCGGCCAATACCGGGCAACCCGTATGCGGCCTGGATCGCAACCTATGCCGGGCCGGACTACCAGGCAGCTGCCGGCAAGACGCGGGGCACGCTCGCCCGGCTCTGGGCCGAGCGCGGGGGCGACGCACGCACCGCGGCCCTGCAGGCGACATTCAGCACGGCGGTCCGCCTCGAGACCGCGTTCTGGAGCATGGGGTGGCGCGGGGCAGGGCAGGCAGGTCCGCCTGACGGCCGACCTCATCAGACGGTTGCTCCAGAGAAGCCCACCGACGTGGTGCGGGCCTGTCTGGACCTCCGGTCCTTTCAGGACGCCTCTGACCTTGCTCGGACTACGGCAAGGGGCCGCACCCATGCTGAACACGAAACAAATGTGATTATCGTGCGTAGTGGAATTACCTGGATTGCCTTTAGGCGGCGCTCCGGGCGATGCTCCGCCGCCATGGTCCTGGCGCACTCCAACCCCATACCCACGCCAGTCCGGCCCGCCTGCGTCAGCCGGCTGTGAATCAGCAATGGATTGCAGCGCTGATCAGCGCTGCACGGCGTTGATGAGAGTGTCAAAAACCTGGGGTGCTACGCCGCGAGCTGGATTGCCGGCTGGCCAAACCGTCCGTCCAGCACCGCGGCCCTGACCTGAAGCACACGATGCGCGCCGCGGGGTGACCAGCGCATCTGCCGTCGTTTGTTCATGCGGGCACTTACCAGCTGGTTGACGGTGCCCTCGGCCCGCGAGGTCGAGATCGGCTTGCCAGCTCGATGGCGCTGGCCGTAGTCGATCAGCGCGCCCTCGTTGCTTTCGATGTAGGTTTGCAGTTCCGTGCAACGTGCGACCAGGCGCCTCGCACCTGCTTCCATTGCGGGGTCGTTCAGCATGTCGGCGTCCTTGGCCCAGCTCTTGATGCGGCCCAGACCCTCGCACGCTTTGTTGTGGTAGCCGTTCCAAAGCAGATGCCGCAGTCGCTCGACATCGATCTGCGCATGGTCGAGCGGGGCGAGCGTTGGCGGTTCCAGGGCGCACAGGCCACCCATGACCTGCTCGACATGGTGCACGCGCATGGAAAGATGGAACCAATCCAAAATGCACTCCACCGGCCCGCCCGTGGCCGAGCGCACCAACGCCGGCAGCGCGGGGTCGCCGTCGCTGATCGCGGTCACCGCCTCGCCCTCCCGCCAGCCCTGGTCCAGCAGCGCCGCACGCAGTAAGGCCTGGGGCTGCCCGGCCACGCTGCGCACCAAGCCGAAGCGTCGGGTGAGGTGGCCCTCTCGCTCCACCTTGCCGCAGATTGCCTCGAAGTTCCGGACCTGGTGACCAGGCATCGCACGTATGTAGGCGCCATCGAGCATGACGACGGGCCGGTGGTCATTCGTGGTTGCGGCTTTCGCCGGCTTGTCTGGGACGGCCATCACTCCCGCTGTTGCTTGCCGGTCGGCTGCCTCGAGCTGAAGGGCGACGGCGTGGGTGCGAGTGCGCAGGCTCTCATGGTTCGCCGGCGAGACAGGCAGTAGGCTTTCCAGAATGCGCGCACCGTCCCGGAACGAGCTGCGTGCGCCCAACTCGGCCTGCACCCGCTCCAGCTC
>CAXTCN010000441.1:0-2212 GCA_964242575.1 uncultured Acetobacteraceae bacterium | reverse complement strand
TCAACTACATCCGGCACTGCGGCTACGTCCAGTCAGGCTGAAAACGCTCTAAAACGCGGCAAGGGCACCATCTCGCTGACACCCCTGGAGCGCCAGGCCGAGCCGGCGGGCCTGGTCGCACTCAAGACCGAGGTCGGCCGGCGCTGGCCCATGACCAGCCTGCTCGACATGCTGAAAGAGGCCGACCTGCGCCTTGCCTTCACCGACGCCTTCCGCACCGTCACCGACCACGAGAACCTACCCCGCGCCACCCTGCAGCAGCGCCTGCTGCTGTGCCTGAACGGCATCGGCACCAACACGGGCCTGAAACGCATGGTGTCCGGCCAGGAAAGCGTCACCTACAAGGACCTGCTCTATGTCTGGCGCCGGTTCATCACCCGCGACGCCCTGCGGGAGGCTATCGCCGCGGTCGTGAACGCGACGCTGCGCGCCCGCCACCCCGCGATCTGGGGCGAGGGCACAACCGCGTGCGCCGCCGACAGCAAGCAGTTCGGGGCCTGGGACCAGAACCTGATGACCGAATGGCACGCCCGCTACGGCGGGAGGGGCATCATGGTGTATTGGCATGTTGAGCGCCGGAGCACCTGCATCCATTCGCAGCTCAAGACCGTCTCGTCCTCCGAGGCCGCCGCCATGATCGAAGGCGTGCTGCGCCACTGCACCGACCTGGAGGTGGACCGGACCTACGTCGATTCCCATGGACAAAGCGAGGTGGCGTTCAGCTTCTGCCGCCTGCTCGGCTTCCAGCTCCTGCCGCGGCTGAAGGGCATTCATCGCCAACGGCTTTATCGGCCCATCACCGGGGCGCCGGACGCCTATCCGGCCCTGCAACCGGTGCTGACGCGCTCCATCGATTGGGCGCTGATCGGCCAGCAGTACGACCAGATGGTGAAGTATGCGACCGCGCTCCGCCTCGGCACTGCGGCAGCGGCCGACATCCTGCGCCGCTTCACCCGCGCCAACCTGCAGCACCCCACGTATCGGGCACTCGTGGAGCTTGGGAAGGCGCTGCGCACGGCTTTCGTGTGCCGCTACCTGTCCAGCCTCGAACTCCGCCGCGAGATCCACGAGGGGCTGAACGTCGTGGAGAACTGGAACTCGGCCAACGACTTCATCCTCTACGGCCGCGGCGGCGAGATCGCCACCAACCGGGTCGAGGACCAGGAAGCGACCGTGCTCAGCCTGCACTTGCTGCAGAACTGCCTCGTTTACGTCAACACGCTCATGATCCAGCGTGTGCTCAGCGAGCCGATTTGGGCCGAACGCATGGGCGTGGCCGAGCGGCGCGGACTAACGCCGCTCGCCTGGGGTCACGTCAACCCATATGGGCTGTTCCGTCTCGACATGACGACACGCTTGCCACTGGACCTGCCCGGCATGGAAGCAGACTCACCCCAACTTGCCCTTTTGAACGTGTGATCCCGGCTGCCCGCGCTTACTTTGCGGCTCACAGCGCGAATGTTGGGTCGTCCCCCATGAGGAGGGATAGTTCCATGTACTCAGTCTTCCGCCCCCGTTCGGTTGGTGCTCTGGCCCTCTTGGCCGTGTGCTTCGGGCCGATGCGCCCGTCCCAGGCTGTCACGATCGCGACCTTCCCGGCCCCAACCGCGCTGGAGAACTTGGTCATCGACCCGGCAGGCGACATCTTCGCCACCAACCTGACCAACGGAACGATCTTCCGGGTGACGCCAGCGGGTGCATCCAGCGTCTTCGGCCAGGTGCCCGGTTCCGTGGCCGGCATCGCCCGCGACAACGACGGTTCCCTGATCGTCACCAGTGGGACGAACGTGTATCGTTTTATCCCGAACGGCCCGGCTTCGCTCGCCGCTAGCGTGGCCGGCGCTAGCTTCCTGAACGGGGTGACACCGTTCAGCCCCGGCGTGGTGCTCGTGGCCGACTCGCGGGCCGGGACGATCTGGCAGGTGGACGTGAACACGGGCCAGAGCCGGCCCTGGTCGGTGGACCCGCGGCTCGCGCCCGTGGTGGGCGGTGCCGCCACCGTCGGCGCCAACGGCGTGAAGATCTTCGGCAACGAACTCTATGTCTCGAACACCAGCAGCAGCTCGGTCCTGCGCATCCCCATCTTGCCGGACGGAACCGCCGGGGCGGCGTCCGTCTACGCCTCGAACATCGCGCTCGACGACTTCGCGTTCGCCGTCGACGGCACCCTGTTCGGTGCCACCCAGCGCGGCAACTCGGTCGTGAGCCTGGC
>CAXTCN010000440.1:0-2216 GCA_964242575.1 uncultured Acetobacteraceae bacterium | reverse complement strand
AACAAACCAGAGACTACGCCGCCAACCTATTTCCACCACCTCCGCTACGGCACCTCTAACGCTTGGTGCCCACGGCGGACGGCGGCGATGATCTCGTCGGGGTTTTTGGTCCAGCGAAAGGGCTTTGGGTTCTGGTTGGCGTTTTTGACGAAGCAGTTGATGGCGGCCTGCAGGGCGACGATGGAGTGGAACACGCCCTGCTTGAGCCTGCGATTGGTCAGCTTGGCGAAGAACTCCTCGACGGCGTTGATCCAGGACGCCGAGGTCGGCGTGAAGTGGAACGTGAACCGCTCGTGCCGTTCGAGCCATTCGACGACCTTGGGGTGCTTGTGGGTTGCATAGTTGTCCAGCACGACGTGGACCTGCTTGTTGGCTGAAACCTAGTTTTTGATGGCGTTCAGGAAGCGGATGAACTCCTGATGCGTGTGGCGCTGCATGCACCGGCCGATGACGCTGCCTTCGAGCACGTTGAAGGCAGCGAACAAGGTGGTCGTGCCGTTCCTTTTATAGTCGTGGGTCAGGGTGCCACAGCGCCCCTTCTTCAGCGGCAGGCCGGGCTGAGTGCGGTCGAGCGCCTGGATTTGGCTTTTCTCATCCACCGACAGCACGACGGCATGCTCCGGCGGATTGACATAGAGGCCGACGATGTCGCGCACCTTGGCGGCGAACTGCGGATCGTTGGACAGCTTGAACTGCCGTATCCGATGCGGCCGCAGGCC
Source organism: uncultured Acetobacteraceae bacterium (assembly GCA_964242575.1). GTDB lineage: Bacteria > Pseudomonadota > Alphaproteobacteria > Acetobacterales > Acetobacteraceae > JANPPS01. Next base: position 1,497 of record CAXTCN010000440.1, on the reverse strand, counting down.
ATGGCTTCGCCAGATGCGGTGAACCGAACTGACGCTGATCGAGCAAGCGGCAGCGACGGCGGCGGCTGTCCAATGCGTGGTTTCACCAGGCAGCTCGGTCAATGTCAGGGCCACCGCACGCTCAACCACCGCCGCATCCAGCGGCGGGATGCGCGAGGGGCGGGTCTTGTCGACCAGCAACCCGTTCGTGCCCGCCTCCATGAAGCGCAGCTGCCAGCGCCAAACGCAGGTCTTGGACGTGCCGGTGACGCGCATGATCTCGTTGGTGCCAACGCCAACGCCAACGCCAACGCCATCGGCAGAAAGCAGCACGATCTGCGCGCGCCAAACATGCTTTTGCGGGCTGTTTCGATCCACTGCGATCTCGGTGAGGCAGGCGCAGTCGGACGGGCTTAGGCTAATGGAGATACCGGTAAGCATCCCGCAGACTCGCACGGCCCCGCTCCGGAGGGAATCCCGTTTGGGACTCTTTCGTCAGGTGCTACCCACTAGGGAATGCAATTGTAATGCTAGCTGCAACGTGACAGCTAGCCCGGTCCGAAGGGCACCAGGCGCACTTCGTCGCGGTCCCGGAGGAGCTGCTGTCCCACGTGCACACCGTGACCGGCGAGCAGCCCGCCGACCTGATCCGGGCGGAGCTGGCGTACTTCGAGACAGCGCAGGGCGGCGTGGTGTTCAGCACCGGGTCGATCGCCTTTCTCGGCAGCCTATGGCGCGACGGCTACGACAACGGGGGCGCGACCTTTTGGGCAAAGTCGTGCGGCGGTTCGCGGCCGGCTAATCCCAGTCCGTGCCGGTTCCGAACAAACAGTCGCCGCGTTCGGCCCGGCCGGGCTGCCTCCGGCACAGCACCAGCCCGGCCCGCGCGAAATGGAGCAAAGTGGGTGGCTTCCACGGCGTCTCGGGCGTGTGCAGCCACGCGGCGGATTGGCCGGCCGCCACGTCGTCGCCGGGGAATGCGAGGGGTTCGAACACGCCACGCTCGGGCGCATACGTCCAGTCGTCGGCGTGGCTGATCGTAACGATTCGTGTTTGCGACGCTGGCTCCGGCCCGTCCAGGACGCCGGCGTGGGCCAGCAGGCTGCGCAGGCCGCCCCGGGCGACGGCGAGCGCGGCCGGGCTGACCGTGCCGCCGCCGCCAAGCTCGGTCGCGATCGACAGGGTGCCGCGCCCCGCCGCCACCGCGCCCAGGGTGCGTTGCCCGCCTTGGCCCTCGGCACGGCTTTGCAAATAGGTGTGCGGCGCTCCGAACGCCCGCAGCGCGGCGACCGTCGCAGCCAGCCTGGTCGGGTCCTCGTGCAGCGTTGCCAAGGCACAAGGCAGGTACATCAGCGAGGACTCGCCGGAGTGCAGGTCGCACACCAGGTCGGCCTGCGGGATCAGCTCGGTCGCCACATAATGCGCGATCTCCTCCGTGACCGAACCGTCCAGCCGGCCAGAGAACAAGCGGTTCAGGTTGCCGCCGTCCAGCGGCGAGGTGCGCGTGCTGGCGAGCGA
>CAXTCN010000439.1:0-2256 GCA_964242575.1 uncultured Acetobacteraceae bacterium | reverse complement strand
TGAGCCAGATCAAACAAAAACCCTTGTGCTCCTGGGGTCGTCCACACATGCACCAACGCCGGGCAGGTGGCCACTCCCTCGCCCACCCGCGGCGGTATCAGCCATTGCGGCGTGGATCGCAGAGCGGCCTCCGACACGAACAGGAAAGACCGACACCATGAAGAAGCTTCTCTCCGGCACCACTCTCGCAGCGGCATTGTTGCTCGCGCCGCAGCTCGGCATGGCCCAAACCGCGCCGCAGCCCGGCAACGCCGCAGGGCAGGCGGCGGCCATCCCGCCCCAGGCCATGAACCAGCTGCAGCAGGCCGAGCAGTCGCTCAGCCAGGCGCTGCGGCAGATGGCCGCGACTTCCGGGCCGCAGCAGAGCCAGGCGTCCCAGGGCGTGCGGCAGGCGTTGACCTCTCTCCAACAGGCCATGGGACAGGTTCCGGCCGAGAGGCGGAGCAGCGAGGGCTACAAGGCGCTGGAAGCCCGTGTCGGCGAGGCGCAGGCCGCCCTGCAAGGCGACCGGCCCGACATGACGCGGGCGCGCGCCACCGTGGACGCGGTGATCGTCGCCATCCCGGTCCTGGTCGCCGAGGTTGGCGGAACCGCTGGCGGCGCGGCAGGCGCGCAGGTCGTGGTGCGCCAGACCGCGGATCGGATCCAGGTGCAGCAGGCCACGCCACAGGTCACGGTGCAGCAGGCGCAGCCGGAAATCCTCGTTGTGATACCGAAGCCGGAGATCGTCGTCCGGCAGCCGCCGGTGCAGGTCACGGTGCGGATGCCGGAGCCGCAAGTCGGGGTGCAGCAGGCTCAGCCCCAAGTGCGCGTGGTGGAGGCGCAGCCGCAGGTGCAGGTGGTGCCCAGCCAGCAGCAGGCGCAGGTGCAGGTGAACCCGGCCGAGCCGCGCGTCACCGTGCAGCAGCAGGGCCAGCCGCAGATCCGCTACGAGCAGACTGGCCCGGCGCAGGTCAAGGTGGAGCAGCAGGGCCAGCAGATGGCCGCCGCCGGTGCTGCCGCAGCGGGTGCAGCTGCCGGCGCTGCTGCTACGCCGGCCACGCCGGCGGCGGCGGGCCTGCCGTTGCAGCGGGTCACGAACCTGATCGGCACCAACGTCGTCGGCGCGAACGGGCGTGACGCGGGCGAGGTGGAGAACTTCCTGCTCGACCGGTCCGGCAACGTCCGCGCGACCGTCGTGGAGTGGGGCGGCTTCCTCGGCATCGGCGAGCGCCGGGCCGTGGTGCCAATTGAGCAGATCAAGTTCGGCACGGCGAACGAGCGGGCGCGGCTCGAGATGACGCGCGAGCAACTGGAGCAGCTTGGCGGCTTCGACCGCAACAACCTGGCGCAGTACGCGAGCCGCTACGGCTGGGGCGATGGCGTTCGGCTGTATCGCTGACGCGTGGACCGGGGCGGCGCTGGCCGCCCCGGGCCTACGTACAATTCCTGAGTCCCAAAGCGGCCCGGCCGGCTGCATGTTCCCGGCGTTCGAGACACGGCGCACGACCGGAGGATGCGATGCTCACCGCAGCGGCCAACGACCTGCCTGCGCCCGCAATGACGGGCGTGCATGGACGGCGACATCAAGCTACGTCCGCATGGACGCCCCCTGCGACACGCCAGCCCGTGGGCGGAGCCGGCCTGGAGGGCCACGGCGCCGCGCTCGTGCAGGCGCTCCGGCCGCTCGGCGCCGTGACGAGCCTCGAGCGGGGCCGGCGCATCTTCTCCCAAGGCGAACCCGTCAGGGACTGGCACTGGCTGGCTTCCGGCGCGGTGCAGCTCTGCACCTTCTCCGAGGACGGGAAGCGCCAGGTGGCTGAGCTCGTCCTGCCCGGTGACCTGTTCGGCTTCGAGGCGCGGGGCGAGCGCGTGGCCACCGCGGAGGCCGCCCGCGACGTGACCTTCGTGTCCGTCCCCCGCGCGAAGGCCGAGGCGCTGATCGACGGAGACCCTGTCCTGTCCCGGGCCTTCCGCGAGATCGCCTGCGGACGGTTGCGGCAGGCGCAGGCGCGCCTTTACCGCATGGGGCGCATGAGCGCCGTGGAGCGGCTGGCTTCGTTCCTGCTGGAGATGGTCGAACGGTCCTCGTCGCCGGGCGACCCGATCGAGCTGTTCATCACGCGCGACGACATGGCCGACTATCTTGGGCTGACCTCCGAGACGGTGTCGCGCGCCTTCACCGAGCTTCGCCGCCGCGGTGCGGTCGCGTCGCTGGCCCAGCGGGGCGTGGTTCAGGATCCGCCCTTTTTGGGTTACAAAGGCGCGCGGAAACTG
>CAXTCN010000438.1:0-2268 GCA_964242575.1 uncultured Acetobacteraceae bacterium | reverse complement strand
GGCCGTTTCCGCGCGTCTTGTGTAACCCAAAAAGGCCGGATTCTGAACCACGCCCTGCTGCGTCTTTACGCTGAAGTCGCGACGCCCGCCTGGCCCTGGTTCGAGCCGTACCTCAGCTACAGCAACGCCAAGCTGCCGCACGGCCTGGTCGCATACGGCCGGGCGTTTGGGCACCCTGGCGCGACTGCGATCGGCCTGAAGGCGCTGCGCTGGCTGGAGCTCCAGCAAACCGCTCCGGACGGCGCATTCCTGCCGGTGGGTTCGGAACGCCTGTATCGCCGGGGCGAGGCCCGGCCGCTGTGGGACGGGCAGCCGATCGAGGTCTATGCGACGGTGTCCGCCAGCCTGGAGGCGCATCGGGCTGACGGCGAGGTGGCCTGGTTGGCCGGGGCGCGGCGGGCCTTGGAGTGGCTGCTGGGCCGCAACGCCCTCAAGACGCCGCTCTATGACTCAAGGACGGGCGGCTGCCGCGACGGACTGCACCGCGACCGTGCCAACGCCAACGAGGGCGCGGAAAGCACGCTGGCCCTGTGGCTGAGCGCAGCGGAGTACAGCCAGGCCGTGCAGCTCGCCAGCCTGCGCTCCGTCAGGCACAGGTAGGCATGCACCCACTCGCCCGGCATCCCTCGCACGACCGCCCGCTGCGCGTCGGCATGCTTGCGCCGATCGCCTGGCGGGTGCCGCCGCGCCACTACGGTCCCTGGGAACGCGTCGTGTCGCTGCTGACCGAGGGGCTGGTTGCGGCCGGGGTGGAGGTGACGCTGTTCGCGACGGCCGACTCGCAAACGAGCGCGCGGCTCAGCGCCGTGGTGGCCTCCCCGTACGAGGAAACGCCGGGGATGGACGCCAAGGTGTGGGAGGGGCTGCACCTTGCGCACGCTTTTGGCCGGGCGGCGGAGTTTGACCTGATGCACAACCACTACGACTTCTTGCCGCTGACCTATGCGAGCCTGGTGGACACCCCGACGCTCACGACCATCCACGGCTTCTCCAGCGAGCGCATCCTGCCGGTCTACCGTGCCTTCGACGGCCGCGCGCATTACGTCAGCATCTCAGACGCCGACCGTCACCCGGACCTCATCTATCTCGCCACCATCCACCACGGCCTCGATCTCGCCGAGTTCACGTTCCAGCCCTGCGCCAGCGACTACCTGCTGTTCTTCGGCCGCATCCATCCCGATAAGGGCGCGGCGGACGCCATCCGCGTGGCCCGCGCCGCTGGCCGGCCGCTGATCCTGGCGGGCATCGTGCAGGACCGTGCCTACTTCGAGCACGAGATCAAGCCCTGGCTCGCCGGCGACGTTCGCTATGTCGGCCCGGTCGGACCGCTGGACCGCGACAAACTGCTGGGCGGCGCCGCGGCTTTGCTGCACCTGATCCACTTCGACGAACCCTTCGGACTGTCGGTCGCCGAAGCCATGGCGTGCGGCACGCCCGTGATCGCCTACGCGCGCGGCAGCATGCCGGAGCTGATCTTGGATGGCGTGAGCGGCTTCCTGGTGACGGACGAGGCTGGCGCCATAGGAGCCGTGCAGCAACTTAGTGCGATGGACCGCTCCGCCGTGCGTGCCCATGCAGAACGGTTTTCCCTGTCACGGATGGTGGAGGGCTATTTGCGGGCTTATCGTTCGGTCGTCATGACCAGGACGCCGATGCCGGTGTGTGGGTCCGCTTGAGACGTGCTACCTCTGCAAACGCATCCATCCGCTCTGGCCCGGGGAAGCTGCTAGCGCAGCTCGGTAACAATCGAACACATCAACCTGCGTCGGCTGCCCATCGTGCTCGGGCCTGACCCCGCCCGCGTGCTTATCCGCCCGTTCTTGCCAGCGACCGGGCCGAGCGACCTTGAGCAGTCCGCCCTGTCCCGCATCATCAGCCGCGTGCTGGCGATGGACCAGGCCAGGGTCGAAGCCGAACTTGAGGACGTGTTGCGAGAGTTCGCCGACCGGCACATCGACCTGCGCACGGCGTTCGCCGACCGTTTCCAGCAAGCCCGCAGCATGATGCGGACCGCGCCGGTCGTGCCGGAAGAGGCGCGCCAGCTTCTGATCGGCGCGTATTTCAGCCTCGAATACAGCTTCGAGGCGGCGGCGCTGTTCAACCCCTCGATCGTGCCCCATCCCGACCAGGGCGGGCTCTCGTCCGGCGAGGTCCGCTTCATTCTCAGCCTCCGCGCCACCGGCGAGGGGCACATCAGCTCGATTTGTTTCCGCTCCGGGATCGCCGATGCGAATGGGGACGTGCGGCTGGACCCGCCGGGCCGCTATG
>CAXTCN010000437.1:0-2272 GCA_964242575.1 uncultured Acetobacteraceae bacterium | reverse complement strand
GCAGCTGACCAGCGAGGTGGGCGGCTTCATCGCCGAAGTCCGGGCGGCGTAGGAGCAAACGCTCCTGGCCGGCGTCACGCCCCATCGCCGGCCGCCTTCGGTGTCGCAGGATGGAAACAGCGGCGCTCAAGGCGCGTTGTTACGCCACATGGGCAGGATGGGCAGGCTGTCCCGAACCCCACGAGGCAACAAGGCCTAAGGCACATGCCTGGCACCGACGCAAACGGACCGACGCCGGACGACACAGGGGGCGAGGCGGCCGGCAGCAACGTCGTCCCGTTCCCTGGCCGCATCCGTCCAGTGGCGGGGGTCTCCGCACCAGGAGCGGAGGACGCTGCGGCAAGGCTGGACCGGGCTCTTCTGTCCCTGACCCAAGCCCTTGCCAGACAGCAGGAGGCCATCCGGGCCTGGCGCCAAGGCCTCGGAGACTTGGCGGGGAGCCTGAGCAGCCTAAACGACGGCCTTTGCGCCTTGGATGCCGAACTGCAAGCAGCGTCGGCCAAGTTGACAGCGGACACGGATGAGAATGGAACAAAGGCCTTCAAGCCGACCGGTTCCAAAGAAGTAGCCGCGCCAACACCGGAGCCGCTCCCAGAGCAGCCGTTTGATCCTTCTCCTCGCTGACCGCCGAGATCAGAGCCATCGCATCGTGGGACCATGCAAGATCGTGGGAGGTGATCACGCCGCCGCTGCTGTCGGCTTGCGGTCGCCGTTGGCGAGCCGGAAGCCGGGGTGGCGACGGCGGAAGGCGTCCTCGAGCGTGCCGTTCAGCACCGCCGTGCGCACGTCGAGGAACGGGCGTAGTTCAAAGCTGGGTTACACGTGGAGCCGGGTTGACGCTTCCAGAACGGATGATGGCACCCTGACCTTTTCAGATGTGGTGCGAGATGGATCCGAGCTATGGCCGAACCTGGGTGACGACGGTTTGAGAAAGGCGGCGTATCGAGGTGGGTGTGAGCCTGCCTGAACCTCCCGAAGGAGCGATACGCCAAGATGAGCACTACCACTATTATTCCTCTCCGTCAGCCCGAGACGATCGACGATCCGCTGACGACGGTTTTGAGAAGCGGCGCGCGCCGGCTTCTGGCCCAAGCCATTGAGGCAGAAGCCGAAGCGTTCCTGGCAGCGATGAAGGGCGAGCGGCTGCCGGACGGGCGCGAGCGCGTCGTCCGGCACGGTCACGGCCCGGAGCGCCAAATGCAGACCGGGATTGGCCCGGTCGCGGTGCGGCGGGTCAAGCTGCGCGACCGCGCTGCTGGCCAAGCAGGCGCCGAGCGCATCCGCTTCACCTCGGCGATCCTGCCGCGTTGGACCCGGCGCACACGAAGCCTGGATGCGCTGTTGCCGATCCTCTACCTGCGCGGCGTGTCGATGGGCGACTTCCAGGAAGCGCTCGGGGCGTTGCTGGGCAAGGACGCCCCGAACCTGTCGCCCTCGGTCATTGCGCGGCTGCGCGAGGAGTGGCAGGCCGACTACGCGCGCTGGCAGCGGCGCGACCTCGCGGCCCGGCGGTATGTCTATGTCTGGGCGGACGGCATTTACCTTCAGGCGCGCATGGAGCCGCAGGCTGAATGCATGCTGGTGCTGATCGGCGCCACGCCGGAGGGCAAGAAGGAGCTGCTCGGCTTCCAGGTCGGCGTGCGGGAAAGTGCGCAGAGCTGGCGCGAGTTGCTGGTCGATCTCAAGGCACGCGGCCTGACGATTGCGCCGGAGCTGGCCACCGGCGACGGGGCGCTTGGCTTCTGGAAGGCGCTGGATGAGGTGTCGCCCACGACGCGGCATCAGCGCTGCACCGTCCACAAGACCGTCAACATACTCGACAAGCTGCCCAAGTCCGTCCAGCCCACGGCCAAGTCCGATCTGCGCGAGGTCTGGGCGGCGCCGGACCGGGCCACGGCCGAGGCGGCGGTCGCGACGTTCGCCGAGAAGTATGGCGCCAAGTACGAGAAGGCGGTCGCCTGCTTGGTGAAGGATCGTGACGCGTTGCTGACCTTTTACGACTTCCCCGCCGAGCACTGGGACCACTTGCGCACATCGAACCCGATCGAGAGCGTGTTCGCCACGGTCAGGCATCGGACAGTGCGCACCAAGGGCGCGCTGTCGCAGGACACCGCCCGCCTCATGGTGTTCAAGCTGGTCATGGCGGCTGCAAAGACCTGGCACCGGCTGAAAGGCGAGAACCAGTTGCCCAAAGTCGTCCAGGGTGTCACATTCCGAAACGGCGTCGAGGTCACCGACACGCCAGCACAACACGCCGCCTGATCACGGCGTC
>CAXTCN010000436.1:0-2277 GCA_964242575.1 uncultured Acetobacteraceae bacterium | reverse complement strand
CCGGCGAGACGCGAGTGCGGCGGATGCTGGCCGTCTGCGCGGCGGGACGCATCCTGAACCCCAAATCGGCACGCAGCCAGGTGATCGGCGCCATGACCATGGGCGTCGGCGGAGCCCTCATGGAGGAACTGGCAATCGACAAGCGCCTGGGCTTCTTCGTCAACCACGACCTCGCGGGCTACGAGGTGCCGGTCCACGCCGACATCCCGCACCAGGAAGTCATCTTCCTCGATGAGGTGGACCCGCTTTCCTCGCCGATGAAAGCCAAGGGCGTGGGCGAGCTGGGCCTGTGCGGCGTCGGCGCGGCGGTGGCGAATGCCATCCACAACGCCACCGGCATCCGCGTGCGCGACTACCCGATCACGCTCGACAAGCTGATCGAGCGCCTGCCGTCGATTGGATGAGCATGCATCTGCGCGGGAGAGGGGCATGCGGTTCCTCTTCCAGGGAGCGTCGTGCTCGGGCAAACGCCTGTCTGGCCCATGCAACCGGCCGTTTCTATGCCCACGTTGAACGTTCGCATGGACGAGAGCAGCCATGAAGCACGGCGTGGCAAGTGTCTGTTCCGATCTCTGGTGTTCGGAGGCACACAGCCCGCTACCGGCGAGCTCCATCAGGGGCACCTTCCAGCCTGTTGGAGGCATTGATAGCCAACTCGCTATCACCCTGAAGCAGATATTAATCGCATGTCTGCCTGCCGAACCGCAGCCCAGAATGGGATGAGAGTGCCGCCTGTTGACTTGGAACCCGTTGAACGAGGTACTGCGCCACTGCGGGCTGCTCCCCTCCTGCTTCCGGCTGATGGCTACTGAGGCCGCGCCACCCCCGTTCGGTTGGCGATGAAGCGGGCGATGGACGGGCCACTCAGCATCACGATGATGAAGCGCGTCGTCTGCATGGCCATGACGAACGCCACGTCCACCTGGCTGTTCGCCGCGATGATGGCGATCGAGTCCGCGCCGCCCGGACTGGTGGCGAGATAGGCCGTCAGCGGGTCTACCCCGGCGAAGACCACGAGTAGGGCCGCGAGGACGCCGCAAAGGGCGATCAGCGACAGAACGGCGAGCAGCACCCGCGGCAGTGCCCTCGCGGCGTGGCGCACTACAGTCCGGTTGAAGCGCAGCCCGATGCTCCAGCCGATGAAGGCATAGGCGGCGAGCAACAGCATCGACGGCAGTTCGATTCGCATCACGCGCGTATCTTGCAGAAAGGAGCCAAGGAAAAGCGGAACTAGCAGCGGGCCGGAGGGGAGGCGCCGGACGCGCGAGGCGAGCGTCCCGAGCAGGATCAACAACAGCGTCCCCGCGAAGGGCCCCCAAGCGACGGGCGGGAACCAGTCCGGATGCGACGCCGAGGCCGCCCCCTCCGGCAGCCAGATCCGCGCGACGATTGTGGCGCAGACCGCCACGATCACCACGCGCAGGTATTGCATGAAGGCGACCAGCCGAACGTCGGCGCCGTAGCTTTCTGCCATTACCGTCATCGCCACGGCAGCGCCGGGGGAGGAGCCCCAGACTGCCGTGGTCCCTGGCAGAACCTGTGCCCGCGCCAGCAGCCAACCGAGCAACGCGCTGGCCGCGATGACCGAAAGAATGCCGGCCAGGAATATCGGCCAGTCCTTCGCGATATCTCCCAACACCGTGGCCGGGATGGCGCGGGCTACCATACAGCCCACCACCGCTTGCGCCACTTGGAAGACCTGCCACGGCACCGCAAGCGAGGTGCCGCGCGTCGCGAGCAGCACCGCGGCGCCCATGGCGCCCAGCAAGGGGGCCGCGGGTAGCTGCAACAGGCTCAGCACCCACATGCCGAGGCCCGAGAGCCCCACCAGCCCGGCCCAGCGCAGCGCACGCGCCTGTGTCGACTCAAGCACGAGCAACGCGTTCAGGAACGACGCATGGTTTGACGCTCCATGTGCCCCTTCAACATGCGTAGCAGAACACGTTCCGAGGCGCTCGCCCACTGGCAGCAGTAACCGAACGGGACGACCAGCATGCTGAAGATCCCGCTTGATGACTGCCGAGCAGCGTTGCTCCATTCCTTGTCATGATGCTGACCCGCCCGGCTACCGCACCTGACGCGGCCTTTGGGGATTGGACGCTCGCGGCCGCCTCCGGCCAGGCGGGGCAGATCGCCTGGCCAAGACGTTGCCGCAGCGGTGGGCGCTAGCCGACGTCGTTCAGGCACCCATCCTGTGAAGCGCACATAGCTTGTTGCCATCCGGGTCACGCAGGTAGGCGAGATACAAGCGGCCGGAACTGCCCTGGCGCACACCTG
>CAXTCN010000435.1:0-2296 GCA_964242575.1 uncultured Acetobacteraceae bacterium | reverse complement strand
TCGGATTGCGCGACTGGGCCCATGAGTTCTGATTAATGAGTCTTGGTATTAGCCGTTGGCCCAAAGTTAGGGTCCGAGCCGAACGGCGGCTTAATCATCCAATGCTCACAAGTCTTTTCAGGCCAGTTGTGGGCAGTGACGCGGCCAGGCGAACCAGAGCAGCGCCATGGCCTGCAACACGATCGGCAACGACAGCCCGGCTTGATAGGCCTGTGCGGAATACCGTCCACCGTCGGGCGGCCACAGGGCGATTACCTGGCCCACGCCGAGCTGGACCGCGAACGAGCAGCCAATGTGGAGCACATTGAGCAGGCTGTTGGCGCGCCCGATGGCAGCGGCCGGGAAATGCTCGGCGAGCACGCTGTAGCTCAGCACGCTCATGCCCCCGAACAGCGCAAACAGGCACCAGGGCAGGCTGCACGGCAGCCCAGTGCGGGACAGGATCAGCAGCTCCGCCGTGATGAGCACGCACGCCGCACCCGCCGCTACCCGCGTCAGCTTGATGTTGCTCCGCAACCGCTGGGTCAGCACGCCCCAGCACGGCGCTGCGACGATGAGGACTGCCGCCATTGCTGCCAAGTCACTTGCGACCTCCGGGCGTGACAGCCCGTCCACGTCCGCGAGCCAGGATCCGGCCCACAGTCCCTGCACGGCCAGGACCGTGCCGAAGCAGGAGGCGGACAGTGGTGCGAAGCGGCGGAACAGGGGATCGCGAAGCACGTCGCGCAAACGCATGCCCTCCTCTGGAGGCAGGGGCGTTTGCGGTCGGTCCGGCACGACGCCGCGGATCGCGATCGCCAAAGCGCAAGCGGCAACGGCCAGGATGGCCGAAAGCCCGCGCCAGTCCACCATACGCAACAGCAACTCGGCCGGCCACGTCGCGGCGAACGCACCAAGCCCGCCGCACATGATGAACATGCCGTTGACCATCGCCAGCCGCTCCCGCGGGAACCATTGGGCGGATGCCTTCAGCCCAGCCACCAGGCCCCCTGCCGTGCCGAGCCCGATAAGGGCCCGGCCGATAAGCAGGCCGGCGAAGCCATTGTCCAGTGCGCACAAACCGGCCCCGGCCGACGCGCACAATAGCAGGGCGCTCTGCACCCGTTGCGGGCCGTAGCGGTCGAGCAGCACGCCCACCGGCAACTGCGCTGCTGCGAAGGTCAGGAAGTAGACGGATGTGAGTAGGCCGAGCGCGTCGGCCCCGATCCCGAGGTCGTGCATGATGTCACCTGCGACGACTCCGTTCAAGTTGCGGAACAGGTAGGAAAGGAAATACCCGGCGGCGAGCGGCAGCAGCGCTGCTGCGGCCAGGGACGAACCGGGGGCTTGCACAGGTCTAAACTTGCCGGTGTCGTGCCGCTGCGTTGGCCGTGCGCGCCCAAAGCCGAGCGGTGGCCAGGAAGGCAATGGCTCGCATGAGCCAGCCCGCCACGATGGGGCCACGCTGCGTGCGGGCCTTGTTCATGATGCTCCAGGGATCTGGATCGCACAGGCAGGTCGGGTTGGGGTTCTCAGCCATGTCAGCCTCCGTCGCTGTGTCGGATATGTCAGTGCCTACTCTGGACAGCTGCGCCGAGGCGGACTGTGACGTTGGTCACACAAAGAGAGCGTCGCGTGACAAGGGGCGGCGGAGCGCCGGTGCCGGCGTGTTCTTGCCGCTGATCCTGGCGCACGACATGTCGAGAAGCGCGCCGGGGTGCCGGAATACGTTCCCATCAGAAGGGCAGGATGAGGTCGAGCGTCCAGCGCCGCGACGGCGTTCAGCCTCGACGTGACGCACGGCCCCTTTTCGGAGACCATTCATTCATGCCGGCAGCCCAAAGCATCGGTGCCGTCGCGAGTTGTGTGGGAATTGGCTGAGCGGCGTATCTCCGGCGGGATGGTAGTTGGGTCGGTTACGCGGCGAGGTCAACGGGGACGGGGACGGGGCGGCAAGCTCCTCGCCCAAGGCCTGCCAACCGTTGACCTTGCGCATGGTGATCTGGCCCGATGCCAGCAGCGCCCAGAACAGCATGGCGGCGGTTTCGGCCGAGGGCAGCACGGTTTGCGTCTTGATGCGGCGCTTGAACTCCTTCTTTATCCCGGCCCCATTCGTCAACAACTCATTGCATTCTCCTCATTGCATTCTCCTTAATGACCTGGTCCTTTTGGCGTTGCAGCAGGCCAGACCGGCCTGCTGATGGTGTCCTTCCGGGGGCAGCCTTCTCTACGAGCTCATGCGCAAACGCCGGCTCAGGATGGGCTCATCCCCATGCCGAAGCGCAGGTCTTTCGTGTCACGGAACGCGCCCTCGATG
>CAXTCN010000434.1:0-2297 GCA_964242575.1 uncultured Acetobacteraceae bacterium | reverse complement strand
TCTCGTAGCCGAGCACGAGGTGGTCGCGGAACGTGTTGGCCGTCATCTCCGCGATGGGACTGTCGCAAGATTGGGGTCGAAACGTTCTCAGGCGCTGAGCGCCATGGTTTTTGGTGAGCGAAGCTGTTTTGACCCGGATACCGGCCAGCACCAGCCTTGCTGCCGATTGGATCAAACTTGGATTGGGGGGCCGCCGAGCGCGTCAAAGTATCTGAAATTGTTGCGACCCCCAATCTTGCGACAGTCCCGGACGCAGCGTTGCGCAACTGCGCTGTGGCGCCAGCGAGGATGGTGGACGACAGCAACGGGTATTGCGCCTCGATCTTGGGATCGTAGGCCACAGCGCTGTTAGTCACGAGCGCCCCGATGCGCAGTCCGCCGGACGGCGTGTCCTCGATAGCTTTCAGGCCTGGCAGGCGCGTGATGTCCACCAGCCGCGTCGGCCGCTCTACGTTGTATTTCATCAGGTCCACGAGGTTCGTGCCCCCGGCGATGACCTTAGCCAGCGGCTCGGACGACACCTCGCGCACGGCGTCCGGCACGTCTGCCGGCCGGGCGTAGGAGAAGCGGTTCATCGCGCGGCTCCCTCGTGCAGGACGTGCTGGATGGCCGCGACGATGTTGGGGTATGCGCCGCAACGGCAGATGTTGCCGCTCATCTGCTCGCGGATTTCATCGGCGTTATGCGCCCTGCCCTCCTGCAACAACCCCACCGCCGAGCAAATCTGGCCCGGCGTGCAGTAGCCGCACTGGAACGCGTCATGCTCGATAAACGCCTCCTGGATCGGGTGCAGCGTGCCATCCGCCGCAGCCAGCCCCTCCACCGTCGTCACCTCCGACCCGTCCTTGGTTACGGCGAGTACCAGGCAAGCGTTGATGCGCTGGCCGTCCAGCAGCACCGTGCAGGAGCCGCACTGCCCGTGGTCACAGCCCTTCTTGGTGCCGGTCAGGTGCAGGTCTTCCCGCAGCAGGTCCAGCAACGTGGTCCAGGGCAGGATGTCCATGCGCCGAGGTACGCCGTTGATGGTCAGGCTGACGCCGACCCGATCCGACAAGGTGCCCGGCATGGCTTGGGAGACGATCTGGTCTGGCATCGGGGTCCTCATCAGTTCGGGCAGGCAAACGGCTACATCGGTGTAGTCAGTCACGCCTGATTACTCTTGAGCTTGTGACGGGTTCCCCGGGAGTCGCACTACGGGGTCAGCCGCCTGGAAACACCATCTAAGGAAGTCACTCACCTCTGAGAGATCTCCAGGAAGCGGTTCAGCAGGATCACCGGCGTAGCTTCGCCGGCGTCCAGGTAGTGCTGCTTAATCCTGCTTTCCTACATCGTAGGATGCTGCATCTTTACGTAAGGGCTGAGCCACGACGGGTCACCAGGCGTCCGCGAGCACCAACGCCCAGCATCCCGAGCCCGCCCAGCATCATGGCCCAGGTCGAAGGCTCCGGCACCGGGGTAGCCGCCGCGACCTGGCGCGCGATGGCGTCGTAGCCCAACTGGTTCGGATGCACGTTGCCGATGGGCAGCACGCCGCCGAATGCCCCGCCGATGCTGGAGCTGGCCGGCTGGTCGTCTTGGAACGTGAACAAGGCCTCGTTGCCCAGGAACGGCGTGGCGGTGTCCACGTAGGCCGCGCCGAACTGCGCGGCCAGGCTCTGGATGACGGCGTTCAACGCGACCCCGCCGGCGTTGAACACGGGTGCGGCCGGGCTGGCCGGATCGGCGGGGAACGGGTTGAAGTAGCCCAGCAGGTAGAGGTTCGCGCCCGGCGCCAGGCTGCGAACCTGGTTCAGCACGGCCGTGTAGCTGATCCGGTATGCGTCCAACGTGCCCGGTATGGCCGCGATGGCAGCCGCCTGGTTCGCGGGCGTATCCACCATCGGCGCCAAAGCGGCCAGCTCGTTGAAGCCCAGCGTGATCGTGACGGTCTCGACCGTGTTGCCCAGAGCTGCCTGCGCCGCGACGGTGTTGGCGAACACGGCGGACTGCGACAGGGCGTTGCTGTTGTTGTAGCTGAGGTTCTGCAGTTGCAGCGGGCTGTCGCCCCGGCCCACGACCGGCGGGGTGCGGCCGGCGTTGACCTGGAAGCTCGACGCGGTTTCGCCGTCAATGGCCAGGTTCGTGACGATGGGCCGCACCCCGCCATTGCGGCTGGCCAAGGTGTCGGCGAAGCGGCTGACGTAGCCGCGGTCGCCCAACGATTGCACGTAGTTCAGGTCCGTCTCGCCGAAGGTGATGCTGTCGCCCAATGGATAACGTTCTTTACGCCATCCCTGGCGCGGCAGCTGCCTTCTGCG
>CAXTCN010000433.1:0-2298 GCA_964242575.1 uncultured Acetobacteraceae bacterium | reverse complement strand
TGGTGGAAGCGGTTGCTCCAAGCCCGGGTGTCAGCGTCGCGGCTCCAAAACCAGCTATCGGCGACATACATGCCGGCCGCGTCGGGGCCGAGCGCCTGGACCTCGTCAATGAAGGCGAACGTTGCAGCCAGCGTCATTGTCCCCGTCACGCCAAGCCGCTTCGCCGCTCGGACAGTGTTGATCAGGTCCGTGTGCCCGCTGACGAGTCCAAGCACGCTTGCGTTGCTCTTCCTGGCTTCTTGCAGCACGGCGTCAAAGCTTTCGGCCGCATACGGGTGCAGGGCAAACCCAGCCATCCGCCCTCTGGCCGCCGCGACCGCCTCAGCGGCGGCCTTGTGCATCTGCTGCCCGAACGAGTAGTCCGGCACGAGCATGAACCAGGTCCGCCCGCCAGCGACCACCACCGGGCCGCCCAGTGCCCGGCCTTGCGCCGTGGTGTCGTAGGCGTAGTGGATCAGGGTGGGCGAGCACTGCTCGTTCGTGTGGGCCGAGTTGCCAGACCCCACGGCCAGGAACGGCTTGCCGTGCTCGGCCGCGAGCCGGGCCATGGCAAGGCTTGTGCTGGACGTGACGCCACCGATCAGCACATCCACCCCGTTCCCGAACCAGTCGCGCGCCAGGGCCACCGCGGTTGCAGGGTCGTTCCGGTGGTCGCCGGCCAGCACTTCGACCCGCTTGCCCCCGGCCACGCCACCCGCGTCGGCCACGGCCATGCGGATCGCCTCAGCACCGTTCGGCCCATCAATGGACGCGTAAGGACCTGACAGGTCCGTGATGAAGCCGATGCGGACCACGCCATCCGACACCTGCGCCACCGCCGCAAACGGGAGCAGGCAGGCCAGGACCGCCGCACGGGTAGAATGGGGCATGCTGGCCCTCCTAAGGAGCGATGGCGTCAAGGCCAGCCTTGGCGACCTGTGCATCCTGCGCCGTGCGTGCGCCGGACGCGCCAATCCCGCCGATCACACGGCCGTCCACCACGATCGGAAAGCCGCCGTTCACGGGCAGCAAGCCTGGCACGGCCAGGAGCTGCAGGCCGGCGCCCCCACCGGCGACCCCGTCCTCAAGCGCCTTTGTGGGCCGCCGGTAGTTCACGGCCGTCACGGCCTTACCCACGGCAGGGTCAAGGCTGCCAAGCTGCGTTCCATCCATGCGCTGGAACAAGACGAGACGCCCACCGGCGTCCACAACGGCGATTGCCATGCTCCAGCCGCTCCGTGTGGCTTCGGCTTCGGCGGCAACAACTGCACGGCGCGCCTGGTCAAGGGTCAGCGACAGCCCATAGGGTGGAGCCGCGGCGGCCGGCGCCGGATGGGTTTGCTGCCCTGGTTGCGCGAACGCAGCCGGGGCAATGGCAAGAGAGAAGACAACGGCAAACGGCCGAAGCGGTAGCATGTCGGAACCTCCGTGTTGGACCGCACCCGACCTGCCAGGCGCGGAGTGACCAATCCCATGCAAGGCGGCACCTGCGTTATGCGAAAGCTGCCAACCTTTTGCACAATCCTGCCAAACCGTGTGACTGCCTGCTTGCACGGTGGCACGTCCACCCGCAAAACCGGCGCTGGAGGATACCGATGCGACACCCCACCGACGACATCTGCGATCTGGTCGAGCGGCATTGCCATGAACCGCGGCAGGACACGGTTATTGCCGGGCTGACGCTGTTCCGGGCGGATCGGCCCAGTCCGCGCGGCTCGACCCTGTACCAGCCCACGCTGTGCTTTGTTGTGCAAGGGCGCAAGCAGGTCGTGCTGGGCGAGCGCATCTACGAGTATGACCGGAGCCAATACCTGATTGCCACGGTTGACGTGCCGATCAGCGGCTGCATCGTGACCGCCAGCCCCGAGCAACCCTATCTCGGATTGACGCTCACGTTGGACCCGGCTCGCATTGCAAGCTTGTTGCTGGACCTGCCCGACCATGCGGGATCGCAGTCTGCAGCGGCGGCCCTGGCCATGGGTGCCATGGACGCCAGCCTTGCAGAGCCGATGACCCGCCTGGTTCGCTTGCTCGACACTCCAGCTGATGCTCCGGTGCTGGCACCCCTGGTCGAGCGCGAACTCCACTACCGCTTGCTGCAAGGGCCAAAGGGCGGGCTGCTGCGCCAAGTGGCCACTGCCAGCAGCCGCCTTGCGCAGGTTGGCCGTGCAGCCAGTTGGATACGGTCGCACTACGCCGAGCCGCTTCGGGTCGAGGACCTGGCCCGGCGCTGCGGCATGAGCGCAACGTCGTTCCACCGGCATTTCAAGGCGGTCACCACCCTCAGCCCGCTGCAGTACCGCACGCAGGTGCGGCTGC
>CAXTCN010000432.1:0-2355 GCA_964242575.1 uncultured Acetobacteraceae bacterium | reverse complement strand
TTCTCGCCGACATCCTCAACCACATGCCCGTCGCTTGATGCGAAAGCCCTGGGGCCGTCGGGCCTGGGCCTTGCTGGGACCGTCATGCTGGCCGAGCATCTCGGCGCCGAGACCATCCTGCACGTCGCGATGGACGCTGGCCTGACCTTGGTCGCCCGCGCCGACGGCCGCGCGCCGCAGCGGATCGGCCAAAGCGTGACGCTGACCTTCGATCCGCGTTTTTGCCACCTGTTCGACCCCGCCGGACCCGCGCTGCTCAACGCGGCCGGCTGATGGAGAAAGCCGCCCATGCTCGGCGTCTGCTACTACCCCGAACACTGGCCGGAGGCGTGGTGGGCCGAGGACGCGCGGCAGATGCGCGAACTGGGCATCGCCTACGTCCGCATCGCCGAGTTCGCCTGGAGCCGGATCGAGCCGGCGCCGGGCCGCTTCGACTGGGGCTGGCTCGACCGCGCGGTAGCGGTGCTGGGCGACGCCGGGCTGCGCGTCGTCCTGTGCACGCCGACCGCGACGCCGCCGAAATGGCTGGTTGACGCGCATCCCAGCATCCTGCCAACGGACGCGCAGGGCCGCCCGCGCGGCTTCGGCAGCCGGCGGCACACGACATTCAGCTCGGGCGCTTGGCAGGAGGCGAGCCGGGCCATCACCGAGGCGGTGGCCGCCCGCTACGGCGCGCACCCGGCGGTCGCTGGCTGGCAGATCGACAACGAGTTCGGCTGCCACGACACGGTGCTCTCCTACGGTGCCGAGGATTTGCGCGCGTTCCACGAGTGGCTGCGGCGTCGCTACCAGGACCCGGAGCGGCTGAACGAGGCCTGGGGCAACGTGTTCTGGTCAATGGAGGTGGCATCGTTCGACCAGGTGGCCCTGCCGGTTGGCGCCGTGACCGAAACCAATCCGGCGGCGCGGCTGGACTTCTGGCGCTTCGCCTCGGATCAGGTCGTGGCGTACGCCGCCATGCAGGCGGCCATCCTCCGCGCGCATTCGCCGGGCCGGTTCGTCACCCACAACTTCATGGGCCGGTTCATCGAGTTCGACCACTGGAAGGCCGGCGCCGAACTCGACTTCGCGACATGGGACAGCTACCCGCTGGGCTTTACCGAGCAGCGCGACCTGCCGGATGACGCAAGGGCGATGTTCGCCGAAACCGGGCATCCCGACATGGCGGCGTTCCACCATGACCTGTACCGTGGCGTCGGCCGTGGCCGCTGGTGGGTGATGGAACAGCAGCCCGGCCCGGTGAACTGGGCGCCGTGGAACCCGGTGCCGAAGCCCGGCATGGTGCGGCTATGGACGTGGGAGGCCCTGGCGCACGGGGCCGAGGTGGTCAGCTATTTCCGCTGGAGGCAAGCGCCGTTCGCCCAGGAGCAGATGCATGCGGGCCTGCACCGCCCCGACCGCGTGCGCTCGCCAGGAGGTGAGGAAGCGGCACAGGTTGCGGCCGAGCTTGCGGCATTTGTTCTGCCTGACAGCGCGCGGGCGCCTGTGGCGCTGGTGTTCGACTATGAGGCGGCTTGGGTAACCAGCATCCAGCCGCAAGGACAGGATTTCAGCTATCTGGAGCTGTGCCTGCGCTGGTACGAGGCGGCGCGGCGCTGCGGGCTGGACATTGACATCGTGCCGCCGGGTGCGCCGCTCGCCGGCTATGCGGCGGTGCTGGCGCCGTGCTTGCCGATTGTCTCGGAGGCGGCGCGCGCCGCGTTCGAGGCGGCGGACGGCGTGCTGCTGTTCGGCCCGCGCACCGGCAGCAAGACCGCGACGTTCTCGATTCCGCCCGAGCTGCCGCCCGGCCTGCTCGGGGCGCTGCTGCCGATGCGGGTGATCCAGGCGGCCTCGTTGCGCCCTGGCCTGCGCCACGCCGTCGCCGGTTCAGTCGCCGGGGCAATGGAGCGTTGGCGGGAGTGGGCCGAACCGGGCGAGGGGACGGAGGCGCTGGCCCGCTTTGCCGATGGCACACCGGCGCTGCTCCGTGCCGGCCGGGCACACTACCTTGCAGGCTGGCCGGATGCCGCGTTGCTGAACGACACGATGCGCCACATCCTTAGCGCTGCCGGGCTGACCTTGATGGACCTGCCCCCAGGCGTGCGGCTGCGCCGTCGCGGCGGCCTCACCTTCGCATTCAACTACGGGCCTGATCCTTGGACCGCACCGGGCGTGAGTTTCGTCCTGGGCGGGCGCGCCTTGCCGCCACAGGGCATCGCCGCTTGGAGGGAAAGCTCGTAACTCCGTTTCGCCAGGTTTTGCGCCAGCAAGCGGCATGTTGCACGGCTTGGCGGCAGCGTGGTCGGCTCGATCATCCTCTTAGAGCGTCCTCAGCCTGACTAGAATCGAACAAGCGCTTGCGTTTGGTGTCGA
>CAXTCN010000431.1:0-2368 GCA_964242575.1 uncultured Acetobacteraceae bacterium | reverse complement strand
GCCGTGCGCGACGGAAGCCTGCCGGACTCGTTCGCCCGGCCCTGGCCCGTCCTTGTGAGCGACCGGGTCGCGTTCTTCGGCCAGCCTGTTGCCTTTGTCGTGGCCGGCACCTTTGAGCAGGCCCGGTCGGCTGCCGCCTTGGTCGCCGTGGCCTATGCGGCAGAGCCGGGCGCCTACGACCTCGCCACCCACAAGGACCGTGCCTACGCTCCCAAGACCGCCAACGTCGGACTCGCAACGGATTCGGTCCTCGGCGACCTCGACCGTGCCATGGCGGAGGCGCCGGTGACGCTCGACCAGACCTATACGACCCCGCACCACTTCGCGCAGCCCATGGAGCCGCAAGCCTGCCTTGCCCATTGGAAGGGGGACGATCTCCACGTGTGCGTGTCCACCCAGATCGTCGCGGCGGCGCGCATGTCGCTGGCCCAAACGCTGCAAATCCCACCCGAGCGGGTGCATGTGGACGCGATGTTCGTGGGAGGCGGCTTCGGCTCCAAGCTCCGCGTCCACGAGGAAACCATACTCGCGGCGCTGGCCGCACGCGAGCTGCGCCGGCCGGTCAAGGCCGCACACACCCGGCGGCAGGTGTTCAGCCTGACCGGGCACCGGCCCGAGATGATCCACCGCATCCGCCTCGCGGCGACGCGCGACGGCCAGCTCACCGGCGTCGGCCACGACGCGAACATGCATGGCACGAAACGGGCCCTCTACGTTGAGCAAACCGCTACGGTCATGCGCGCGCTGTATGCCGCACCCAACCGCCTGACCCGGCACCGCGTGACCGACCTCGACCTCAGCATCGGGGAGGCCGTGCGCGGCCCTGGCGAAGTGCCGGGCTTGCTCGCAATCGAATCAGCAATGGACGACTTGGCGCACCAGCTTGCCCTTGATCCGATCGAGCTGCGCGTCCGGAACGAGCCGGAACTTGATCCCGAACGCAACGTGCCGCTGCCAGGCCGGCGCATGGTGGAGTGCATGCGCGTGGGCGCGGCCCGGTTCGGCTGGGACCAGCGCCCCAGGAAGCCAGCATCACGGCGCGAGGGAGACCTTCTGATCGGCTACGGCATGGCGTCCGCGATCCGCAACCACTTCCAGGGTGCGACCAGGGCCACGGTGCACATGGGGCCAGACGGGCGCGTAGCCGTGCAATCCGACATGACGGACATCGGCACCGGTACTTATACAGTCCTTGCCCAGGTCGCCGCCGAGAGCCTTGGTGTGCGGCTCCAGAACGTCGGTGTGGAACTGGCCCGGTCGGACCTGCCGGCCAGCCCAGGGTCGGGCGGATCGTGGGGTGCGGCGAACAGCAGCAACGCGGTTCACCGCGCCTGCGAAGCGCTCAGGGCAAAGGTTGCAGCGGCCGCAAACGTTGCGGGTGACCAGCTTGACCTGGTGGGCGAGGTTGCCCGACGCTTTCCCGACGGCGTCGAAGGAGAGGGGTCCCTGGTCGGCATGGCGGATGATCCGAACTACAAAAACTACTCGCAGAACACCTATGGCGCGAGCTTCGCCGAGGTGGCCGTGGACGCTGCCACGGGCGAGGTGCGGCTGCGCCGGATGCTCGGCGTGTTCGCGGCCGGGCGCATCATCAACCCCAAAACGGCCCGCTCCCAGCTGATCGGCGGCATGATCTGGGGCGTCGGCTCGGCCCTGCACGAGGCGGCGCACGTGGACCCTCGCCACGGCCACTTCGTCAACGCCGACCTGGCGGAGTACGTCGTGCCGGTGCACGCCGACATTCCCGCGATCGAAGCCGTGCTGCTCGACGACTTCGACAACAAGGCCAACCCGCTCGGCATCAAAGGCGTGGGCGAGCTCGGCATCTGCGGCACGGGCGCCGCTGTCGCCAACGCTGTGTTCAACGCAACGGGGGTCCGCGTGCGCGACTTCCCAATCACCATGGACAAGCTGCTGCCGGGGTTGCCCGTGATGGCGTAAGCGGGACGCAGTGCCGCCTCTCCACGTAGGCGCTGAACGCCGTCCAGATTACCGGAAGGCCGGCGTCAGTTGCTTTCGGACCGTCCCGGCGAGGCCGGGTCGGATCAGGTTAAGGAACACGAGCGTTGCTTTGTTGAGGGGTGCATTCCTGCGCACGCTGACCTCCACCGGGGTTTCCGGCAGCAGGCCAGTCAGCTTCCGCGCATCAAGTCCCGTGTCCAGCTTTGGATCAAATGCTCCGTCCTTGATGATCGCGATCCCCAGGCCGGACCGCACGTAGCGTTTGATAATGTCGCTATCTGCTTCAAGCAGTACGAAGTTAGGCGTGGTTCAAAGCCGGGTTACAGCTGGAGTCGAGTTGACGTTGCCGGGTCCGGTGATGGCACCCTGACCTTTTCAGGTGCGGTGGGCGTATGGATCGGTGTGT
>CAXTCN010000430.1:0-2388 GCA_964242575.1 uncultured Acetobacteraceae bacterium | reverse complement strand
TCCTCAACAACGGTGTAGAAATACCTTGGCAATCCGTAGGAGATCACCTCGCCGTGGCACTCGGGGTCGAGGCTGTGCGCGCCGGGCGCAGCGTCTACTTCTCGCCGCTCGCCGACATCCTCGACAGCCTGGCCAAAGCAGAGCGCGAGGGGCACTTGCGCGAGCGCATCCGCTATCTCTGCCGCGCCTCGCTGCTCATCATCGACGAGATCGGCTAGCTCCCTGCGACGACTTCGTCGTCAGGCTTGCCGTCGGCTCAACCGCCGGAAACTTGTTCTTCCAGCTGGTCAACGCCCGCTACGAGCGCGGCGCCATGATCCTCACCTCCAACCGCGGCTTCTCGGAATGGGGCGAGGTGTTCGGCGAGCCGAAGATGTCATGATGCCTCCTTTCTTGAACGGATAGTCTGCCCCACTTGCGTCCTGAGCGCGGCGATTTGCTCATCGGCAAGCGGGATCTGCCACGGTTGTCCCTTGGCTATCTGCCGCCCGGCAAGGCGTCCACGCCGCAGCCACTTGAACACGGTCTGCGCCGTGATGCCCAGCGCCTCGGCTGCCCCTTGGATGGAGTAGCTGCCATCCGGCCACTGCGCCGGGTTCGCCTCCACCCCGTTGATCTTGGCCGTCCGGATGCCCCAGTGCTTGCGCAGCAGGTGGATGGTCTCGCCCCTGAACGGCACGCCGCGCGCCGACATGATCCGCTCGGCGTTGAGCGCGTCCGCGACCTCGCGGTCCACCCTGCCCTCGGCGTTCAGCTCGCGCACGCGCCTCTCCAATCGCTCGGCGGCCGCGCACTCCGCATAGGAGCGCACACGCCGCTGCAGCAGGTGCTCGCTGGTCGCCCCCGTTTGCCAGACGATCCGCATCCAGACCTGGCCGCGCTCGCGCTTCTGATCGAGCACGACTTCCCGCAGCACAAGGCTCAGGATCTGCTTGCGCTCCGCCGGCGTCGCGGCCTGCCACACGCGCGGCAGGTCCTGCGCCAGGGCGAGAACCTCTGCACTCTCCGACGCACTGATCGGCACCGGCTGCTGATGCCGCCAACGCTCGTAGGCCTGTTCCACGTCCTCGGCCTGGCGCAGCTTCTCCTCCCATGCCCGCTCCAGGGATCGTGCCACCAAGCGGTTTTCCGGTTCCACCGTGTCGTATTGTCGCCGCGCCCGCTCGGTTCCATAGCGGGCGCGCTCGCGCTTGAGCGACCATTGCCGCTCAAGCAGCCGCGTTTCCGCCTCGATCTGCCCGACAGCCGCTGTCGCCAGCGCGACCTGGTCCGGCGCCAGGGAAGCCAGCAGCACGCGCTCGACCTCGGCGTCCGCCTGCAGCGCTCGAACCTCCTGGCAGCGCGGCTGGCCATCGCGCGCCTGGTCCGCCCGGCAAACATAAACCGGGTAGTCGCCGTGCGGCCCCGAGTAGTGCAGCGACATGCGCCTCCCGCATCGGCCGCAGGACGCGATGCCCTGCAGCAGGGCGGCCCCCTTGCGCGGCACCCCAGGCCGCGCCATCGCGTGCCGGGCCGAGTTGTCGGACAGCCGCTTCTGGTTGGCCATGAACTCCTCCCAGCCGATGTAGCCCGGGTGAGCGTCGCGCAGGCAGACCGGCCACTGCTCGACCGCGACCTTGACCGTAGCAGCATGCGCCCCGCCGGCGCGACGGCGCGTCGGGTCTTGCCGCCGCTGTCCCCAGACACAGGCGCCGGCGTAGGAGGGACGCTGCAGGATCTGTCGCACGCGGAAGTTGTCGGGCGGAACCCAAGCCACCTCGTGCGGCGCCGGGCCGCTCAACACCCGCACCGGCAGCGCCAGGCCATGCCGCCGAAGGTCGCGCGCCACCGCGTTGGCGCTTTGCAGGTCGCGGAACCGGTCAAACACCAGCTGCAGCCGCGCCTGGACTTCCTCGTCCGGGTTAAGGATGACCTCGCCCCCGCGCCCGTAGGCGAGGCCTGCCGGCAATGGCAGGCGCAGTTCGCCCCGCATGGCCTTTTGCCGCTCGCCCTGATGCAGGCGTATGCGGATTTGATGCAGCTCCGCCTCGCTCATGATGCCGGACAGCCCCAGCAGAAGCCGGTCGTGATAGACGCCAGGGTCGTACAGGCGCTCGCCGTCGCCGATCAGCACCCCGAACAGCGAGCACAGCTCCAGCAACTGGTGCCAGTCGCGATTGTTGCGCGCCAACCGCGACGCGTCCAGGCTGAGCACCAGCCCGGCCTTGCCCAGGCCGATCTCCGCAATCAGCCGTTGGAAGCCCTGCCGTCCGGCACTGGAGGTGCCCGACTTGCCGAGGTCATCGTCGACCACCTCGATCCGCTCGCGCGGCCAGCCCAGGCCGGCAGCCCGGTCCACCAAACGGTATTGCAGTTCCGTGCTCTCCTGGTGCTGGCGCACCTGGCCAG
>CAXTCN010000429.1:0-2403 GCA_964242575.1 uncultured Acetobacteraceae bacterium | reverse complement strand
TCCGGGCTACACTGGGCCGAGGCGGCGTAGACCCCCAATCGCTGGACAGTCCCGACCGCGCCCATGTCGGCCAGTGCCACCATGATGGCCGACAGGTCCACCGGCGCCAGCGTGCGGGGCGCTATGACGCGCTCGCCCCGTTGCGGCGTGCGCGAACTGTCGAAGGTGTGGATGCGCGGGAACGCCACCTGCGCCAGCACACCATCCGAGGGCGCCCACACGTAGCCCTCGCCGCGACCGAGCCGGGGCAGGGCGGCCAGGATGCGACGGCCTTCCCGTCGGTCGGCTTGCCCCTCGATCCAGCGGCCCACGGCGTCCCGGTCCTGGCTGGCGGTGAGCTTCATCGACACCAGGATGTCGGCCTGGCTCAGCACGTCCTTGTGCAGCACCGCTGGCCGCTGCGTGATCAGCCACGGCACGAAGCCCCGGATGCGCCCGCGGCGCACGATCTCCTCGATCCTGTTCAGCAGCGAGTGCCCCCCAGCTTGCGCCCGCTGCGGCGCCCACAGGTCGGCCTCGTCCAGCACCAGGTGCAGCGGCTCCGTGTTGGCCTCATACAGCGTCTCCGCAAACGCCGTCATGAACTCCCGCCGGGCGGCGCTGCTGCCGAGGTCCGACACGTCCACCACGCAGGCAAGCTGGTGCGTGCCGACCAGCCGGCCGAGGGCGGCACCCATGCCCTCGTGCAGCGCCAGGTCGGCGTGCCGTCCCCCGAACACCACGACGGGGTAGCCGGACGGAGACCCATCGGCCCCGGCGCGCAAGCCCCACCACACGCCAAGCGGGTCCACAATGCAGACCCGGGCACCTTGGCTCATCAGCCGCTCGACCAGGCCCTTGGCGGCGTAGGTCTTGCCCGACCCCGAGGTGCCCACGATGGCGACGCGCTCGTCCAGCGCCGAGGGGGGCAGCACGCCGACGATGCTGTCATCGAGCCGGGTGCCCTCACCATCAGGGCGGCTTGTCCCGGTGGCCCCGGCCCGGTAGGCAGCCATCAGGCGGCTGATGGTCGGCTCGCTTACCTTGTGCTCGCGCGCCATCTGCGCAGCACTGCTGCGGCCCGCGGACACCTCAGCCGTGATCCTTGCCCGCTGCTGCGCCGTCAGCTTTGAGCGCCGCCCGCCCACGCGTCCCGCGATACGCGCTGTCGCAAGGCCCGTGTTGATCCTGTCTCGTACGGCTGTGCGGTCGAACTCGGCAAGATCGCCGACCAACTGCGCCGTTGCTCTCCCGGCCGGTGTCGTGGTGTCGATCGCCTCCTTGAGACTGCGAAAGCCCGCGCCTGCCAGGGCAATGCGCTGCAGCAGGCGCACCACGTCCTGCAAGGACCGGCCCAGGCAATCTAGCCGGCAGACTACCAGGACGTCGCCATCGTGCAGTCCGTCTAGCATCCCGCGCAGCTCGGGTTGATCCCGCCGGCCGCCGCAGAACACGTCCTCGACGACCCGCTCGCACCCTGCGTTCTGCAACAGCTGCCTTTGCGCCAGCAGGCCGTCCTCTTCGATCTGCATAACTCGCATGTAGCCGATCATCATCCCGCTATCCTCCAGTCATCGAAGACATTCGGGACGGCATCAACATCTCGGTGCCCGTTGACTTTGTCGACAGGCATCCACAGCCCACGCTGGAGAGCAGTGCTATGAGAATGTTCGGTCTGCCACCGGCAATCGCAGCGCAAGACCTCTGGTCCAAGGGCCGGCGACGTCTCACCATCCGGCAAGGCCAAACGGACATTCGGGAGAAGCAGAACAATGACGACAAGCACGTGAGCGGCTTGCGCAAAGCCCTACAAAACAGGCCGTAGGGTTACAAGTTACGGGCGTCAAGATCTTGCGCATATCAGCGTATAAGCTTGCGTATTATAGGTTTGCAAAAGCTTTTTGAGCAGCCGGCGGGTGCAAGCTCAGGTTCATGCAGGCTGACCATAGAGCGCAGCGCTCATCGCTGCCCGTCAACAGGCCAAACGGAGGTTTGGCCTGTTGCCACAACGGGCGAAACGGCAGCAAAGTGGCCCCGAGATGCAGCCCGTCGTCGCCTACTACCGCGTCTCCACCGAACGCCAGGGACGCTCCGGGCTAGGACTGGATGCCCAACGGGAGCGGTGCGCCGTTTTTGCCGACCAGAACGGCATGGCGCTGGCCGAGGCGTTCACCGAAGTGGAGACGGGGAAGGGGGCCGATGCGCTCGACCGAAGGCCACAGCTCGCAGCCGCGCTGAGTGCAGCAAAGCGTCAGCGCTGCCCCGTGCTGGTCGCCAAGCTCGACCGGCTGTCGCGCGACGTGCACTTCATCGCCGGGCTGATGGCGCAGCGGGTGCCCTTTGTCGTGGCCGAACTCGGCGCCGACGTGGACCCCTTCATGCTGCATATCTACGCGGCGCTCGCCGAAAAGGAACGGCGCATGA
>CAXTCN010000428.1:0-2412 GCA_964242575.1 uncultured Acetobacteraceae bacterium | reverse complement strand
TTGACACCGTCGCCGACCCAATGGCCCAACACTCCACTCCGACAGACTGCTAGAATTAGTATCTATTAACTGTTTGGACCGACGCGGTAGGCTGTGCTCCTGAGCTGGCTAAATTCCGCTGAACCAGTTGAAGCCTTGGTCTTCCCAGTATCCGCCGCGGTAGGTGTTCGTGACTTCGATGGCGGTGATCCATTTGGGGTTCTTGAAGCCAAGCTTGGTGCTGGTCCGCAGCCGCAAGGGGTAGCCGAACGGGTCGGCCAGGGTTTCCCTGGCGTACTTGGTCGCCAGCAGCGTTTGCGGGTGCAGCGCGCTGGCCATGTCTATGCTGCTGCCGTAGTCATCCGCGGTCTTGAACGCGACGTACTTGGCCCGCAGGTCGGCGCCGATCCGTTCCAG
The DNA here is from genome assembly GCA_964242575.1 of uncultured Acetobacteraceae bacterium. Taxonomy (GTDB): domain Bacteria; phylum Pseudomonadota; class Alphaproteobacteria; order Acetobacterales; family Acetobacteraceae; genus JANPPS01. Next base: position 2,016 of record CAXTCN010000428.1, on the reverse strand, counting down.
GAAGGCGCGCATCGGCACGCCCGACCACTGGCCGATGTAGTCCCAGCCCTCGACGCAAATATGGCGGACGATGATTTCCTGCTCGGGCATCGCCGCGATGTCCGCGCGCGTCCAAGGGCGCTTGTCCTCGACCAGCCCGGCCAGTTCCAGCCGCCAGGCGTCCCCATCCACGGGCTTCACCTTGTCCACGTCGTAATAGGCGTTGAAGCGCGGCGGCTTCAGGACCATCGACGCGGGATAGGTCGGCGCCAGCTTGTTCGGGTCAAACAGCAGCCCCTGCACCCGGTCGTTGAAACCCGACACCGCCCGCAGCGCCGCCTTCACCGAGCCCTGGTCGTCCAGGTCGCATCCGGTCAGCATCGTCAGCGCGCCAAGCGACAACCCGCCGCGCAGCAGGCCACGGCGTTGCATGGACCGGATCAGCGGACGGTGTTCTTTAAGCAGCGCAGGGTCCGGCACCTTCGCCGGGCGGAATGGGGATTTCATGGCTTTGCGTCCTTAAGCCGCGGGCCGCCGGTCAGCATGGCCCAAAGGGTGCTGGGCACCAGGAGAGACAGGGCGACGTGCACGACCAGGAAGCCGACGATCACGGCCATGCCCAGGAAGTGGATCACGCGGGCAGACTGGAACCCGCCCAACAAGCCAGTCAGGCCGGAGAATTGCACCGGCTTCCAAATAGCCAGGCCACTGACGACTTGCGCCACGCCGGCCAGGATCACGACGATGTACAGAATTTTCTGCACGGCGTTGTAGGTGGTCAGGTCATCATGCGCGATCTTGAACCGCAGCGTGTCGCGCACGGTCTGCACCACGTCGCGGACACGGATCGGCAGCAGCCGCTCGCGCAGGCGTCCCGTGACGATGCCATAGACCAAGTATGCGCCGCCATTCAGCACGAGCAGCCACATGCCAGCGAAGTGCCAAAGCAGGCTGTTGGCCGCCCAGCTTCCCAGCTTGATCTTTTCGGAAAAGTGCAGCCCTCCAAAGATCACGCTATCGTTGTAGATGCCCCAGCCCGAGCCGATCATCACCAGCATGGCCACCGCGTTGATCCAATGCATGATCTGCACGGGAATGGGATGCAGGCGTCGTCCTGGGCGGGCTCGGATGTCGGTCGAAATGCGGTTTGCCGTCGCGCTCATGGGACCTCACACAGTCTATGGAGCCCGGCCTATCACGGGATGCGGCTGGTGGACGGTGAAACGTCATTATGGAATGCATGATGCCCCGGCATGATGACTCCGTGTAGGAGTCGCTCCTGACTTTCTTCGGGAGCGCAGCAATGTCGAAGGCCCTGATTGTTTCCATCGTGCTGCTGATGGCCGGCAGTTCCGCCATGGCACAGCAGCCCGCGCCTGTGGCCGGCAGCGCGGCCGAAGCTGCCCAGCGCTTTCCGCAGCCGGTGCGGGTCGGTGACTTGATCCGCCGGCAGGTGCTGCGCCCGGTCGAACAGCAGAACGTGCTGGGCCGTGTGGCAGGGATCGTGAGGCGGCCGGACGGCGCGGTGCTTTTCATGGTGGACGTAGGCGGCGTGTTCGGCTTTGGCGCACGCACGGTCGCCGTCCCCGTGGAAGCAATGGCCCTGCTGGGCGAGTACACGGCGCTGCTAGGCCTCACGCCTGCGCAGTTGAACGCCCTGCCGACGTTCGATCCCGCGGGTTCCGCGCCGATCCCGCCGGAGGACATCATACGCGTAGGCCTGGTGAAGCCATTCCACTAGGCTACGAAGGCGCCCTGGAAGGCATTGCCATCCGGCCGGATTTCACGTCGCAGTCGCGGCAACGGGCACGTTCGCGGCGCCGATGCTGCCGGCCATCGCGCAGCCCGCGATAAGGGGCATGGCGACGGTGCACAAGACAATGACCGCGCCCGGTCCATGACCGGAACGGAACAGGAGCAAAGGCAACTGTGTTGAACCAAGTCCTGGCCGCGTTGCGGCAATCGCGCGCCTCGGCGGAAGTCAGGGCCGCCTACGACGAGTTCCTGGAGCGGCTGGATGCCGGCCAGGTCGCCGCC
>CAXTCN010000427.1:0-2430 GCA_964242575.1 uncultured Acetobacteraceae bacterium | reverse complement strand
GCATACGGCCAGCCCAGGCCTTGCTGACTGATGCCGGTGGCTTCGGAGATGATCATGCCGGCACCCGCTCGCTGGGCGTAATACTCGGCCATCAAAGGCGTCGGAACGTGTTCCCGCGTGGCCCGCCCCCGGGTCAGCGGCGCCATGATGATCCGGTTCGGCGCCGCGATTGCGCCAAGGCGGATGGGATCGAACAAACTAGGCATCAAAGTCCTTCCAACGACAACTAGGGCGGGACTGCCCAAGTCGCATCTACCTCCTCGCATTCAAGTCCTCGGAATACCGATGCGGGTGGCGCATGTCTCTTGGCTGTCATATTCCTGGAAGACGTTAGGTTGAAAGCAGCGGACGGCTTGCGTCCGTTTACCGCAACTCACTCCTCCATTGCGGACCGTCCGTTTCCGGCCAGACTTAATCTTTCCCGCTCACGGCAAACGGATGGCCAGCAAGCTTCAAATCGCGGGTAAGGAGTCGCATCCCTTCTTCCTGTGCTTGGACGAGCAATAGCTCATCGAATGGGTCCTTGTGGTCGAGCGGGTGCGCAAGTGCGGCAGCAGCGTGATGAGCGGTTAATGGCAGGAACTCCCAGTCGATTGCCGCGGCGAACGCCACAACGGCTGCAGGGTCAAGCGGTCCCTTGCGTAATCCGGAGATGTGAAAGCTGTGCCACTTCAGCCGTAGTTCCCACACGGCCACGGCCGAGAGCACAAGCTGCGTGTCGGCTCCCGCCATCCGCCTGCGCTCGGCTTCCGACAACGCATGCGGGTCCAGTGCCGCCCAAATTGCGATGTGCGTGTCGAGCAGCAGTCTCAATCGTGGAGGCCCAGCACCTGGCGGCTGAAGGCTGGGTCGTCGAACTCCGGCGGCAATCTGACGTCGAGACCATCGATCCCCAGTTCACGGCGGACAATAGCTGCCTTCTCGAAATCCATACCGGATGCCCCTCGAGCCGGGACCAGTTCGACGAAGGGACGGCCATGTTTGGTGACGACAACGCGCTCACCTCGCGCCGCCGCAGCGGCAGCCTCAGTGAAGCGAGCTTTGGCCTCGCGTATTGATAGCTCCATTGCGCATCCCTAGCAGCGCCGACGTCCAAGTCGGCCCGGGAAACAGATTAGCACGGCCCGCGTTTGTGGTCACCATGTGACCACACGGGCGGCGGTCGAGTGGACCATCGGCTGGTCCGGCCAGTGGCGGCGACTGTCCGAGGACCATGAGGGCCTACCGGAGGTCTCCAAGGCCATCATCACTCTGGCTACAATCCACCGCCTCGCACACCCCTATCGCAAGCGCCCGCCCCGTAACCCTCCAAAACGGGCAGCAAGGCTCAGTGCGCGGCAAGGCTCCGCCGCAACCGCGTAATGGCGCTGGGCAGGCCGCGCACCTTCAACACCCGGCCAGTCTCGTCATAATCCTCGGACAACACCCGCGCGCTCTCATACACCTCGCCGATCAGCCCTTGTTTCGCATAGGGCAGCACCAGCACGTCTTCCACCATCGCCGCCTCGAAGAACGCGATGATGGTGTCCCGCAACGCGCTCACATCCTCAGGCGCGTGGGCGGAGAGCAGGATCGCCTCCGGATGCTTCTCGACCAGGGCGGCGCGCCCTGCAGCGTTCACCCGGTCCAGCTTGTTCAGCACCAGGCGGGACGGCACCACATCCGCCCCGATTTCACGCAGCACGCCGCGGCTCACTTCCAGCTGCGCCTCATGGGTCGGATCCGACGCGTCAACCACGAACAGCAGCAACGAGGGCTCCAGCGCTTCCGCCAGGGTGGAGCGGAACGAGGCGACCAGGTCGTGTGGCAGTTGCTTGATGAAGCCGACCGTGTCGGAGACGAGCACGCGGGGCCGGGTCTCCGGCTGCAGGGTGCGGACAGTGGTGTCGAGGGTGGCGAACAGCTTGTCCTCCACCAGCACCTGGCTGCCGGTGAGGGCCCGCATCAAGGAGGACTTGCCCGCGTTGGTATAGCCGACCAGCGCCACCCGCAGCTGGTCCCGCCGGGCGACACGGCGCTGGTCACCGTCGCGCTGCACCGCTTCCAGCTGGTCCTTCAACTCAGAAAGCCGGTCGCGGATCTTGCGGCGATCAAGGTCTAGGGTGCTCTCGCCCGCACCCGGCCCCTGCTGCCGCCCGCCACCGGCCGAGGACTCCCGCATGCGCGGCGCCACATATTTCAGGCGCGCCATCTCCACCTGCAGCTTCGCCTCGCGGGTGTTGGCGTGGCGGTGGAAGATCTCGACGATGACGCCGGTGCGGTCCAGCACCTGGGCGCCGGTGGCGCGCTCCAGGTTGCGGATCTGGCTGGGCGAGAGCTCGTGATCGACGATGACGAACTCGGGCTTGCGGATTGCGTCCGGATCGGGCTTGGCTCAGGGCAATCGAGTGAACGTTTAGCCGGTTTGTTGCACGAGGGTGGCGAGGTATT
>CAXTCN010000426.1:0-2439 GCA_964242575.1 uncultured Acetobacteraceae bacterium | reverse complement strand
CCCATCGTGCTGACGGCGGCGGCGGCGATCCTGGCGCTGGTGCCGCTGGCGTTCTCGGTGTTCTGGGGGCCGATGGCCATCGCCATCATGGGCGGGCTGGTAAGCGCCACGGCGCTGACGCTGCTGTTCGTGCCGGCGCTGTATGCCGCGTGGCACCGGGTCCCGCGCCATGCGCCGACGCCAGTTGTCGTGCCGCCCGTATTCCAGGTGCAGCGCGACTGGGTCGTGCTGCACCGGTAGCGGGCGTGCCTTAGCCCAGGGTGCGGGCCAGCAGCTCCGCGGTGCGGCCGTTGGCGATGGCGGCGGACAGACCGTCCCAGGAGTGGCCGCCCATGCGGGCGAACGCGTGGTCCACGCCGGGATAGACGTGCGCCGACATCGCTGTGTTGGCCTGGACGGCGGAGGTGATGGCGGCCTGCGCCTCGGGCGGCACGAACTTGTCGCGTTCCGCGATGTGCATCAGCAGCGGCGTGCGGATTTTCGGCACGTCGGCCAGCAGGCCCTCGATGCCGACCCCGTAATACGACACGTTGCAGTCCGCGTCGGACCCGGCCGCCATCATGAACGCGAGCCGCCCGCCCAGGCAGAAGCCCATCGTGCCGGCCCGGCCGTCAACGCCCGGCAGGCTGCGCGCCGCCTTGAGCGTGGCGGCCAGGTCCTCGATCCCCTTGGCCTGATCGAACGCGTTGTACAGTGCGAACGCGCGCTGCATCTCGGCCTCGCTGCCATCGGTGATGTCGATGCCGGGCTCAATGCGCCAGAACAGGTCCGGCGCGATGGCGTGGAAGCCCATGTCCGCCACCCAGTCGCACAACGAGCGCATGGCGTGGTTCACGCCGAAGATTTCCTGGATCATGACCACGGCGCCACCACGCGGGGCCGCGGGCGTCGCGAGGTAGGCGGAGAACGTGCCGGCGCCGTCGGTGGCGGATAGGGTGATCTGGCTGGCGCTCATGGGCGGGTTCCGTGTGGCATGGGTTAATGCGGCGTCAGGCCGGTTCAGTGGGTGAGGCCGCCGCGGCTCGTCTGTTGCCGCTCGCCCAGGTATGCGCCGAGCAGGCCAGCCAGGAACGGCACGACCCCGCCGGCCAACAAGTTCCCAAGTGTGAACGCGCCGCCGATCAGCAGCCCCAGCGCAACCGCGATCGCCGCCGAGATGCCCGGCTCCAGGATGGTGCGGCCCGGCGACTTGAGGCCGACGATATAGCCTCCGACCGCGAAGCTGCCGAAGCTCACCAACGCCGCGATGGCCAGGCGTCCACCGCCAAGCGTCGCCGCCGCGTCGGCCGAGGTTGCCGGCGCGGCTGGCAGGTCGGAGCCGATCATCGCCACCACGATCAGGCTGGCGACGAAGCTCAGGCCGAACATGATGGCCGCGCCGATGCCAACCCAGCGCCAATCAAGCCTGCCCATCAGCGTGCCCGCTCGGTGGTGCAATGGCCAGGCAGGTCAGCGGGTGCAGCCATGACGGCGTCCTTTGAATGGGGGAGGCGGGCAGCGCATTTGCATGAAAGCGCCGGCGCCGGAATGGCTGGGCCACCCCGGCGCCGGCTATGGGCGCAGGCTTAGGTTTAGCGTGCGACTTGCGGGCCGATGTTGCCCTTGTAGTCCAGCCAAACGTCGGTGCTGGCGCCGTTCCGGGTGGCCTTGCCGCGCCAGACGCCGTTGTCGTCCTTGGTGAGGCCGGTCACGCCCTGGAACCCGCTGTCCTCGATGCGCGCGCGCGCCTGTCCCTCGGTGAACGACGAGGCTCCGCTCGCCGGCTCCGGCGCGTTGGCGCCCGTGGTGGTGACGGCCTGGTTACGGTCGCCGCTGGCCGCCGCGGTGCCGGTGTTGCGATCCACGGGGCCGGTGCCGGGCGTGACGCCGGTGCTCGGGTTGACGCCGGGCATGGGGGTCACGGAGGTGGCACCCGGCGCGGTGTTGCCAGGGGTGGCCGGGCGCGTATCGGTCGCCTGGGCGAACGCCGGGCCAGAGAGCACGGCGGCTGCGAGGATTAGGGTGGGAAGTTTCATGGTTGACGTTCCTGTTGTTTAAGGCGTGTGGCGCGCCAGCGGTTTAAATAGGGCCGTGCGCCCCGGTTTGGCGCGGTTGATGTTGGCATCGAGCGCTGTGTTCACCGCACGGTTAGCCGTGTCGCCGGGCGGGTGGCTGGAGTGCCGTCCGGAGCGCCGTTGGGTGACTTCCAGCCGTCCAGCCGCACGGAAGGCTCCCTGCGGACGCCGGTCTCCTTGCTGGCATGGGCCTCCTTAGCAACCACGGCCTCCTCGTCCGTCTCGATCATCCACGGGTGGAACGCTGCAAGGCCTGCCGCGGTTGCCAACTGCCGCGCCAGATTGGCATTGCCGCTTGGGTCGTCCCCAACGTCCCGTCCTCTGCTGGGACAGTCGCAAGCTCGCCAATTAGGTGCCGATCTGCGTCAATTCAGCAGGTTGGACG
>CAXTCN010000425.1:0-2440 GCA_964242575.1 uncultured Acetobacteraceae bacterium | reverse complement strand
GGACAGGAGACAGAACCATGTTGTCACCCACTGCCAAAGCTTTCTACGGACAGCCCGGCCTGCGTGTCGCTGCCGCCGTGGCCGGGACGCTCGTGCTGCTGCTGGCGTTGTTGGCCATCGTGCGTCCCGAGATGATGGACATGGCTATACTCCACCGGTTGATGTCCGCCGCCGGCCTTTGACCCGCGGCAAACAAGGGCGATGACGATGTCGCTGAACGAGGTCCTGCAGGCGCTGCGGCGGTCGCGCGACACGTCTGAGGTGCGCGTCGCCTATGATGAGTTCCTGAAACGGCTGGACGCCGGACAGGTGGCCGCCCAGGCCTGCAAGGAGGGCGACCCGATGCCCGGCTTCCTGCTACCCAGCGCAGACGGGCACCTGGTTGGGTCCGAGGAGCTGCTGGCAGAAGGGCCGTTGGTGGTGACGTTCTTCCGCGGCGATTGGTGCCCTTACTGCGCCGCGACCCTCGACGCCTTGGAAGCTGTGCTGCCGGAGTTGTCACGCGCCGGCGGCACGCTGGTGGCGCTCACGCCCGAAACGGGCGGGAGGGCGCTTGCGACAAAGCGGGACCGAGCCTTGCACTACGAGGTGTTGGTGGACGTGGACCTGGCGGTTGCCATGGCGTTCGGCATCGTTTTCCGCACGCCGCCGCTTTATGCGGAGCTGCTGCGCCGCCGTGGCATCGACTTGGCCGAGCGCAGCGGCAACCCGGCCTGGCTGCTGCCGATTCCCGCAACGTTCCTGGTCGGTAGGGACGGCATCGTGCTGCGGGCCTGGGTCAACCGCGACTTCACGCAGCGGGCCGAGCCGTCCGACATCGTAACGGCGCTGCGGAGCCTGCAAATCCTGAACGCATTCTGAACCCGGTCCGGTTCGGTGATGAGGCGTGCTTTGGTTGTGTCGCAAGGGCCCGTGCGGCCGTGCGGTGCAGGGTTGGCCAGTTCGGGTTTGGCTTTGAGGTATTCGGCTGTGACCTGATTGGAGGCCTATCTACGGGTTGGGTTCGTAACCGAACGACCTGTAGCCACGAAGTTTGTGCAGCCCAATAACGGGCTCAAACAAAGGAGCGGTTGTTCGATGACGCGCATACACGCTTGCATTGCTTCGGCAATGCTGTTCGCAATGCCCGCCCTGGCGTTGGCCGCTGACGGACCCGGCAGCCCGCCGCGCGGAGACGGTCCCGGCTGCGACCTGTTTCCGGCACCGGCCTCGGTCGGAACCACTGTCGGGCTGAGCTACTTCGGTCCGTCACCGTCCACCGTCAACCCGAGCCTGGTCGGGCCGGTGCAACTGCTGAATTCCGGCAAGCTGGACGACCAAAAGGGCACGATCACGCTGCCGCTGTACAAGGGGTATATCCGCGGCACCTCGGTCCCGGTGTGGTACATACTGACCGATGTCAGCGACCCAAACATTGCGGCGGAGCTTGGCCTTAACTTCTCGACCAAGCTGCAGTATGCCGCCAGGGGCGCACGCAAGGCGGTGTTGGGTACTAACAACGTGCTGGAGTTCACCGGCGGCACTGTGGATTTCAGCTCGCGGCGTACCGTGACGCCGGGTCCGGCCGACGCGCCCTTCCCGCCCCTGGACGCTTCCCCGGGATCGGTCGGCGGTCCCGGATACAGCCCGTATGTTCAGATTTCGAACCAGGGCGGCACGGTCTACAACGCCCCGATCGTGGCATTCGGCACCGATGCGAGCGAGATCAACTTCCCGAACGGCAATGTCGACTACACCAAGGTGCACGACGAGGTGGTCGCCATCGACCCCATCAAGAGCACGGTCACGCTGCAGCTCGTGAACGGCTTCAGCTTCGGCCGCCCGGTTTGGTATTTGTCCATGGACGCCAGCGATCCCACCGTGGCGGCGATCGAAGGTGCCACTTACGCGCCACTGATGCAGAAGCTGCAAAGCGGCGGCGACGACAGCTTCACAAGCCCCGTCGAACGGATCTTCATCTCCACAAACGGACCGCGCGACTGCGCCAACCCGTTGCGCCAGGGCCTGGACGCGGCGCTGACTGATGGCCACCGGCCGAACAACGTGCTCGGCGGCATTCCCACCATTGCGCTCGACTACAGCCCGGCGTGGAACGCACAGTTCTACGAGTGGACCAGGGACGCGGTCGACAAGGGCTATCGCGGCCAGCTGCGCGAGGAGTTCCAGATCCTGACCTTTGTCCAGGACGGGGTGATCACCGGCCCGAACGAGACCGCGTTCAGCGACTCCGGCATCATCATCAACTGCCCGATTGTCCAGCGGTTGAACTGACCTGACCGGCCGGGCGGCCCTACGACGAGTTGGGCCGGCTGGCCAACAGCTAGGGCCGCTGTCCCACTCGGCTGACGGCAATGCGTCTGATGAGGGGCTGGCTGCCTTGCTGTGGCCCTTCGCAGAACCGCCGACTGTGCGCAACCTTCCCGCAGCAGGTTCGATGCTA
>CAXTCN010000424.1:0-2446 GCA_964242575.1 uncultured Acetobacteraceae bacterium | reverse complement strand
ATCTCGAAGAGGCATTCGACCCGGCCGCCAATGCCCGCTACGCCGTGAAGTTCCTAGGCCAGCTGATGGCGAAGAGCGGGAGCTGGGAGACAGCCTCGGCCTGGTACCATTCGGCCAACCCGGAGCATGGCGTCCCGTACCGCGGCATGGTCGTCTCGGCCATGGCAGCCGAAGCCAAGACCCCTGCCGACTACGCGTCCTTGCCAGATCTGGGCAGCGCCGGAAGCCGCGGAACGGCGTCAGCCATGCGCAGCATGCCGACCGGCCCCGGCACCGTGATGTACCTTGCGGGCGGCGGAGGGGGCCGCATCTTGCCGCGCTCCTACGCGTCGTTCGCGAACGGCGGGATACCAGCGATGCCGCAGGCGGCGATGCAAGGAGGTGGTGGGACGATGAGCGCGGGGCGCAGCCTGGATGCCTACCGTATGCAGCCGGTGGCAATGGTAGGCCCTCGGTTGGTGGTCAGCCCGGGCACGAAGCTCGTCGCCAGCCGCTGACCGCGTTTTCCCGGCGCCGACTATATCGTGGGTCAGGCCAGCGGACTTCCAGGCCTCACGATCCAATCACCGGAGCGCATCATGATTCCTGTCCTCGCCGCTATCAGCGCCATCGACACTGCGGACAAAGTTGCCACCGGGGCAATGGCTTTGTGGAAGCAGATGTCCGCTGGCAAGGCTGAAGCGAAAGAGGTGGCGGCGGCCGGCGGCAGCTTCGGCGATATCTTGGCTTCGCAGGGCACGGCCTTCTCTCACAAGGTGAACCATGCCGGCGCAGCCGCTGCCACAGGCGGCGCGGCAGGTCACGCCTTGGACAAGATTACTTAGACGCAGTTTCCACAACCACCCGGGGTTGAGCTGACCTGACTTCTGGCTTGCCGTGCCGGTGCCCATCTTTGGGGTTTGCGGAGATGAGGACAGCGTTGGACACTCGGATCTTGGACTTGGTTGCGATCGTGGTCGAGTGCGTCGAGCCGCCGCCTGGCCCGGTGCCGGGACACCCGCGGGCGCAAACCGTGCGCGTGCTGGCCACCTTGCGCCAGTTCCTGCGCGAAGGCACGCCATGGCGCAGCTTGCGGGCCAGCGTGGGCCAGGCAAGCGGCTCGACGCTGCGCCGCACCTTCGCGCGCTGGGCGCGAACTGGTTTGCTGCGCAAGGTGCCTGCCATGCTTGTGGCCATGCTGCGCGGTAACCCCACGCTTATCTTGGACAGCTGCTCGGTGCGGGCCAAGCGCGGCGGCGACCTGACCGGTCTCAATCCCACCGACCGCGGCAAAAGCGGCACAAAGTTCCATGTTGCCGTGAACGGCGACGGCGTGCCCGTCGTTTGCATGGCGACTTCGGCCAACGTCAACGACACTGTGCTGTTCGAGCGCTTGTTCCTGGCTGCCTTTGCCGTCATGGCCCGCATCAGCACCGTGTTTGCCGATCGCGGCTATGATGCCCAGAGCAGCCGTGACCTGTGCCGCCGCTTCGGCGCCGAGCCGCACATTCACAAGAGGCGTCAGCCAAGCGGATCAGGACTGGGCAAGCAGCGCTGGCCTGTGGAGCGCAGCAACGCTTGGCTGCTGGAGAACAAGCGCCTCGCCTTGCGCTACGACCGGCATGGCTTCATCGTCCAGGCCCTGCTGCAAGCAGCCTGCATACTTCTAGTTGCAGGCAAACTGGCACGGGAGTTGTGAAAACCGGCTCTTAAGGCGTCGGCACTTATGAAGGTTGTCTGTCTGGTGGTGGTCCTGTCGGCCGGGCTAAGCGGCTGCCAATCCGTGGGGCTTGCGCCGCCGTTGGCAGACCTGGCCGCCGTCACGACCGAAGGGCGGGGGTCACGGGATGTCACGGTTTCAGCAGTCAGCGGATACGATTGCAGCATCGTGCGGTGGTCAACAGGCAAGTCTTACTGCAAGCCCATCGAGCCGCCGCCACGCCCGCCCCAATACTGCACTCGCAGCCTGGCGGGTGTGGACTGCTGAGATAAACCTAATCCGTACGGCTATTACCAGCGTCCGGTTGCAGACGGACCGTGGCAGCTCTCTCCCGAGCAAGAATGGAACCGCGTGGCGTCGTGGCCGCTCCGATGACGTTGCGGAACGGATGTTCTTAGGTTGACCGAGTTTTAGATGTCTCCTGGTTTATTCCTAGAACGTTTAAAAAACGGTTTTGTCGCTAAGAGGAATTGCCTACACTAGTTGCCCCTGCATCTTAAGAGCCTCGCTCAAGTTGTTGTGCGCCTCAGGCAAATCCACTTTCAACCACAAGGCCGTCCGAAAGCAAGGGATCGCCTCATTGGGCAAGCCTTGGCTCATGAGCGCTACACAAAGGTTGTTGTGCGTTTCGGGAAGGTTGGGGTTGAGATGGATGGCGTAGCGGAAGGAGACGATGGCATCGTCTAGGCGTCCTATCCTGAATAATTCATGAGGGTTGGCGGGCATAGTACAAACCTTTGATCCAGC
>CAXTCN010000423.1:0-2467 GCA_964242575.1 uncultured Acetobacteraceae bacterium | reverse complement strand
GATCGCCGCCACTTTGAAAAGCCAGGAGTCAGGCTTTCAGGAACTTGGTATAAGCCACCTGCCACCGCCCATCCCATAATCTTCCGCCCGCAAACCTTGCGCGCGGGCACAGAGAAGGCTTGCCCCCATGCTGTCAGCCCATCACCGTGCCATCGTGTCAGCCACCGTCCCGGCGCTCCGCGCCCATGGCGGGGAGATCACGCAGGTGTTCTACCGCAACATGCTCGCGGCACACCCGGAGCTGTTCGACTACTTCAATCCCGCAAACCAGCGCGACGGCGGCCAAGCCGCCAGCCTCGCCGCCTCGGTGCTCGCTTACGCCGCGCACGTTGCCGACCCGACCCCGCTCAAGGCCATGATCGAGCGCATTTCCAGCAAGCACGTCAGCCTGCAGGTCAGGCCCGAGCACTACCCAATCGTCGGACGCTACCTGCTCGACGCCATTGTGGACGTGCTGGGCGACGCGGCCACCCCGGAGATCATCGAGGCCTGGACCGCCGCCTACGGCCAGCTCGCGGCCGTCATGATCGAGCGGGAGGCGGCTCTGTCCAGCGAAGGCGCATCGCAGGCCGGTGGCTGGCGTGGCTTCAGGCCGTTCCGCGTGGTCCGCAAGGTGCGGGAAAGCGAGGTTACGGTGTCGTTCTACCTGGAGCCGATGGACGGCGGCGCCCTGCCGCCGTTCCTGCCAGGCCAATACCTGTCCGTCCGGGTCCGGGCGCCCGGGTTCGGGCACCCGCAGGTACGGCAGTACAGCCTGTCCGCCGCCCCGGACGGGCGCACCTACCGCATCAGCGTCAAGCAGAAGGAAGCGCCTGCCTCGGCGCCGGACGCGCCGCCGGGCTTGGTGTCCAGCTACCTGCATAATGCGGTGCATGAAGGCAGTATCCTCGACATCCATATGCCGCTGGGCGACTTCGTGCTGCACCCAGGTACACGGCCCGTGGTGCTGCTCAGCGGTGGCTCCGGCATCACCGCCGTGCTCAGCATGCTGGAGCAGCTGACGGGCGAGGGCGGGGGTAATCGCGAGGTCGTCTTCCTGCACGCGGCCCGACACCGCGGACACCACGCCTTCGGCAGCCACGTCCGAGAGTTGGCCCGGCGCCGGCCGGGCGTTCGCGTGACGGTGCTGTATGGCGAGGCCGGACCGGCAGACAAGCCGGGGTTCCACCACGACCTGGTCGGCCGCTTGACCGCCGACATCATCCGCGCCCACCTGCCGGCAGGTTCTGCCGACTTCTACTACTGTGGTCCGATCGGCTTCATGGCTGGCGTGGAGGCCGCGCTCGACAGCCTTGGAGTGCCGCATGCCCGCCGGTTCAGCGAGGCCTTCGCGCCCGACCCGTCCTTTGCCGTTTCGCTCGACCCTGGACCGGTGTCGATCGCAGCGGAATGACTTCGGCTGTCAGCGTGGTGCAGGGATCAGGATTATAAACCTAATAACCTCAGTCCCATTCGGGGTCAGGCGGCGCGGACGTAGTTCGGGTGTCCCAGCTCCAGCATGCGGTTCAGCGCGTGGACAGCGACCGCCACCTCGGTCGCCCGGCGCTCATCCGTGTGCGCGCGCAACTCGTCGCCGATCACCTGCTTCCACCGGTTCATGGCCGCTTCGACCCGGGCGCGCTTGTTGTATCCGGACACGTTCTGCCACCCCATGCGCCCGTGCTCGGCGATGTGCTGGACGTGGCCGTCGCGCTGCGTGGGTGCGGTCTCAGCCGTGTCGCTGGGCACGGCGTTTGCGCGAGGCGGGACAACCACGGCCGCGTCAGGATGGCGTTCGGCGACGCTGTTGTAGACGCAGTTTTGGTCGTAGCCGCCGTCGCCGGTGAACGATGCCACCAGGCCCGCGACCTGGTCGAGCAAGGGGCCGGCTTGGGACGCGTCGTCCACGTCCTTGGCGGTCAACGTGGCGGCGACGATCCGGCCGGTGCGTGCGTCCACGCCGAGATGCAGCATGCGCCACGACCGGCGCGTTGCCGTCCCGTGCTTTTCCAGCAGCCACTCGCCCTTGCCGCAGAGCTTGAGGCCCGTGCTGTCCACCAAGAGGTGCAGGGGCTCTCCCTCCGTCCCAGCGCCGGCGTTTCCCGGCCGCGGCACGTCCAGCGTCGCCGCACGCCGGCTGAGCGTTGTATGGTCCGGCACGTGCAAGTCGAGGCCGAGCAGGCCGACAATGGAGCCGAGCAGCCCCTCGGCTTGCCGGTAAGCCAGGCGGAACACCGCGCGCAGCGTGAGCGCCGTCAGGATGGCGAGCGGCGAGTACCGGGCCTGCCCGCCGCGGGTCGTCCGTGCCTCGGCCGCCCACGCCTCGATCGCCTCGTCTGTGGTAGGGTCGGGGACTGGCGCGCCGGCTTGGGTCGGAGCATTCCGACCCAAGCCACGTTTCCAACCCCCGCCGCATCGAACGCAGCGTGCGGGTTTCCCGCACTGCGCTCCCCCATTCGCTTCGCCTCAAGGCTTATGGGACCTATCC
>CAXTCN010000422.1:0-2501 GCA_964242575.1 uncultured Acetobacteraceae bacterium | reverse complement strand
GCTCATCCACTAAAGCTGGAGCGCACGCAAACACCCTGAAAGGGGTGGCTCTAAGACCAGCGATCCGTCCGTGCCAGCAAGGGAGCGTGCTGAACGAGCTTGGGCGTTGCCTGCCCCGAGGCCATCGCCGCCGAACAGAATAGAGACGGCACGATGCAGGTGAACCGGCAACAGACGTTCTCATCCAGCGAGCCTACCGTCGCATGATCCGCTGCCACCATCCGGCTCGTTGGCCGACAGCAAAACCCATCTCCTGTTCGAGCGCCTGCAGGTCGAGCCGGACCACGTCGGCAAAGCGGCCTTTCAGCACGAAGTCTGGCACGCTGCGGGCGCATTGCCTCACATTGATTGCTACCGGCCTACCTTGTTGCCTCAGGTGGTTTGTTACCGGGCGGGTGCGGGACCAAGGGGCAGCAATTGGCGAGACGGATCAGCATGGCGACGAGGGCAGAGCTGTTGGACGCGGTGGGCGTCCGTTACCGTGGAGCGGGGCGGGCGGAGCGGTCGCGCATCCTCGATGAGTTCACGGCCGTCACTGGCTGCCACCGCAAGCAGGCGATCCGAACGACAGCCTGTTCATGAACGATCTGGTTGTAGGTTGGTGCAGGGCGGAGGGGCTGGAGGTGACGCGCTCGCGGGCGTATCGCAAGAACGACCAGGCGTGGGTCGAGCAGAAGAATGGCGCGATTGTGCGCAGGCTGGTCGGCTACGGGCGGTTCGAGGGCGTGCTGGCCGGCGAGGTGTTGAGGCGGCTGCACGCGGCGGCACGCCTGCACGGCAACCTGTTCCAACCCTCGTTCAAGCTGCGGGAGAAGCGGCGCGAGGGCGCGCGGGTGATCAAGCGTTACCATGCGCCGGAGCCGCCAGTGGCGCGGGCGCTGGCCCACATAGAGGTGTCCGAGACAGACAAGGTACGGCTGCGGGAGATGCGGACAAACGCTGATCCAGTCCTGTTGCTCGCCGAGATGCGTGCGGCACAAGCGGAGCTGGGCAAGCGCGTGGATTAGCGTGGGATGGGAGCTGGCCGTGGCGATACACCGGCACCGATCGACCTGGCCCAGTTCACGACAAGCCTGAAGGTGGCGTGGTCCGAGGGGGAGCAGCGGCCAACGCACCGGCGACGTTATGTGCGGGTCAAGCCCGTTGTGCGGACGTCGATGCTGGACGCGGTGCGGGACCAATTACTGGCGTGGTTGGAGGCGCAGCCTGCGTTATCGGCGGCGGACGCGCTGGAGCGGTTGCGCGGCCTGCACCCTGATCGGTTCGGTGCCGACCACCTGCGGACGGTGCAGCGGTTCATGAAGGTGCGTCGGGCGACAACGGCGCGTGAGATGCTGCTGGGACCGCTGGTGCCCGTGGCAGGGGCTACGCCGGACATCGTGCTCGCCGCTGGCAAATCGGCTGCGACGAACGACATGAAGATGCCTGGTAGCAATACGTCTTGAGGCAACACGCCGGCTGGGTTCCTGATGTCATTTGATACCGCTGCGCACCGGGTCGATGGAGGTGATGCCTAGCACGTAGCACACCGAAGCGGGGCGAACGGCGCAGTATGAAACCGAGCGCCCCGGTGGCCCCCGCCTCCAGCTGCAGCCGCCGCGAGGCGACGAGGTCGAGCCGCCCTTGATGCTCGTAGATCATGCCGGCAAAGCCGGGGTGGCGCAGGCTCTCCTCCATGGCCCGAAGCGCGCCGCGCCGTGCATGGACGAACACCAGGCGCGCAGGATCGAGGCCGGCGCGGGCCAGCGCCGGGGGATACAGGTCGCGCCGCGCCGCGATCCACAGCACCGGGCCAACACGGCGAGCCAGCACAGCGGCTGTGAACAGCGCTGGAGCAGCCCCATGCTCGACGGCGGGGCCACCCGCGAACAGCTCGTGCACTGCACCGATGGCAAGGCCTTGGCCCGGAAGACATGCGTCTAGTCTCGGAACACCGAATGGCAAGCATGAGGAAAGCGGGCAGGTGCCGTGTGTCTGCTCAATAGCCGAAATCTGTGCACACAACGCAGCTATGATCCCCGTCTGCATGCGTCACGCTCCTGTCGATCCAGCTACGATCAAAAGGAACGTATAGGGAACGCACTGCACATGGGAAGTGGTTTTCTGTTACGAAAATGACTCGAGAAAGGTAAACGCAATGCAATCATAGGTATGTAATATGGTCCTATCCTATGACCAAGCATTATGTCTGGGGTATGATGCTGCTGCAGGCGTGTGGCTGCGACTTGGCCTCGTTCACCGCTGGTTGTTAACCAGCGCGGGTGTGAAGCCCACGAGAATTTTGTTACATCAACATGGTGCAGCGCTGATCAGCGCTGCAAATCATTGCTGATCTACAACCGTGTCCTCGCAGCATCGTCATTCCCACGAAGCGGAGCGTTTGTGCGTATCAGGGTGCTGCCAGCCCATCTGGGATCCGCTCCTGGTCCGGACGAGATAGCGCTCGTCTAGCAGTCTGTCGGAGTGGAGTGTTGGGCCATTGGGTCGGCGACGGCGTCAAA
>CAXTCN010000421.1:0-2521 GCA_964242575.1 uncultured Acetobacteraceae bacterium | reverse complement strand
GCAGGTGGCGGCCGAGTTGGGCTTGCAGCCCTCGGTGCTACGCCGCTGGCGTGGCCCTGCGACCGAGGCGGGGTCGGGCGCGACTGCCAGCCGGCCAACTGCCGATGCTGCCCTGGCTTCGGCGAAGAAGCTGGAGATCCGTCGTTCGCGTAAAGAACTCGATCGGGCGCAGATGGAGCGCGACATCTTAAAGCAGTCGGCATCTTCTCGATGCCCGCCGAGATGATGTTCCAATCCATCGAGGACCATCGCGAGGTGTTCCCCGTGCGGGTCATGTGTTCGGTGCTGAACATCAGCGCCAGCGGCTACTACGCTTGGCGTGGCCGGCCGGAAGGTGCCCGTGTCGGGGCAAACCGGACGCTGGTCGAGGATATCCGCCGCGTGCCCGCTAACAGCCGGCGCCGCTATGGTAGTCCACGGGTGCATGCCTCGCTGCGAGCCGAGGGCAAGCGGGTGGGGCGGAACCGGGTCGCGCGGCTCATGCGCACGCACGGCATCCAAGCGCGTCGCCGACGGCCGTTTCGCAAGACCACGGACAGCAACCATGCTTTCCCGCCTGTCCCCAACCTTTTGGCGCGGCAGTTCGCCTCCGCGGTCGCGCCGAACCAGGTTTGGCTAGCCGACATGACCTATATCGCCACCGGCGAGGGATGGCTGTATCTGGCCGTTGTGCTGGACCTGTTCTCGCGCAAGGTGGTTGGCTGGGCGATGAGCGAGATCATGCCGCAGGAGCTGACCTTGTCCGCACTGCGCATGGCCATCACCAATCGCCGTCCCAGCCCAGGGCTGCTGCACCATTCCGACCGTGGCAGCCAATATGCCGCGCATGAATACCGCCGCGTGCTGGATCAGCACGGAATGCGCTGCTCGATGAGCCGAAAGGGCGATTGCTGGGACAATGCGCCGATGGAGAGCTTCTTTGGCAGCCTCAAGACCGAGCTGGACGGCGACGGCCCGTTCGAAACCAGGCAGGCGGCACGGTCGGCCCTCTTTGGTTTCATCGAGGGCTGGTACAATCGGCAGCGCCTCCACTCAGCAATCGGCTACACCACGCCAACCAACAAAGAACAACTCGCCGCGGCCGCGTAGGCCGTAACTCGTGTCCACCGAAATGGGGAATGGTCAGGTCAGACCCATACAGCCCGCCGATGAAGCCCCGCACCTCCTCTAAACGCACCGCCTTGGCCATACTCCACACCCATCCGCCGCTCCGGCAGTGCTTCTACGGACCCAAGCCAAATCAAGGCTATGCCGAGACTACCGAAAATGAGGAGATTAGTGAGATCGTCAAGGCAACGGACGGGGCTAGGTTCCTTGGATAGGACATACAGACCAAAACCGGGTCTCGGGTGGCAAGGCTTCAAAGGGATAGATACGTGTTCACGACACGGTCCCCTGGCGAGCGCATCATCTTCCGAACCCCGGCGGAAAAGCTGAACGCTTTCTGCAACAAGCATGGTTACGGTGATTATGCTTCTGCCAAGGGAACGCATCGAAATGCTCTGATCCATAGCTCAGACTATGAAATCGTGAACATTTTCAATGCGGAAATCAGAGGATTGGCGAACTACTACCGAATGGACAAACGGGTTAAAACCCGGATGCACAAGCTCGCGTGGGTAGCTAACCAAAGCCTCATGTTGACCCTGGCAAGCAAGCATAGCACCACTGTGGCCAAGGTTTTGCAGCGGTTTCGGCGGCCGAATGGACGACATGTCGTAAGACACGAAAACAAAATGAACAAGCGATTGAAGTTGTAGTGTGGTTGTTCCAAGATTTGAGAGACGTGGGACACCCCGCATTGCAAGCGGAGATAGACAAGGTGCCGGTCGGAGCACTCCTTGCTACGACCAGAACGGATGTAACTGCTCGGCTAACGGCAGGAGAGTGCGAAAACGTTCTCTGCACTTCACCGACCGGAACGCCGATACAGGTGCATCACGTCAATGCCATGGCGAACGTGGGTCAGGCAAACGGCTTGGAATGGCTGGCCAGCGCTCGCACGCGCAAAACGCGGTATCTCCGCATCAACTGCCATCCAATAGTGGAACCAACGCCAGACAGAGACACGTCAAGTATGCAAATGGAGAGCCGGATGCCGTAAAAATGGCAAATCCGGTTCGGAAAGGGGGAGACTTGCCGTCGTCAAGCGCCGAGTTGCCCTGCTTAGGCAGCAAGTTATCGGCGTAAGACGGCTTCTGGCTACCCCACTCTACCCGCTTGGCGGGGAGACGCCCAGGCTTGGGATGGGTAGGACGTTGCTGCTGCCCACCTTCGCTCCGGGCCGGGAGCTACCGTATGGCTCCCTCCTCCTTGCCCGTTGATACCCGCTCATCGCTGAGGCTCATCTCAGAGCTTTCGTAATTGACACCTTCTAGGCTAGAATGTTGTTTGTTATCAGCACACTATGCTTGCGCGTGCGACCCTGGCGAGCGTAGATTCACCGCAACGAACAGGAGCTGCGGCCCTCATGCATCCCCTCATTCCGCTTTGGTGACGTTTAACGAAGGAGAGTTGGGTG
>CAXTCN010000420.1:0-2551 GCA_964242575.1 uncultured Acetobacteraceae bacterium | reverse complement strand
CGTCTCTACCCAGCAATGCAAACGCCGCAGCAAGCAGGAGTGCGTAGCCGATGGAAGTCAGGACATCGGCCAGCGCCGTATAGCCCGTGCGTTCAAAACCGTCTCTTGGCGCCCAGCCACGCTCCTCGTGCCCATGCGCCACCTCGCCTGTGGCTGCGTGAGAAGCAGCATGGGACGCCCCAGCCGCTTCTTCATAGACCTCGGCGCGCAAAATGACCGGCACGGTGCCGACCTGATGCGCCACCGTGGCCAGCACGCCGGTAAGCAGCCCCGCGCAGGCCGCCGCAAAGACGATCCGCCGAAACAGGTGCACGAACGCCGCTCAATGGCACGGGAAACCGGCGGAGTGACGCGCATCGTGCGCGGCGTTGTGAACGGCTTCGATGTGCGAGAAGCCAACGCCCCAGAGCAGCACCAGCCCCAGCAATGCTGCCGCAGACGCTGCCGCTATCGCCTGGAAACGGGCAGGCGCATCGGCATTGGCAGGCTGAAAGGTCTCGGAAAACGGAAATGCGCTTGCGTTGGCCATCAAAAGTCTCCGGTCCGTGGGGCACCCCGCCCCGCGGATTGGGTCTGCGCCGATGGCAGGTCTCCTGGCTTGCGGGTCGCCACCGCCGGTCCAGCCTTCCCAGGCGTCCGACAGGCGGAGCCCAGTGACCCGGCGCCGGGCGATGCCCAAGCGGCCGAACGGACCGATGATTGCCGCTCACAGTTGCGGGGGCAGCCGCCGCCTTGCCCCCGGGACAGAATGCCCAGCCGGGACGCACGGCGTTCCCTTTTCACCCGCTCGCGCGGGACCATCGTGCCGGGACGATGCCTGATTGCCTCCGGCGGCACAACCGGGTCGAAACGCAACCCGGAACAGCCTGGCCGTCAGAAAGCGCCGGCATGGCCTGTCCCTGTTCCGGCAGCAAGCCGGCCACGGCGCTTCCGGCACCGCCTTGCTGGGTGCAGGCAGACCTACGAACGGGTGGTGCACGACGAAGCCAAGGCAAGCACCTCGTCCGCAGTGTCCACCTTCGCGACGGCTTCCGTCCGCATCCGCTCGACGCCAGCCATGGACTTTGCGACGACCGGCTCTATGGCCGCGCGGAGGTCGGCCTCCTCCGGAGCGCCGGACAGCGGCAGGCGCCCCTGGATTGCCGGCCAGGCTGCAATCAGGTCCTTGTTCAGGGCCTGGACGCCTTCGCTCACCGCTTGGTCGTCCGCCGCGGCGTGCTTGCGATAGTGCCGGGCCACGACCTCACGGTCGCACCCGTGTTCGTGCAGGTCGCTGGCGACAACCACGGCGCGGTCGGTCAGCATGAGCCGCACCGTGACGGTGGTCAGCGTGCCGCACCGGGCGCCGTCGGGGCTGGTCTCCGTCACGGTGCGCGTGTCGTAGGCATGACCGAAATTTGTTATGTAGAAGCCGAGCGGAGGGTGGACCAGCGCCTTCCCGCTCCGCCGCGCCATCTCCCGGATCTCGGCCAAGGTGAAGCTCTCGGCCTCCGTCACCCCACCGTGCAGCGCGGCCACTCCGGAGGCGATGCGCGGCGGCTCCACGCATCGGCCCGCCCCGGCCGGGCCGAGCGAGGCGGCAAGCGCCAGCATCTCCAGCACGGGACGGCGCCCGCCCTAGAAACGGGCTTGCCCGGTCTTGCCGCCGGGCGCCTTGAGCTGCAGCGTGACGGGCGCGCCCCGCGCCACCGCGGCCGCCGCGGTGCCGGACAGGGTGTTGCCGTCGCCCGGCACGAGCTGGACCACCTGCCGGCCCTGGCCGCTGCCGACCAGGGCGGAGCCGCTGTAGCCGGCGGCCGGCACCGACTTGCCTGCCTCGTCATACACGTGGACCGTCAGCACCTTGTCGGCGACGACAAGCTCCGCTTCCACGTCAGCCACGTCCTGCATGGGTCCGCCATGCGGCCCCTTGCGGTCGGCACCGTGGTTGTGGCCCTGCGCGGATGCCGCTGACGACAGGGCAAGAAGGGCGGCGGCGACGATGGCGAACATCCTCATGGTCGATCTCCTGTTGGGCAGTTGATGGGCGCACACGTCACTCGGCGGGCGCCCGTTGCGGCTCGGGTGCCGTGGCCGCCTCCGGCCGGCCCGGCACCGTCGCGCGGTGGAAGCGGACATACAGTGCCGGCAGCACAAACAGCGTCAGCAGCGTGGCGCTGATCAGGCCGCCGATCACCACGGTCGCCAGCGGCTTCTGCACCTCGGCGCCGGTCCCGGTGGCCACCGCCATCGGCACGAAGCCGAGCGAGGCAACGAGCGCCGTCATCGCCACCGGGCGCAGCCGGGTCATGGCGCCCTGGAACACGGCGTCGCGCAGGGCGAGGTGCCCGCGTACGGCCAGGTCGCGGATGGAGCTGATCATCACCAGCCCGTTCAGCACCGCGACGCCGGACAGGGCGATGAAGCCCACCGCGGCAGAAACCGAGAACGGCATCCCGCGCAGCCACAGCGCCAGCAGCCCGCCGGACAGTGCCAACGGCACGCCGCTGAACACCAGCAAGGCGTCGCGCACCGAGCCGAGCGCCCCATACAGCAGCACCAGGATCAGCAG
>CAXTCN010000419.1:0-2568 GCA_964242575.1 uncultured Acetobacteraceae bacterium | reverse complement strand
CAAGCCGCCCTGCCGTTGCCGCCGCTCTGGTCAACGTAACTGATGGATGGTCAGCATGACCCTCTACAAATATTCCATCCAGACAGGTCGTTGTCGCTCTGCAAGCTTCGTCTGAACAAGTATTATGCAACGCACAAATCTTGGCTTGCGCAGGCTTGAATGCTTGATAAATTGCCTCCTGCAACGTGGCTCTGCCCGTTGCAGGACGTTTCTCCCAAAACTCGGCGGCGTCCTTGGAGGTCGCCTCTTTTTTGTTGTATCGTATCTATTTCATCTCAACTCAGCATGTCAGTCCTATGTCATCCCATAAACACCATCCAGCCTCACGCGCATCTCAAATGCTGGTTGAACTCGCCTGGGCATCCTGGGAGACCGTCATCCAACGCAGCGTCATGATGGCCCAAAGCACTTGCTCGGCTGCCGAGTATCATCGCATGCTCAATGAGAAAGCCGATGCCGCTTTGGAAATCTGCGAGCTTCTGTTCCTACCGCACGCAGCGTCGGCGGAAGCCTTTCTGACACCCTGGCACCGCCGGGCAACTGCGAACGCAAACCGTCTGCGCAGCAGGTAGCTCGCCTTAATATACCGTAGAAACCACGGCAAGGATTGACCGTAAGGCTGAACAGGACAAAGAACCCACTTACGCAAAACTGCAATGCAACGGTGTGGGTTGGATCCGCAGTGGCTGTGAGGCCGGCTGCCGAGAAGCGCCTGGAAGCCGAGCTCGACGTCACTTATGCCCACGACGCGCTCGATGGCGCCTTCGCAGTTCGCCAGCCCCGCGAGGACGTCCGTGGTCACGGCCCAAAGCTGCTGGTTCTGCGCCTTCATCCGGTCCAGCTTGTCGGTTTCAGAAGCCGATTTCAGTGGTGACTAGAAGACCCTTCCAGCATCCAGCTCTTGGCAGGGTGCGCTTCGGGTGGCTGGGTCCTGGAGCCGGTGATGCCAGACCGGCATTGCGTGCGGCCCAACTTGGCCGGACGGTCCTCCCGGGGAGCAGGCCGGGCCGCGTGATGGTCGCTGCTTCGGCACGGCTATGTCCACCCGTCAGCCGGCAACGCGGCGCCTGCTCCCTGTTGAACCCGGATCGGCGCGAACCCCTGCTCCTGATCCAGGCCGGCCTCGCCTTGCTTGGCGAGCTCCAGGCTGGCCACGAATGTGCTGGTCCAAGCCGAACGCCGTTTCAGCATGGCCTCCGTTCGGTCCTCGGCCTTCCCGCCCTGCTCCGGCAGCAGTTGATCGAGCGAGCGCCCGTCCGGACTGTCTCCGAGCAGCCGTAGGATGCGCAGGCGGGCGTCCGGGAGGGAGTGCAGGTCGAGCCAGTGCGGCCGGTAGCGGGATGCGGTGCCGGGGTCGGGCAGGTCGTCGTCGAACAGCGCCATCGACGCCCACAGGAACTCGATCACGTCCACTTGGTGCAGCGTTGCGGTCCCGGTCCCGATCCACTCCGGCTGCCCGCGCCGCATCGTCCGCGTCTCCGTCCGTCAGCACGTGCGCCATGATCTCGCCCGTGCCGGCGTCGACCCCCAGGTGCAGCTTGAGCCAGCGCCGGCGCAGCCGGCCGTGCTTGGCCGCACACCACTCGCGTGCCGAACAGCTCAAGCCCCGTGCTGTCCAGAACGAGATGGACCGGCCCGGTGCCAGGCTGCACACGCGGCTGGCGTCCGGCAAAGGCACGGCCACGCCGGCTTAGGGTGGTGTGGTCCGCCACCGGCAGCGCCACGCCGAGCAGCTTCAGCACGCAGCGGGCGAACCTTTCCGCCTGACGCAGGGCCAGGTGGAACACCAGCCGCAGCGTCAGCACCAGCTCAATCGCCAGCTCAGAGTAGCGCGGCTGCCCGCCCGGCGTGCTGCGGCGCGATGCCTGCCACCCCGCCAGCGCCGCCTCGTCCACCCAAACCGTCAGGTCACCCCGTCGGCGCAGCCCCGCCTCGTAAGCTGGCCAGTCCGTGACGCGGTAGCGCGCCCGGGGAATGCGATGGCGGCGCGCGGCGTTGTGCTTGAATGGCATGGCGGGTACATACCTGCCTCATCAGGGTCAGGCCACCCCGGCATCCATGCACCAACGCCTGTGACGGCACAGCCGGCGTCACCTGGGGCGTTTCAAGCATCTGCACCGGCATGAACATTGGCATGGCCGGCTCAACCAGCAAACCCTCGCGCACCTGCCGTCGCCACGCGAACAGCAGGCTCTCGCACAGGCCGGGCCGCGCCGCGACGTCGCAAACCCGAGCGCCCAACTCGTGCGTTTCCCCGACAATGCACAGCTTGTCCGCCCTGCTCCACTGCCGCCGACGCTCGCGACCGATGATGATCTTCACCACGCCGTCCATCCACACATCTCAATCGCCACCTTAACCACAATACTGTTCACTTTGCGATGCGGATGGCGGTGGCGATATCGACCCACGTCGTCGGTTGTGGGGTGCGCGGGCGCAGCGGATAGCCGCTCATCTTGCGCTTGACCCCGCGCGGCACCTGCCTGCCTCGGGAACTCGACGCGCGTTCTTCGAGGATCTCGTCCAGCACCGCCTCATGCAGGGCGAGCCTGTCCCGAGGGGGGAAAA
>CAXTCN010000418.1:0-2601 GCA_964242575.1 uncultured Acetobacteraceae bacterium | reverse complement strand
CCACAGACCAGAGCCCTCAACGGCAACGCTCGTCTGCCGCGCCGCCAAGCCAAAAACGCTCTGAATTCTCGTTGGTTACTAGGGCCAGCCTTTTACCTTAATGGTTGTTCCTGTTGGCTCACGATTAAACCGTTCAGCAGAGCCGGACGACTCGTTGAACCATTAAGTCGCGTCAGCCAAAAGCCAGATCGGCAGCCGTGTAGATCTGCTCCCGAAGCCATGCGTGGCCTTGGTCGTTTTGGCTTTGTGCGTGCCACAGGACAAGCATTTGCGTCCGGGGAAGCTCCAGGGGTGGCGGGAACAGGTCCAGCTCGCCTTCGTGCCGCTTAAAGAACCTGCGCGGCATCGTGCACACGCAGTTGCTGCTGGCGAGGATTGAGGAGGCCAATGCGTAGCTCTGGATCGAAACCGCGACATGCCGGGTCCGCCCGAGCGCCGCAAGCGCGCCATCCACCAGCCCATGGAAGCCGCCCCCGTCCGCCGAGATCAGCAGGTGGTCCAGCGTGCAGAACGTGTCGAGGTCGAGCGGCTGCGTGCCCCGTGGGTGGCCCTGGCGCTGCGCGGTGACGAAATCGTCCTCGAACAGGAGCCGTCGCATCAGGTCGCCCCCGGCCCCGCCCGGTCCTGACACAAGCACGTCCACGGCGCCGCGTTCCAGGCGGTCCGTGATGTCCGACCCTGGCGCGACGAAGGCCATCCGCGCACGCGGGGCGCTGGCCATGACCCGGGCGACGAAGCCGGGCAGCAGGAAGGCGGCCGGGTTCTCATAAATCCCGACAACGAAGGTCCGCCGTGTCTGCGACGGGTCGAACGCGTCCGGCCCCTCCATCATGCGGCGCAGTTGCGCCAGCACGCTGGTCAGCTCGGCCTGCAGGCTTGCTGCCCTGGATGTTGGCACGATGCCGCGCCCACTTGCCGCCGGGACGAACAGTGGGTCGGCAAAGGCCTCGCGCAGCCGCGCCAGCCGCGCCGAAAGAGCCGACTGGCTGATGCCGAGCCTGGCAGCGGCATGGGTAACGTTGCGCGCCGCCAGCAGCGCATCCAACGCGAGCAGCAGGCCCATGTCCATGTCGGCAAGTTCCATGTCGCGCTTCCTACCCGAATCCGGGCTGCAAGGCGCCATCGGTGGCGCGGATCGGACCTATAAGCCACCGTGCCCTCCTGCCCCGGACGTTTCGGGTGCAAGTAACCGATGGAGCAGTTGGGAGACACGCCTTGCAAAGCACATTCGCCACGTCGGTCACACCAGCGCAATGACTCGCAAAGCCGACACCTACCAGATCGGCAGCGCCACGGTGACACGGATTGACGAGCTGACGTTGCATGCCTTCACGCAGGATACGCTTTACCCCGGCTCCGACCCGGAGGCGCTGGAGCGTCACCGCGCCCGGTTCGGCCCCGGATCACTGGACGCTCGGACGGGTATCCTGATCCAGAGCATCCACACGTGGCTGGTCCGCACCCCTCGCCACACGATCTTGGTTGACACAGCGACGGGAAACGACAAGCATAGGCCCAACGTTTCGATATTCCACCACCTGCAGGAACCGTTCCTGGACAGGCTTGCGGAGGCAGGCGTACAGCCAGCGGACGTGGACCACGTGCTGCTGACCCACCTCCATGCCGACCACGTGGGCTGGAACACCCGCCTGGACGAGGAACGCTGGCTTCCGACATTCCCGAACGCCCGTTACGTGTTCTCACGCCGGGAGCAGGCCTACAACGAGGCCCTTTCCAACGGCACGGCGATCCCGCCGTTCGACGCGGCGCTCGGGCCTATGGTCCGCACGCCGTTGCCGGGCGTCTATGACGACAGCGTGCGCCCGGTGGTCGAGGCCGGGCTTGCGGAATTGATCGAAGTTGACGGTAGCGAGGTGCTCGACGGCGTCTCGTTCCTGCGCACGCCCGGGCACAGCATTGACCATGCCTCGATCCGCCTTGTTTCGGAAGGGCAGGAGGCGCTGTTCGCCGGCGACGTGATGCACCACCCGCTGCAGGTGTACGAACCCGGCCTGACGTCCTGCTTCTGCGAGTTCCCGGAGGCGAGCCTTGCGTCGCGGCTTTGGGCGTTGGAGCAGGCGGCAGAGCGTGGAGCGACGGTGTTCACCACCCACTTCGCCGAAACCTCCGCCGGACGCGTCACCCGCACCGGAGGCCGCTTTGATTGGCAGTTCGTCTGAGCTGGGCTGCACTCGGCACGGCGGTGAAACGCGGCGGCACGATGACCGCCGTTTTTAGGTGGCCCTCGGCAACGCTGGCGTAGACGCGGTCCTGGTGGTGTCCGCCGTCGCCGGTGAACGACGCTACCGCGCCCTGAGCCTGGTCGAGCAAGGGGCCGACCTCGGCACCGTCATTGACCTCCTTGGCCGTGAGCGAGGCTGCGACGATCTTGCCGCTGCCGGCGTCCAAGCCGATGTACAGCTTTCGCCAGGACCGACGGACCTTATTGCCGTACTTCTCTTGCAGCCACTCGCCAGCGGTGGGCGTACCTGCGCTCAGCGCTCCACAACGGTGATCCCGCCTGGACGGAGGCGTGCAAGATGCGTATTCCGACGAAATCAGCCGGTGTTTCCGATCCAAACCAGCCGCCTGTTCCGAGTG
>CAXTCN010000417.1:0-2603 GCA_964242575.1 uncultured Acetobacteraceae bacterium | reverse complement strand
CTGCGTGCCTATCACCGCCCCGAATACATGGCAGCATAGTCAAACAGGCTCTTAATGAGAATAGAAGTAATGTTGTCTTCAGGTTTTTGCATTGATAAGGGATTAGTTTTACTAAGCTAAACACGAAAATTATTTATCTACATTATCGGCGCTGCGTTCTATACTTACTCTAAGCTAATCGCATCACCCTTCAAGCCCCTCAAGGCTCATTGCTGATGCGTTTAATCCCGTTTTGCTTTCCCGAAGCCTTCGGGCCTTTTTGGGCAAGCTACGACACGACCCGGTCGAAGTCCCTGGTCCCAGCTACTCGCCGCAAGCGTCGGTCGCAGGTCGCGGAAGCAAAGAAGCTAGCGACACTGGTCACGATGAACAGCGAAGAGCCGGCGCCATCGTCCGGCCACCAGCAGGAGAGACGACCAACATGCATGATTTCGCAATCTGGAATGGCCGCCCCGAGGAGCCCGAGAAAAGCGGGTGGCACTGGATCGAGGACGCGGACGGCTTGCGTCCGCTCCTGTGGCGCGGCAGCGACTGGCCGGACAGCGTTGATCGAGACGAGTGGCAAGACGGCCCCGCCGTGCTCAGCGTCCGTGACCTGAGCCGGGGGCGCTATCATGGTCCGGTCGTCTTGCCCCCTAGTCTTGCGCTGTTGTTCCAGACGCGGGTCCTGGCCGGAGCTCTATAAGAGACATGCCCACCTCGGCTTACCGGCGGTATCCATGGGGTCCCTCGCAGCAGAGGCCTGATCGCGGATCGAGCAGGCCCACACCGGCCACCAACATGCTCCAGGTGTGTGCCTGAGCGCAGCGTATTGGCACTCGTGCCATCGCCGCCAGCATCTCACGTGCGTAGGACCGGCGGTCCTCCGTCATCCAGCCCTACACTCGCGCCAGCCCGGCCTTGTACTAACGATGCCCTGGAGTTAAGTCCCGGAAAGACACATGCAAGTGTTAATGTAGCACTGACTAAAAGAGTCTTTTTAGACATGCAGCATCAGCTTAGTAAATAGTTCCCTCATCTAAACTCAGTCCTTCTTGAATTCAGAAGACAACACCTAACATTCCCTAATGAGGACGGTCTCTTTTCTCCTTAGGGTAGTGCAGGATGTCTAACAGCAGCGGCGACCGCACCGTCGAGAGGCTGCTGCGGCAGCAGGCCGCGCTGGTGTCGTTCGGCAGCTTCGCGTTCCGTGAGCCTGACCTGCTCAAGATCCTGGCAGAGGCCGCACGCGTTTGCGCCGTGTCCTTGGACGTGCCGTTCTGCACGGTTTGCCGCTATCGGGGCACCAAGAACGACCTCCTCGTCGAGGCCGCATGGGGCTGGGAGCCTGGTGTCGTCGGCCGGGTCAGCTCGCAAGCCGACGAACGCTCGCCGCAGGCACGAGCCTATGCCACTGGCACACCAGTGATCGTCGGCACCCAGCAGGACGCGAACATGCTGGCTCTGCCGGCCTTCTATGGGGAGCACGGCATCGTATCAGGCGTCGATGTGGTCATCCCCGCCGTTGCGGGAGCGCCCTACGGCGTGCTGGGGATCCACAGCTCCCGGCCACAGCAGTGGAACGGACATGACATCGGTTTCCTGACCGGCTTCGCCCGCGTGCTGGCCGAGGCCATCGCCGCCGCCACCCGCGTCAAGGCGTTGCGGGCGCTGGTCGACGCCAAGGAACTGATGGCAGAGGAGCTGCAGCACAGGGTCCGCAACAACCTGCAGGCGGTCAGCGGCATGCTGGAACGCTTCGCGCGGACTACGGCCGACGAAGAGGCTCGGCAGGGGATCGAGCTGATCATGCGCCGGGTGACCACACTGGCCCAGGTCTACGACAGCCTTCTCGGCATCGGGCTGAGCGAGACCGTGGACCTGGCGGACTACCTCCGTGCGCTGTGCGCGCGCCTGCCGGAGCTGCAAGCCGAGCGGAGCCGGCCGGTGCGGGTCGTCTGCCGGGCGGAGGCCATCCCGCTTGGCCTTAACGCGGTGACCGCGCTTGGCATGGCGGTCGCGGAGTTGGTGACGAACAGCTACGGCCACGCCTTCCCAGACCAGGACGGGAGCATCAGGGTCACCCTGGCGCGCACGCAGGAGGACAGCGCGACGATCACGATCCAGGACAACGGGGTGGGCTTCAAGGTGGAGGCCGAGAGCGCCCGGCACGGGCTGGGGCTGGCCAGGAAGTTGGTGGAACAGATCAGTGGCACGCTGGATGTCCACTCCGGCAACGGAACACGGTGGACGCTGGCGTTCGCAGTGCCGGTCGCGCTTGACGAACCCAAGGCTGCCGCATAGCCCAGGCCCGAGCCGCTTCATCGCCCCATGCTCGGCCCTACTCTGTCGGGCCGCGCAGTCCTACGCCCAGGCTGCCTGCTGCCGGGTCTGCTCCATCTGCCCATAACGGACCCTGGTAAGGATCGGTGGTTATGCCGAGCTTGGCGTCAGCACATGCCCCGAACCTATCCCTGGCAGCACCATCTTACGCCATGTCCTCGATTGCATCGGCGATGCAATCAACAAGCCCCCTCTCCCTGCCAGTCAAGTCATCAGCGGCGGCATCTGACCTTGGTGCACAATTCAGATCGTGGATGTGGAGCCCCGGCCCAAGGCGCTTT
>CAXTCN010000416.1:0-2608 GCA_964242575.1 uncultured Acetobacteraceae bacterium | reverse complement strand
TCCAGCAGGATGTCGGCGACCTGCAGGTTGTTCCTGTCCTGCATCAGCATGTGCGAGTTGCCGTGGATGCCCCGGTCCGGCAGCACGATCAGCGAGGCATGGCCGCCAGCCGCACTCGCTTTCTCGACGAATGCCCGGCACCCCTTCAGCCGAGGCGCCCAGCGCGGGAACTGGTCCACGTAGTCACCAAACAGAACCAGGATCGGGATGCCCCTGTATGGCGCCATGTCGTCGGTCGGTTCCGGGCAGGCGCCGGGCTCCACCGAGATGATCCCCGCGATCTCCTTGGTGTTCAGCACCGCCGTTTGGAACGGGTAGACGCCAGATTGCGAATGGCTCAGCAGCACCGCGCCGCCCAGCTTCTGCGCCAGGGCTGAAAGCGCCGGGACAGTCGGGTTGGGAGTCGGCAGCGAGGCCACGTAGTCCGGCACCATCTGCTTCCAGAACTCGGCTTGCGCGTCCACCGGGAACTGCAGGTCCGGGAAGGTTTGCGGAAAGGTGGCACCGAAGCGGAAGATTGCCCAGGCCGCCTCATGCGAGGCCGAGAACACCGTTGGCAGCTTGTCGGTGGGCGCGCCCTTGCGCACCGCGTTGACCCCCGAAGGGTCGCCGGCCGAGCGGCCACGCCACACCTGGTCGATCACGTAGGTTGGCAGGCCCTTGCGGACGAAATACTCGGCCCATCTCATCCGCCCGTCCGGCGTGGTTTCCCAGGTTTTGCCGGTCAGGCAACAGCCGTGGATGAGCACAACCGGCGTCGCCGTCGCGCCCCCGGCCGGAACCTGGAACTGCACGTACATCTGGTCGACCGTGATCGTCCCCGCGGGCGCATAGGCGGGAAGTGTGGAAAGATCGTTGGAGTGGACATCCCGCCCGCCGACGAAGAACGAGCCTTGCTTCTCGATCGTAATCGGCCCGGACGGCGCCGGTGGGACCAGCGGCGCGGATGTCTGTGCCCATGCTGCCGGCACCGAGGCCAGCACCACCAGCAATCCTGCCATCACATCCCGCATCGCCATGCTCCCTGCTTTCGGCCGCCTGTTCCGGCGGCACCGGGTTCGATCATGTCGAAGGGGGGTGCCCGGGCCAAGCGGCGACAGTAGGCCTCGGAGGCACTTTCAACGCATCAGCGTGCGGATCAGCACTGAACCAAAACCAGCCGACGTTCAACTAACCTATGACAGAACTCGTCAACCAGGGCGATATTGGGAGCCCAGATCGGAGCCGATCGGGACCTCCTCGGCTCAGCGTTCCATAAGCTCTTTCAGCAGCTTGATGTATCCACAGGAGGAAACCTGCCTCCGTGCTGGCTCATATCCTGGGTGCACTGCCAGGCATCAGTCTGCAGCTTGCGTGGCAGCACGGGCATCTTCGTCACATGGCGCACGTTCGGCTCCCTAGGGCAAGACGCAGAGGACCGCTGGACCTTGCCGGACCGCCTATAACTGCCACTCTCGTGCAGCCTGCGTGCGGTTTCGCCCGGCCTACCAGCCCAGCTTCGCCTTAGACCAGGAGAACGCTGCTTCGATTGCCGATCGTCCCATGGTATTGGCAACGGCCCGCGATGGTCCCAATGGGCTTGGCAGAGGAGAATGCGTTGGCCAAAGAGGCGGCACTCGAGGAAGGGCCGGAGTTCAAGCGGGGATGGGATGCCGCCATCACGGCAGCCCGACACTGGCACGAGGGACAGGCGGCGCAGGCGATCGTCCTGTCACGGCGCACCCGGTTTCCCAAGAACCTTGAGCGTGACGCGGAGGTTCACCGGCGCTCGGCCGAGATGATGGCCACGCTCTCACCAGAGCAAACCACATAACCAACATGTTCATCGGGTCGGACTGATCCCGCCTGGCCAACCCGGCCAAGTTCGCGCACGTCCGCCAGGAACTCGGCCTTGACCCAGCTCCGGGACACGCCGAGCAGCGGTGATGTGGCCACTCCGAGACGCGTAGTTCCTCGCGCTACAGCCTGGTTTTCACTGGCCCCCCGATGCCGTATCAGGACGGTCCTGAACCACAAGGATCGCAAATGGCTCGCAAGCCGAAGGCTGCCAGCAGCAACGAGTTCGCCACCTCCCCCGAGGAGGTCCTGGCCGCCCTGAGCGATGCCCCTACCCCGGTGCGTCGAGGACGCAAGCCGAAGCCGGCCGCCCCGCCCGAGCCATTGTCCACGATGGACAGCGACGATGCAGCGGGCGGCACTGCTGATGCCGATGGCACCATCGCCGACCCGGTTGCCGCGCCCATGCGCAAGCGGCCCGGCCCCAAGCCGAAGCAGCAGGCTGGCGCGGCCGAGGCGGCTCCGCTCCAAGAGGGTGCTGAGGTGAAGTCCGGACAGGAGACCCGCGCATTGGATGCCACTCCGGAACCCATGTCGGTGGCAGACGACAAGTCTGAAGCCGGGACAGGTGGGCAGCAGGACCAGCAAGAGCACATACGCGGCAGCGAGCCGGCCACGCCGGACGCCACCTTCGCCTCGGCCGCGAGCGGTGCAGCATCGTCTGGCTCAAGCCAGAACGCAGCGACCTCCGCGCAGCCTGCGGCCCAATGGGACCGCGCCACTGACACGGTTCAGTTTGACTGGGCCGAGGTCGAGCGGACGGCGGTGCAGG
>CAXTCN010000415.1:0-2621 GCA_964242575.1 uncultured Acetobacteraceae bacterium | reverse complement strand
TAATGAACACCTCGCGTGAAAGCTTCAGGGTGTCCACCAAACCGGGTCAATCCCAGGCTTTCCCTCAACGCCAGGTTATTTGGGCAACGATAGAAGCATTTACTTCCCATCGCAGTGGCCCGAGATGCCGCGCCCAACGCACTGGATGCCGATGCCGGACGGGCCAAAATGAGCGACTCGGCTTCCGGCCTAAAGGAAACTCGCCAGGTTCAGGCTCCGCGCCAGCGATAGGATCTTGTAGCTCGCCTGCAGCTGGAAGTTCACGGCCTGCAGCCGCGAGATAGCGCTCGCCATGTCCACGTCGGTGAGGACCGAAAGCTGCTTGTCGAGGATCGTCTTGAGCGATGCGTGCGAGGCCGTCGCCGTGGTCATGGTGTTCTGCGCCAGGCCAATCTGTCCGGCCTCCTCCGACACCGTCTGCGACGCGGAGCTCAGGGTCCGGGTTGCGTCCTTCATCAAGGTCGCGAAGTCCGGGTTGGCCGCCATCGCGCCGGTGGTGTTCGCGATCACCGCAAGGCTGCGCATGATATCGCTGATAGCATTGCCCGTGCCCGAGATTGCCGGGTCGGACGCAGCGCTCACGTTGCGGTTCGCCGGCAAGTCCAGGGTAACCCGCTGGAAGTCGGAGACCTGGACAGACACCGCGCTGGCGGTGGCGCCTGCTCCGATCAGGTAAGCCGAGAAGACCGTTGTGCCCGCCGCGGGGCTGGAGGCGATCGACACGGTGTTGGCGATCACCGTCCCGACGGGTGGGTTGGTCGGCGCGGCGGCAAGGGCGGCGACCTGGGCGCCAATTTGGGTGAACATGCCCGAAGCGGTGATGCCCTCGGCCGAGGGCACCGGCGGGTTCGACGTGTCCGCTCCGGCAAAGACGTAGTCGCCCGCATACTTCGCATTCATCAGGGAGGCGATCTGCTGCAGCGCGAGCCTTGCCTGCTCCGCCATGCCTTGGATTGCCGCCGGTGAGGTTGTTCCCCCAGCCCCAAGGGTAGCCGCCGCCATCGTGCTGGCAATGCCGTTCACTTGCGTGAGCACGTCCTGCATGACCGAGGCCTTGCCTTGGGCATACTCGATGGTTTGGGAGTAGGCGGCTGCCTGGCGCGTCACCGCGGTCAGGTCCAGCACCTGCGAGGAAGCGGACGCAAGGCCGGCGTAGGACTGCGAGATCTTGCCGGTGACCGTTTGCTCCTGCAGGACCTCGCTCTGGCCCTGCAGGGAGCGGGCGGACGCCAGCATCCGGTCCAACGGGCCGTAGGTGGATGGGCCGATGGGTGCTGTCATTCCGCGGCGTCCATCTCAATGAAGGAAGGGGAGGAGGGCAGGCGGGGCAAGACAGCCTCCTCGTGTCGCATGATGCGCTGCACCAGCTTCAGCGCGTCGTAGCAGCGGTCCTCGCCGACGGCCCGCATGACGTCCGCAAGGATTCTCACGACCGTCTGGCTCGTGGTTGCCTCCGCGAACTCGTCGCACAACCGCTGGGCAGCCTCGCGGGCCGATAGGCGCTCTTGTTCGGTGCCGACATAGGCAGTCTGCACCGCGTAGTAGATGCGGCGCGCCGGCGTGTTGTCGGTCCCGGGCGGCATGATCTGCTTGCCGAACAGGAAGCGGGCCTGCGCGTGCAGCTCCAGCCGCACCCGGTTGCAGAACCGGATGGGCACCCCGTTGATGATCATCGTGTCGTTCGCCTTGAGATCCAGGACTAGCGTTGACATGGTGGTTTCCGTTCCGGTTGCCGCTGCACGATCAACGGGTTGCGTCCAGCAGCGCCGTGAACAGGGCTTGCGTCGTCTGCATCACCCGGGCGTTGGCCTGGTACGAGTTCTGCAGCTGGATCATCAGGGCCATCTCGTGGTCTACGTTCACGCCCGATCCGTCCGACAGCCGGGTGGCCAGCGTGGTCTGGTACGACTGCGCGCCCGCAAGCTCCCCGGTTGCCTGGCCTGCCGCCGTTGACTGGCGGGCCACGAATGATTGCGCGTCCGCCATCAAGCTGGGCAAGCCGGGGCCTCCGGGGAACGTGCTGGTCAGGATCCGGCCGATCAGGTCGGCAAAGCCCGCTGGTCCGCCGGGCGGGTTGACCGGGAAGTCGCTCGGCGAAGTTCCGTCCCGGATCAGGGACGGGGTGGCCAGGACGGCGGGATTGACCTGGATTTGTCCGGACAGGCCGGGATGGGCGGACAGGACGGAGGCCGCGCCCCCGTCCGTGAACAGCCGCAGTCCCTGGGCCGCGAACCCGTTCGCGATCCTGGCCGAGAGGGCGTCGAGGCTGGCCGTGTAGGACGGCAAGGTCGTGTCGCGCAGCTGGACCAGCTCGCCCAGCTGTCCGCCCGACAACTGCCGCGTGACGTCCTCGGGCAGGATGGCCGGGTTGCTGCTGAACAGGAGGATAGGCGGCACCGCCGTGCCGCCGGGTGCGTAGCTGGAGGCGGGCGACAGCACGGAAGGGTCGGTGACGAGGCGAGCGTCCAGCGGGAACGAAAACCCGTTCCGGCCGAGGATGGTGATGTCGCCGTTCGCCTGCTTATCGTAGTGCAGGTCGAGGATGCCCGACATGGACCGCAGCGCGGCGTCGCGCTCGTCCTGCAGGTTCGCGCTGTCCTCTCCCGCTCCAATTGCCTTGA
>CAXTCN010000414.1:0-2625 GCA_964242575.1 uncultured Acetobacteraceae bacterium | reverse complement strand
AATGGCCCAACACTCCACTCCGACAGACTGCTAGAGAGTGTAATTGTAACGCTAGGTTCGGGGAAGCGGCGGCCTCGGCGAAGGTCAGCTTGCGCTCCAGCATGTCGGCCAGGTTCGGCGCGAACATCTGCGGGTCAAGCTGGCGCAGGTAGGCGACGCCGCGGATGTGCGAGCGGTTCTGCAGGTAGATCGCCGTCTGCTCGAAGTCGGTTCCCCGGTAGCGGGCCGGGCCGAAGAACTCGTTGACCCACACAACGATCTGCGCCCTGGGCGTGAGCTGGCCGACCAGGGCCTCCAGCCCATTCATCGTGTCCAGCCCGTTGCTGCCGCCGGTCACGACGGTGTGCACCATCATGCCCACGTCGTGCTGCTTCAGCACGTCGGCGATGTCGTTCTCGACCAGGTAGCGCGACAGCGGCAGAAACGACGCGGCGCCGTTGTCCATGACAACGTCTTTCGCGGCAATGGTGATGCCCTCGATGAGCCGCTCCACGCCTTTGACGTTGAGCGCGTTGTTGGCCAGCAGCTCGACTGGCCCAGCACCTAGTGCGCCGACGCTCTGGGGGGAGCCATTCACCGGGTCGGTGTCGAAGCAGCCCTGCAACCGCCCCTGGTCTGTAAGATATTGCGCAAGAAAGCTGGCGACCAGGCTCTTGCCGACGCCC
Source organism: uncultured Acetobacteraceae bacterium (assembly GCA_964242575.1). Taxonomy (GTDB): domain Bacteria; phylum Pseudomonadota; class Alphaproteobacteria; order Acetobacterales; family Acetobacteraceae; genus JANPPS01. The sequence continues at coordinate 1,960 of CAXTCN010000414.1, read as the reverse complement.
CCTTGCCCTGCAGCACAAAGTGGGCCGTGCGGGTTGCCTCACTTCCTGGCGTTTGGCTTCGGTCCGGTGATGAGGCGTTCGATGTCGTCTTGGCGCGGCTGGCCGTCGTACTCGAAGGTGCGAGAGCGGAGGGGGTCAGGTCGGGCATGGGTTGGTGCCCCTGTTGCTGGAGTGTTGGGCGCGGTCACATCGGCGGGTTTGACCACCACTGCAGGCGAGGGCTCGCTCGAAGATTGCCTTGGCGGTATGGCCCTGATTCAATTCGGTGCGGACCATGGCGATGCGGGCGCGAAAAGTGACCCGAGCGTGCCCCCGGACAGGCAGTGTTCTACGTTCTGGCATTTGGCGTTGCTTGATGTCTTTATGCGGCGGTGCAGGGCCGCAAAGGACACCATGCGTCCATGAGCGGCGTTGTCAAACTGACATCAGAACGGTGACACTGAAAGCCGCACAGCGTCATGGGGTTAGATGGAGCAGGATAGGCATTGCTACATGGCAATGCGTGGGGCTTACTCGCCTTCGGCTCGACGTGGGAGCAGGGCAGGAGCGCCATGGCGAAGCCGCAGGCCGGCATAGCGCGGGACCGGGCGAACCACCTCCAGGTGATCGTCACCGACGCCGAGCGGGCAGAGATCAAGGCCCGCGCCGCCGCCGCAAGCTTGTCCGTTTCGGCCTACCTGCGGGCCGCCGGCATGGGTGCCACCTTCCGTTTGGCGGCTTCAAGCCACGAGCAGGTTGCGGCCTTGGCGAAGGTGAACGCCGACCAGGGCCGGCTTGGCGGGTTGCTCAAGCTGTGGTTGTCCGAACAGCCAGGACGGAAAGCTGCGGCCAGCGACGTGCGCGCCCTGCTCGACCGGATCAGCGAGATGCAGGGCATCCTCGCCGAGGCCGCGGCCAAGCTGTGATCGCCAAGCGCATCCCTGCGCCGAAAGGCAGCAGCGGCTCGGCGCCTATGTGCTGAACGTGAAGGCCCAGGCCAAGAGCGCGGACCCGGCAAGCTGGGAACGGCTGAACGCCTACATCCTGGATGCCGAGCACCAGGCAGCGGCGCTGGCCTTGCGCCAGCAGCACCGGGCCTGCGCGGGCGCGCTAGCGGCCTATTACCGGACGCGCATGAGGGTAGAGCGGGCGAGCGGGCTGCGCGGCGTGCTCCGGCAGGACAGCATCCAGCACGTCGCCAGCAAGTGGCGCGAGGACCACGCCGAGGCGTTGCCGGTGCTGCGCGGGCGTCGGCAACGGGCCACCCACCGCGACGCCGACGTGCTCGCTGTGGGCGATGCGGGCCAGGCCCATCACATCCTTTACCGGCGCCTGCGTTCGGCCGTGCGCAGCAATGGCGCCGTGATCTACCGCGTGCCGGGAGGCGGTGTGGTAGCGGACGAGGCCAGCCAGGTCCGGGTGACACAGGCGACCACGGCTGCGGCGCTGCTTGCCCTCTCGCTGGCTGTGGATCGGTTTGGCGGCCGGCCGCTGGTGGTGCGCGGGACCGAGGACTTCCGGCGCCAGGCCACGATTCTCGCCGGTCAGCAGGGGCTGTCCGTCACCTTCGAGGACCGGGCGCTTGAGGCGAAGCGGCAAAGCAGCCGTGGCGATCAGGGAGGGGTAGCAGCCCGCTCCCGTGGGCGGGAAGCGCAGAACGATGCGGAGCAGGGCCGGTGAGTGCGGACGGTAACCGGCGCCTGGTGCGTCCCCTGGCCTACGTGCTCCTGGCTGGCTGCTTCCTGATCTGGACGGGCCTCGCCATCGAGGCGGACGGCCCGCAGTTCGTCGGCGTGGCGGTGTGCGTCGGCGGGTTCGTGGGGATGGGCGTCGTGGGCTGGCGGCTCAGCCGCGATCACTTCCGTTGAAGGGACATCAGACGGCAGCCACAATCTAAAACACACGTCGGATCGGTGAATAGGACGAGCTAGCCGCAATACCGTTCATTTAGGCTTCCAGACGCCCTATATCACCGGCTGGG
>CAXTCN010000413.1:0-2640 GCA_964242575.1 uncultured Acetobacteraceae bacterium | reverse complement strand
GGCTCTTCCGCGCTTTGTGTGGTTGTTACGGTGCCGAAGCTCGATCTCTGATCGCGTGATGACGCGATGGAGGACCGATGCTGCAGTCGTTCATGGTTCCTGGATGCCGGGTCGAGGGCCTTCAACGCGAGAGCCGCTTGCTGGTCGTGTTGTCAGCGCGGCGCCGTCGCGGCGGCGCACGGTGTCCGGACTGCGGCGACCTGTCAAAGGTGATCCATGGCTACTACCGGCGCCGGCCTGCTGACCTGCCGCTTTGCGGACGGCGGGTGGGCCTGGATCTTCGGCTCCGCCGCTACGTCTGCAGAAACGAGACATGCCGGCGGCGGACGTTTGCCGAGCGCCTGCCGGTGCTGCTTGCGCCCTGGTCGAGGCGCACGCGGCGGCTTGCCCAAGCGCAGGCGCAGGTCGGCGTGGCACTCGGTGGCGAGGCGGGGAGCCGCCTGGCCCACCGGCTCGGCATGCCGACCAGCGGCGACACGCTGCTCCGGCTGATCCGGGCGACGCCCGTTGCCACCGCGGTCGCGCCGACGATCATCGGCGTCGACGACTGGGCACTGAAGAAGCGCGAGCGCTACGGCACGATCATCGTCGATCTCGAGCGCCGGCGGCCTATCGACCTGCTGCCCGACCGCGATGCCGACACGCTGGCCGCCTGGCTCCAAGCTCGGCCTGGGATCAGCCTCGTTGCGCGGGACCGCTCGGCCGAGTATCGACGCGCGATCACCGCCGGTTCACCGTCCGCGGTCCAGGTCGCCGATCGATGGCATTTACTTTGCAACGCGCGGCAGATGGCCGAGCGATGGGCGGCTGGCGCGTATGCCCGACTGCAAAGGCTTCCACCTATGGCGGGCACCGACAGCCCCGTCGTCGGTCGGACCAAGGCGTTCGTGCGGACCCGCTCTGCCGCCGAGGTCGCGGCCAACAGCCGTGCCCGGCGCCAGGCCAGATACGATGAGGTGCGTCGACGCCACCTCGCGGGCGAGGGGCTGCGCACCATCAGCAGAGCAACCGGCTTCGCCCGCGCCACCGTGAGCAAGTACGCCCGTGCCGAGAGCTTCCCCGAGCGCGTGCTCCGCACGCCAGCGCCGAGCATCATCGATCCGCATCTGCCGCACCTCGAGATGCGGCTAGGCGAAGGCTGCGAGAATGGCACGCAGTTGTGGCGCGAGGTGCAGGTGCTGGGCTTTGCCGGCACGGCAAAGCAGATCCGGAGCTGGCTGCAAGCTAGCAGCCTGTCGGAGTGAGGTTGCGAGCGTTTTTGCGTGCCTGGGCTGATCGTGCGTTGCTGGGTGGCGCTGAGGCGGTTTTTGGCAGTCAAACTTGCTGGCTGAAGAATACGGCGGCCAGACTGGCATCGTGGCGCCCCACGGTGGTGCCATCCCAGGCTCAGTTGACGCGCTTGCGCTTCAGATGGCGGCCGCCAGGACGAACATCCGCTTCATGTTCCACGCCATGGTCACCAGGGTCCACTCGCCATGGACACGGTCGAGGCCGCGCAACAAGAACTGACGAAACCCGAGCACGGACTTGATGATACCGAATACTGGCTCGGGCGTCTGCTTGCGCAGGGCGTAGCGCTTTTTGCCCTCGGGCGTTTGCAAGCGATGGCTCATCGCCTCAAGCGGCGTGGGGTCCCGCGGCGGCGATGGCGGCTCGGCGAAACGCTCGTCGAGCGGGGGGTGATGCGCTTCGTGCCCCGTTGCAATCACCGGCTCGATCCCCGCCGCGGCGCAGGCGTTGACGTTGCCCTTGCTGAAATACCCGTTGTCCGCCAGCAGCTCGCCAACCTTGCCCAGGTTCTTTGGCAGGCCGGCGATCCTGTCCAGCATCGGCTCAAGCTGCTGCTTGTCGTTCGGTGCCTGCACGACATCGGCCGCGATCACCAGCAAACTCCCTGCAGCGACTGCTACCTGTGCGTTGTAACACTGCTCGAACCCGCCGCCTGCCACCGGCATGATGCGCGATTGCTCGTCCGTCAGGTTGACCTGATCAGTCGGCAGCGGCCCCTCGGCCGGCGGCTGCGGCACGCGACCGCGGGGCTTCTTGCCCGTCGCTGCCGTCTTAGCTGCCCGCTGCGCCATCTTGGCGTCATGTTCGGCCTGCTCGCGGGCATGGCGCTCCTTGGCCCGCGCCTCGATCGTCGCCTTGGCGCGCGCAATCGCCGCCAGGCGCGTGTCGCGCCGCGCCAGTTCTTCGGGGATCGACATCCCGTCCGGCACATCGGCCTGATCGGCTGCCGCGGCCTTCGCCATCAGGTCCGCGACTTCGGCCTTCAGCTGCGCCTCGATCTGGCCCGCGCGCTCATACGACAGCGCGCTGTGGCGGCTGGCATTGGCGTGGATCTTGGTCCCGTCCAGCGCCACCGTGCCCAGCTTCAAAACGCCCATCTCGCGCGCCACGCCCAGCACCTGAACGAACAGCCCTTCGATCTGCGGCAGAAAGCGTCGCCGGAACGCGGCGATCGTGTCGTGATCGGGATGCTCGTTGGCCGCGATGAAGCGGAACGCCACGGAGTCAAAAGTCGCCCGCTCCAGCTTGCGGCTGGAAAACACGCCCGTTGCATAGCCATAGATGATCAGGCCGAGCAGCAGTTGCGGGTGGTAGGACGCCTCCCCCGATCCACGGTAGCTGCCGGTCATC
>CAXTCN010000412.1:0-2698 GCA_964242575.1 uncultured Acetobacteraceae bacterium | reverse complement strand
GGTCTCGATCAAGCGCAGCAGCACGGCGCGGCCGGCGGGCTGGCGGAGGTCCAGCGCCATTCCGCGCTTGTTGCGGTTGACGCCGATGAAGTAGCTGGCGTCCTGCTCGCCGCCCGCTTGTTCCAGGAAGGGCGGCCCCCAGTCGCGCACCTCGTCGCCCTGCGGCGGCTCGATCTTGATGACCTCCGCGCCGTGGTCGGCCAGGATCATCGTGCAGTACGGGCCGCCCAGCACGCGGGTCAGGTCCACCACGCGCAACCCGGCCAGCGCGCCGGGGGAGGCGGCAAGGCCCTTGCCCGCGGCTGCAGTCGCTCCCCCGTCCATCACGCCGCCCTCCGCCAGGCCCGGGCATGGAGCGGGCTGGTGCCGGGCATTTCGGCACAGACGGGGCCGCGCGGCAAGGCAAGCCGTCCGGCGGCATCCGCCACGCCGCTTTAGCTCCTCAATGCGGTTGCGGGCCTGGCTGGGTGTCACGTCCTCTACGGAGCCGGCCGGGCTGGCTTTATGCGGGGCTTGCGCCTCCATGCCGGGGAAGCCGCACGCTGAACGTTGAGCCTTGGCCGAGATCGCTCGATACCTGAACGGTGCCGCCCATCGCGGCGGTCAGGCGGCCGACCACCCACAGGCCCAGCCCGAAGCCCGGCTGCTGCTGGCGCGACACCGCGCGCTCGAACGGGGAGAAGATGCGCGCCTGGTCGGCGGCGCTGATGCCGATGCCCCCGTCGCGCACGTCGAGCGCCACCGCGTCCTGCTCTTCCCGGAGCGACACGCTGATCGGCTGCTTCGCGCCGTACTTGACGGCGTTCGAGACCAAGTTCTCGGCGATCTGCTGCACTGCCAGCGCGTCATACGTCCCGGCCAGCGTGTCAGGGGCATAGAGGTCGATGGGAGTCCCGGCCCGCTCCGCATAGGGCTTGAGGCCCTCCACCACGCCGCGCAGCAGCCCGGCAACGTCGGTTTCCGCCCATTCGACGCGGAACGTGCCGGACGACAGGCGAGACACGTCGAGCATCGCGTCGCACCGCTTGACGTAATGCTGCACCACGCGGTCCAGCCGGGCCAGGCCGGACACGATCGGCTCCGGCGTGCCAGCGTGCCGTTCCGTCGCGCGGCGCATGGACTGCACCGTCATCAGCAGCGGCGTCAGCGGGTTGCGCAACTCATGCGCGGCGACGGAGATGAACTCGTCGCGCGCCTGCACGGCCTCCCGAAGCTGCGCCACCTCCTGCCGCAAGGCGGCGATGGTCGGCAACAAGTCAGCCGCCGCGATATCCCCATCGTTCGTCACGAAATTGATCGCTCATGAAAATTCTATTCACGAACATAACAAATGTCATACTGCGACGCAAGGATAATTATTGCGACATCGAGAGGGCAGCCAGGAGCCGGCCGCCCTCCCAGGCACGATGTCAGACGTAGTGCTCCGCCAGCGGGGCGAAGCCGTTGAAGCGCTGGCTGGCGTAGGTCGTGACGTAGGCGCCCGCCGCCTCGATCCGCACGCGGTCGCCGCAACGCAGCGCCAAGGGCAGGCGGTAGTTGGACCGCTCGTACAGGATATCCGCGCCGTCGCAAGTCGGCCCGGCAATCGCGACCGGCCCCGCATCCCCGCCGTCATGCTCGGTCGTGAAGCGATACTTGATGGACTCGCCCTCCGTTTCCGCCAAGCCGCCGAACCGCCCGATGTCCAGGTACACCCAGCGCACCGGGTCGTCCTTCGCCTTGTGGCAGACCAGCACCACCTCCGTGCTCACCACCCCGGCGTCGCCAACCAGGAAGCGGCCCGGCTCCACCAGGATTTCCGGCAGGTCGTTGCCGAAATGCTCTGTCATCGCGCGCATGATCGCGTCGGCGAAGCGGTCGATGCCGGGGATCTCGTCGCGGTAGCGCACGGGGTAGCCGCCGCCCAGGTTCACCATGCGCAGGTTGACGCCGGCCGCGGCCAGGTCGGTGAACAGCATGGCGACCCGGCCGATGGCCGTCTCGTAGCTGCCGGTCGTGGTCTGCTGGCTGCCGACGTGGAACGACAGGCCATACGGGTCGAGGCCCAGCTCGCCCGCGCGGACCATCAGTTCGCGTGCCGTTTCCACGGTGGTGCCGAACTTGCGGGACAGCGGCCATTCCGCGCCGTCGTTCTGCACCAGGAGGCGGCAGTACACCCGGCTGCCCGGGGCGAACTCGGCCAGCTTCTCCAGCTCCTCCACGCTGTCAAAGGCGAACATGTCCACCCCGGCCTCGTGGGCGCGGCGGATCGCAGACGCCTTCTTGATGGTGTTGCCGAAGCTGATGGCCGAGGGCTGCGCGCCGGCGGCGAGGCAGAACTCGACCTCCTCGAACGAAGCCGCGTCGAAGCTGCTGCCGAGGCCGACCAGGCGCTGCAGGATGGGCGCCGCCGGGTTGGCCTTCACGGCGTAGTACACGCGGGCCAGCGGCAGGGCGCGCAGCAGCGTGCGGTAGTTCTGCTCGACCCGGTCCACGTCGAGCACGAGGCAAGGGGTGGCCGGCGCGTGGTCGGCCAGAAACGCTGCGATCTTCGGGGTCATCGCGCATAGTCTCCAGGGAACGCCCCGGCGATGCGGGGGCGTGCCCGCCGGGCAAAGCCGGCAGGCGGGGTTGACGGAACGGTCGAACGAACCAGCGGAAGCGAGGTGTGCCAGAACGCTTGACGTCGTTGCGTAACCCCAGGGGCCAGAGGCACGTG
>CAXTCN010000411.1:0-2733 GCA_964242575.1 uncultured Acetobacteraceae bacterium | reverse complement strand
CAGATCGCCGCCACTTTGAAAAGCCAGGAGTCAGGCTTTCAGGAACTTGGTATTATCCCCTTCGCCCGTCTCGCAACTGCACCCGTGTTAGACGGCCACTCCGACCCGCTGCTGGGAGACAGAACTTCGTCCCGCGTCGCCCGACCGTTTCGTTACCCGTCAAAGAGTTTTGGATAAGCGGTCCAAGCGGTCCAGTCTCACTTCCTCCACCAGCGTACACGGCTACAGGAACTCCCATGCAACGCCAATCACGCGGAACCGTCCGTGGCCTTGGCCAGCTCCCGGTACAGGGTGGCGCGATGTACCTTGAGCAGCTTGGCCACCTCGCGCACGGTTTGGCCCTCCTCGACCAGCTTGCGGCCCAGCGCCACTTGGTCGGACGCCAGGGCAGGGGGGCGGCCGAACCGCACGCCCTTCTGCTGAGCCGCGACCCGCCCGGCGCTGGTGCGGCTGAGGATCAGCGCGCGCTCGAACTCGGCGATGCCGGCGAACACGGTCAACACCATCCGACCCGCGGGCTGGTCGTGTCGGCCCAGGGTTCGGCCAGGCTCCGCAACCCGGCGTCGGCCTCACGCAAGCGTTCGGCCACGTCCAGCAGGTCGCGCGTGGAGCGGGCCAGGCGGTCCAGCCGGGTGACGACAATCACGTCGCCTTCGCGCACCTGCTCCAGCAGCCGGGCCAGCTCGGGGCGGTTGCGCTGGGCGCCGGACAGCTTCTCCTCGTATAGCCGCTTGCAGCCTGCCTCGCGCAGCGCCCGGCGCTGGATAGCGAGGTCCTGGTCGTCGGTGGATACGCGGGCATAGCCGAGGAGCATGGAAACCGTCGCGGAAGTTGTCGCGGAAACTCTGTTTTCTGCGACATACATTTGCAACACCAAACCGCCCGGCCCGCTTGGAGGAGGGTGACGGTCACAAATGTTGTAACATTTGCGACCGTCACGTCCCGCTGCCAGGCGGCTACGTCTACGGTGGAGCTGAAGCCCGCCGCACCTCAACAAAGGTTTCGTCGTAGGCCGACTGCCCGGCGGCTGACCAAGCGGGCGCCGTGATATCGTCGACGTTATGTGCGCCAGGAGGCACCTCGGTCAGCTCAGATCGATCCATGGACCAAGCAGGCGATTTCAGCCCGGACTGGTTCCCTGCTCCGTCCTGGGCCGGAGACATACAGCGAACCGTGGATAACGCCGGGGATGGATTGGTGGATGGAATCGGCTTCGACCCGCCCCCTTTGCCACAACCCCAGGGCTACCGCATGAGCAGCTCTGAGTTGAGATGCATTGTGATGTACCAACCAGAACATCGCCATTTGCGCCCAGCGGCCAGTGTCTTCATCAACCGAAGCGCACTTCTTAGCTCGGGTTGAGCCACCGAAGCGATCTCATGCGTTGCCCCTGGCCACAACCCGCCATTCAACGGCACAGGCCTGCACCCATGAACGTCGGCGGTGTCCGTTCTCCCATCCGGCAATCAAAGTGTCTGCCTTGCCGTGGAAGGACCGGAGTTTCTAGACAAAGCGGGTGTGCCCGGTTGGGCGTCGTTAGGCGGACACCTATCCCACACCTTCGGTCGGCACAGAAGGCTCTCGGGATCACGCCCTGGAACGGACCGGATGGATCAGGCGATTTCCTGTTCGTTGCAGCCGGCATCCCGTACGCCTTGAAGACGTTCATGGATAATCTCAAGGCCTGGGTGATCTTCTTTAGGTTGGAAGAGGGCTACGGCGGTTTGAGTGCAAACCTTGACGAGTAGCTCAATGCAAAGCGATCCATGGTCGATCACCCTGGAAACCGATCCGGACTCCTCACTCCGATCGGACATCCTTGCGCCTCTCATCGCCTATAACGAGAGTGCCGGAGGTCCCGCGCATGGAGGCCTGTTGGCGGTGACGGTCAGAAACGGAGAGGGTGCGGTCGTCGGTGGGCTGTGGGGCCGTGTGGGCTACGGCTTCTTGTTCATCGAGCTTCTCGCCCTCGGCCCTGCGAAGGGCGTCGGCCTTGGCCGCAAGGTGATGGAACTGGCGGAAGTGGAGGCGAGGCGCCGAGGGCTGGTTGGGATGTGGCTGGACACCTGGACGTTTCAGGCGCCCGACTTCTACCCGAAGCTCGGCTTTGTGGAATGCGGCCGGATCACTGGCTATCCGCCGGGTCATGATCGAATCTTCTACGTGAAGCGGTTTGGTCCTGTCGAGATCGACTGATGGAGGCGACAATGCGGGACGGGGGATGCCTGTGCAGGGCAGTGCGGTATCGCGTGGAGGGAGAGCCGGACACGAGCGGCATCTGCCATTGCGAGACTTGTCGCCGGGCTGCTTCGGCGCCCACGCTTCCATTTGCTGTGTTCTCGTGTAACCGGTTCACATTCAGCAAAGGGCAGCCTGCTGAGTACAACTCCTCGCCCAAGGTCACGCGAACCTTCTGCGGCAAGTGTGGTTCTCCGTTGACCTACCGGACGGCTGACGTCCTTGATCGGATCGACGTGATGATCTGCAGTCTCGACGACCCAGGTTTAATCATTCCATCTTTCCACGTCTGGTTGCGTGAGAAGGTGGTGTGGACCCAGGTGTCGGATGGATTGCCCGCTTACCCAGCATCCCGTTCCGCTGGATTAGGTGCCTAGTCTGGGCCGAACGGTATGCGGGCTCTTGGACGGCCTCTCTGACGCTTCGGCCCTGTCCGTTTAGGTTGGTTTGACGGACACCATCAAGTGAAAGCCGCCACACCTACTGCGAGCGGCG
>CAXTCN010000410.1:0-2760 GCA_964242575.1 uncultured Acetobacteraceae bacterium | reverse complement strand
AGTCAACGGTCGGCGATCAGATGTAGTCACCAGTGACCCGCGGTGGTCGCCGCTCGCGGACCACGCCTCCTGAAACCCGCATCCATGGGACCTGTCTATGTGGATCTGTCAGGGCACAGGCGGGACAGCCTGGGGCGGGGCGCCAGCTCCGGCGAGGTCGCAGCGGCGGTGGCGGCCGACAAGGCGGCGCAGCACGAGCGGGAGGCACGCTGGAGCGACCTGCAAGGGGCCTACCGCGACCCGCACGCGGCCCGCGCGGCACTGGACGATCTGGTCAAGCGGCAGGGCTGGACGAGTGCCACGGCCCGGGTTGCGCGCGAGCCTGAGCAGTTCGGCGAGTTGCGGGGCAAGGAGGGGTTCTTCGCGGGCGCGAAGGCCCGTGCGGAGCGGGACGCGGCCCAGCGCGCGGCCGGCGCCATCGGGCCGAGCCTGGAGCGGATCGGCGCGGCGGAGGCCCGGGCGGAGCGGGGCTATCGCACTGGCGTGGAGGCGCAGCGCGCGGCGGACGCAATTGGCATCCCGCGCCTGTCCGCCGCGGCCGAGGCGGCGGTCGGCGTCGTGACGGTGGCGAAGGACGATCGCGCCAGAAGCGAGGCGTGGCGGGCTGTGCAAGGGAACAAGCCAGTCACGGGCGAGCTGCGGGCGTTTGGCGCCGCCGTCGAGCAGCGGTTTGGCGAGGAAGGCGTGCGCGCCATGCTGCGCGCCGAGGGCCGGTCGGGGGCCGTTACGGTGTCGTCCATCGCGGCCGAGCAACGGCTGGCGCTGGACCGGGTGGCCGGGCTGACTGCAGCCTTGAAGGCAGGGGAGCGGGCCGGTGCGGCGGCTGCCCAGCGAGAAGCGGAAAGCGAACGACAAGGGCAGTGGCGAGGGCTGCGGATGTAGGGTAGTGCCCGATGGAGCTGCACACGTCCGCAACCAGGACACCAACTTGCAACAGTGTAGTCCGGTCAGGGCTGCCGGCGCAGGTGTGCTCCTTTGTTCCTCAAGACTACGTGCCCGGCCGCATCAAGCCGCCTGCGCGGCTGCCGGGCTGGGCAGGTAGGGCGCGACGGCCTCAATCGCCCGCGTGACATACTCCTCCTTCTGGCCGACCGGGGCGACGTAGTGCATCGCTGCTTCGGCGTCCTCTTGGGAGCCGGCGCGTAGCAACATCCAAGCCGCGAGATACTGCGAGGCGAGGCAACCGCCAGCGGTCGCGACATTGCCGTCAGCGTAGAATGGCTGATCGAGCACGCGAACCCCTGCCTCGACCACCCAGGGCTTCGTGGTCAGGTCGGTGCAGGCCGGACAATCCCCAAGCAGCCCCAGCCTGGACAGCAGCAGGGCGCCGGAGCACTGGGCACCGATAAGGGGAGTCCGGTAGCACTGAACCGCGCCGGGTTTGCCGGAGGCTCCAACTCCTGAGAAGGTGGAGCCATGACGACAAAGGCAACAACGAACAAGTTCTCGCCCGAGGTGCGCGAGCGTGCGGTGCGGATGGTGCTGGAGCATGCCGGCGATTACCCGACGCGCTGGGCGGCTGTGGTGTCGATCGCGGCCAAGATCGGCTGTGCCGCGCAAACGCTGCACGATTGGACAAAGAAGGCCGAGGTTGACGGCGGCAAACGCGCCGGCGTGCCGAGCGAGGTGGCGGAGAAGCTGCGTGCGCTGGAGCGCGAGAACCGCGAGCTGCGCCAGGCCAACGAGATCCTGCGCAAGGCGTCGGCGTATTTTGCCCAGGCGGAGCTCGACCGCCCGTTCAAGCGATGATCGCCTTCATTGACGAGCATCGCAGGGCATACGGGGTCGAGCCGATCTGCAGGGTGCTGCCGATTGCCCCGTCCACTTACCATGAGCATGTGGCCCAGCGTGCCGATCCCTCCCGCTTGCCCGCTCGTGCCCAACGCGACGCCGAGCTGCAGGCTGAGATCGGGCGGGTGTTCGAGGAGAACCTGCGCGTCTACGGCGTGCGCAAGGTGTGGCGCCAGCTGCGGCGGGAGGGCGTCCAAGTTGCCCGCTGCACGGTGGCGCGGCTGATGCGCGACATGGGGCTGGCCGGCGTCATCCGCGGCAAGCCGGTGCGGACCACGGTAAGCGACAAGGCGGCGCCTTGCCCGCTCGACCGGGTGAACCGCCAGTTCCGGGCGCCGGCGCCGAACATGCTCTGGGTCTCTGATTTCACCTACGTGAGCACTTGGTCTGGCTTCGTCTACGTGGCGTTCGTCATCGACGCGTTCGCCAGGCGCATCGTCGGCTGGCGGGTGAGCCGCTCGGCGCACGCCGGCTTCGTGCTGGATGCGCTTGAGCAGGCGCTGCACGAGCGGCGGCCGGTTCGCGGCAAACTCGTTCACCATTCGGACAGGGGGTCGCAATACGTTTCGATAAAGTATTCCGAGCGCCTGGCGCAGGCTGGCATCGAGCCGTCGGTGGGCAGCGTCGGCGACAGCTACGATAATGCTTTGGCCGAGACGATCAACGGCCTCTACAAGGCCGAGGTGATCCATCGCCGCGGATCGTGGCGGAGCCTGGAGGCCGTCGAGTTCGCCACGTTGGAGTGGGTCGACTGGTTCAACAACAGGCGGCTGCTCGAACCCATTGGCAACATCCCGCCGGCCGAAGCCGAAGCCAACCACTACGCCATGCTGGACGACATGCCCGCGGCCGCGTAGCACTCAAGCCAACACGCCTCCGGCAAACCCGGCGCGGTTCACCCTTGACCCATCGCGCGATGGTTGTCTGGTGCCGGTCGGCACGGCGGGCAAGCTCACGCTCGGACCAGCC
>CAXTCN010000409.1:0-2772 GCA_964242575.1 uncultured Acetobacteraceae bacterium | reverse complement strand
TGGGCAAGGATGCCGGGCTTGGCGCGGCGGTGGCCGACGCGGGCTACTGGTCGGACGCCAATGCGCCGACCGAGACAGACGGATGCGAGCTGTTCATCGCCACCCAGAAGGACCATGCGCAGCGCGCCGCCCTGCGCGACGCGCCGCCGCCACGGGGGCGCAAGCCCAAGAACATGAAGCTGCGCGAGCGCATGCAGCGCAAGCTGCGCACCAAGCGCGGACGCGCCCGCTACCGCCAGCGCGGGGCCTCGGTCGAGCCGGTGTTCGGCCAGATGAAGGACCGCCAAGGTGCTCGCCGGTTCAGCATGCGCGGGCTCGCACGCTGCCGCGGCGAGTGGCTGCTCGATGCCGCCGTGCACAACCTGCGCAAGCTACACCGGGAGTCTGTCCGCCGCATGGAAAAGGCCAGAGAACGAGCCGCGAAAAGGATGCAGAAAGCCGCATAAGGCGGCCTCGCGCCTCATCCTGCACTTTCCCACCCGTCCATCACCTCTACGCCGACAATCTCGCAACAGGCTCTCACGAGAGTTTCATTGCAACAGAATCTTGTGGCATGTTTGTCATTCGTCCTGCAAGTTGGCCGTTTTTCCACCTATGAGGTGACTGGGCCTATCTCTTGCAGCAAGGCCACAAGCGCGTCGACGAGACCTCCCGCGAGAGCAGGCGCGTCTGCCGCACCGGTCTGGATAGCACGCTCAAAGCGACGCGCGAGGTCGGCGGGACGCTCGAAGCCGAACATCCCAGCACTGCCTGCCAAGCTATGCGCTGCCTCGGCAAGGCTATCCCCGCTGCGCGTGAGAGCATCCGGTGCGCGCAACTTGTCGATTAAGGTCTGGCTGCGCTCGGCGATGGCCTGGAGGTAGGACGCGACTGCCTCCGGCGACAAGAAAGCTGCGGTGCGCTCGAAGGCGGCCACGTTGAACACTGGCAGCTCCGAGCCGATCGCAGGATCAACGGCGGACGCAGATGCGGAAGCAGCCTTATCACCAATCAATGTGCTGGCGAGCGCTGCATCGGCCCGACCGCGTGCGCCTGCCGCAGCGACGGCACGCGTGAGCGCGTCGGGTGTAAATGGTTTGGCAAGATGGCTGTCCATACCCGCCCGGTGGCACTCCTGTATTTGCTCGGCAAAGGCTTGCGCAGTGAGCGCCACGATCTGCACCCGCCCGCGCGGGCCTGTCAGGGCGCGAATGCGACGGGTCGCCTCAAGCCCGTTCATGCCAGGCATGCGCACGTCCATAAGCACCACGTCGAAGTCGCTGGCCCCAGCCGTTTCGACCGCCTCCGACCCATCCTGCGCGCTGGCGACTTCATGCCCGGCCGCGCGGAGGAAAGAGCAAGCGATGTCGCGGTTCATGGCCTGGTCATCCACGACCAGCACGTGCAAGGGGCGCGCCATCGCCGCACCCAGCACCGCTTGTGCGACTGCGTCCTCAGGGGCGGTTTCCGCGACGTGCACCTTGGCCAAGCTTTGCGGGGCGCCCCCAACTGATCGAGCCGGAGCGTCCACAAGCGGCACCTCGAGCCAGAACAGACTGCCGTTCCCTGACCTATCTTCGTGGCCGAGGCTTCCGCCCATCAAAGTTGCGAACCGGGCCGAAAGGGCCAGACCGAGACCTGCTCCCTCGACCGGGCCGGCGTCCTCCGCCCCGAGCCGCTCAAAATCCTGGAACAATCGATGGCGACGCTCAGCCGGTACGCCGGGGCCGGTGTCAGCCACTTCGATCCTCAGGGCCATCCCACCGGCACTGACCCGCATGCTCATCTCTACCGAGCCTTGGACGGTGAATTTCACCGCATTGCCGAGCAGGTTCAGCAGCACCTGCCGCAGCCGCATTGGATCAGCCAGGACGTGCCGGGGCACATCCGGTGCTTCAACTAGGCGTAGTGCGAGCCCCTTGCCGTCCGCCGCAGGGCGCACGAGGTCGAGGCAGGCAACCGCAATGCCACGCAGGTCGACCTCGGCAACTTGCAGTTCGAGCCGTTCGGCCTCGATCTGCGACAGGTCGAGCACGCAGTTGATCATTTCGAGCAGGTGCGTGCCGGCGCCAAGCATGGCGTCCACCCGCGCCGACTGCACAGCATTCAGCCCGCCTTCCATTCGCAGCAGCCGCGTGTAGCCCAGGATGCCGTTCAAGGGCGTGCGCAGCTCATGGCTCATTCCGGCCAGAAAGCGCGACTTGGCCCGGCTCGCCCGCTCCGCCTGGTCCCGCGCCCGCGTCAGATGCCTCGCCAGCCGCTCCAGCTTTGTGTTCTTACGGACCAACTCCTCCGCTTGGGCGTGCCTCTCCGAGACGTCGCGCATCGAGCAGATGATCGAAGCTGGCTGGCCGGTGCCCTCGTCGCGTGCAAGATTGAAACTTACTTCGGTCCATACCCACTGTCCTTGCTCATGGCGCACACGGTAGGTGAGCTGCATCCGCTCGATCCCGCCGAGGGTGAGTGGGTGCAGCTGCTTATGAACCTCGTCCACGTCGTCCGGGTGGATGATAGTAGCCGGTGAAGCACCAATCACCGCATCTGGCTCGTAGCCGAACATGCTGTAGAATGCTGGCGAAGCGTAGGTGTGTATGAAATCCAAACTTAGAGATGTGATCGCGTCGCTCGTGCTATCCGCCAGC
The DNA here is from genome assembly GCA_964242575.1 of uncultured Acetobacteraceae bacterium. Lineage (GTDB taxonomy): Bacteria > Pseudomonadota > Alphaproteobacteria > Acetobacterales > Acetobacteraceae > JANPPS01. The sequence goes on along the minus strand of CAXTCN010000409.1, from coordinate 151 downwards.
ATGCGGTAGCGCGCCTCGCTGGCCTGCAACAGCGCGGCGGCACGCTCCCGTTCGGCCAAATGGAGGCCGAGTTGGCGTTGCCGCCGCCGTGCCCGCATTGCCGAGCGCACGGCGCTGACCAGGCTCAACCCGTTCAGCGGCCGCTCCAGCA
>CAXTCN010000408.1:0-2776 GCA_964242575.1 uncultured Acetobacteraceae bacterium | reverse complement strand
GCAGGGAACGATAGGGCAGCTTGCCGAAGCGGCAGCCGAAGTACTCGTCCACCGGACCGGTCCAGATCAGGCGTCGAAAGCGCACCGTCCCGGCGATCTCGGCGTAGTCGGTTCCGGTCCGCACGGTGATGTTGGGATGGTCGAGCATCCGTTCGAACATCCGGGTGTAGCCGTCCCGCGGCATGGCCTGGAACGTGTCGGTGAAGTAGCGGTCGTCCCGGTTCGTGCGCACGGGCACCCGCGCCGTCACGGCCCGGTCGAGCTGGGACGGGTCGAGGCCCCACTGCTTGCGGGTGTAGCCCTGGAAGAACTTCTCGTACAGCTCGCGCCCGATCCGGGAGACGATCACGTCTTCCGAGGTGCGGATTTCAGCGACCGGCTCGGCGCGGGCAGCAAACCAACCTTCCAGCTCATCCGAGGTGAGGCTCAGCCCATAAAGCTGGTTCACCGTGTCCAGGTTGATCGGGATCGGCACGAGCTGGCCGTCCACCTGCCCCCGCACCCGGTGCTCATACGGACGCCATGCCGTGAACTGGGAGAGGTGGGCGACCACCGCGTCCGAGTTGGTGTGGAAGATGTGCGGGCCGTAGCGGTGGATCAGCACACCGGCCTCGTCCAGGTGGTCGTAAGCGTTGCCGGCCACGTGATCGCGCCGATCCACAACCAGCACCTGCTCGCCCCGCTTGCGCGCAATGCGTTCCGCCAGCACGGAGCCCGCGAAGCCAGCGCCTACGATGAGCCAGTCATACATGGGTGATCTCTCCGGCAGAGGCGGGGGACTGCCGGGCGTCGCGCGCTACGTCCTCGATCGATGCCCGCATCCGCGCCCAGGTCGCGTTCCACGACAGGTAGGTCAGGCGCCGGTCCACGCGAGCCAGCCAGGCTTGCCGCGGGCGCGCCAGCAAGGCTTCGGTCGCGGCGACCACGGCGTCTGGCCCGTCCGCGATCTCGACCAGGCCATCCTTCTTCCAATCGGCGACGACGTCCGGCACCGGTGTCGAGACGAGCGGCACGCCGGCGGCGAGGAACTCAGGCGTCTTGGTGGGGCTGATGAACCGCGTCGCCTCGTTCAGCGCGAACGGCATCAGCCCGACATCCCAGCCGGCGAGATAAGGGGGCAGGTCGGCGTAGGACTTCATCCCGAGCCAGTGCAGGTTGGGGCGCCTCGGCAGCGCGGCGGGGTCGATCTTGGCCGTTGGGCCGAGCATGACGAGCTGCCACTGCGGCCGGGTGGCTGCCACGGCGTCCACCAGGGCGTAGTCGATGCGTTCGTCGAGCACGCCAAAGAAGCCCACCCGTGGCCGCGGCAGGCCGGCTTGGTCCGCGGGCTCCATCGCAGACGTTGATCGAGCACGGTGGAAATGCGCCGCATCGACGCTGCTCGGGAACAGGTGAACGCGAGGGTGTAGCCGGCGCTTGGCCTCATGCAGGCTGCGCCCACCGGTGAACACCAGATCCGCGCGCTTGAGCAGCCGCCGCTCCAGCAGAGCCAGGCGGGGAGAAGCGCCCCGGAACAAGCTCCAGAGCTAATGTGAAACTCTACTGATGCGGCGCGTTACAAGTGAAGAAAGTTCAATCGATGCAGTCGAGACGTCACGCGCGTTGGGGCCAATGGAAAGCGCCAGTTGCCCCGTCAACGGTTGCACCAGTATCAAGTCGTCCAGCGTTTTACCGCGGAAGTAACCTGCCATTTCCGACGTGACAGTGAAAACAAAAGTATGCGACGCTTTTGGTTCGATGTCGGCTTCTTGGCATTGCTGCACTTTTACCACTTGGACACGGTCTGCCTGGGTCGGGCGCGTATAGAGCTGTAGCATCGCATGCCCCAACCGGGTGCCAGTATTGGTGACTTTCATCACCGCGTCGACTTGGCCTTCGCTGAAATCCGGATGGCTCAGCGCAATCGGTCCATATTCAAATTCGGTACAGGACAGACCATGGAACAAGGGATAAAGCGGCGCTTTCGAAGCGTCGACATAGGCGGTCAGAGCGTCTGGCGAAGGGTCATCAGGCCGGCCGGAGACCCCTAGAAAATACGCGTTGGGCATGTGGCCTGTGCGGCGGGGCCAGGTGACGGGCGAGCGGCCCCGGAACTCCCGGTCGCCCATCATCACGTCGGCGACGCCATTGCCTTGCTCGGTTCCGCCAAAAGGCACCCAGACCGCCGCTTTTGCCAACGCGATGTCGCGGCTAATCTCCAGCGGCCTCGCACTGATCGGCATGAGGACGATCGGCGTGCCGGTCGCGTGGACGGCACGGATAAGCCGGCGCTGGCAAGCCGGCAATCTGAGGTCGCTGACGCTGGAATGCTCGCCTGAGGCCCGGCGAGGTTCGCCGACCGCCAGGATCACCACATCGGCCGTCCGGGCGAGGTCTTCAGCCTCCTTCAACATCACTTCCGGCGAACGCGCGTCCAGCAGGTGCATGCAGCTTACGCGCTGGGCAATTTGCGGATCGTCATAGTAGTTGCAGCCTTGCGCCGTCAGGATCGTCGCCTGGCGCGCGACGTTGTGGAGGCCCTCGGCAATCGAGACGCCCCGGACATTGCTGGCGGTGGGTGCCCAGTTGCCGATCATGTGCTCGGTATCCCTGGCGTTCGGACCGATCACCGCGATCCTCTGCTGTTTGGACAATGGCAGGATGCCGTCCTCGTTCTTCAGCAGCACGCATGCTTCGCCCGAGGCCTGACGCGCCAGCGCGTGATTGCCGGCCTGCTCGGCTACCACGCGCGCGTGGTGCGCGTCATCCAGGCGGGCGAGGGGATCTTTCAGCAGAC
>CAXTCN010000407.1:0-2793 GCA_964242575.1 uncultured Acetobacteraceae bacterium | reverse complement strand
GGATGACCAGGGCTTGCCAGTCGCCATTCGCGGCGCCCCGGAGGACGCCGACGACGAGGACGAACAGCAGGTATCGGAGAGGCCGGAACTTTACGACGAACCAGGGCGTCATTGGCCTCCCTTTGGCTTCGCAGGTGCGCCCGGCGGTGGGGGCGAGGGGTCCATCCAGAGTGACACGCCGGCATGGTAGCGCCGCCCCGTGGCGCGGTCCGTCCGCACTTCCGCATTGGCCAGGAGCGGGCGCGGATCGGGGTTGAGCTGCGCCAGTTCACGCCAGGCCCCGCCCGCTTCCACGTCCGGCCGGAACGGGCCGCCGCTGAAATAGGCGAGGGCGCCGACCGTCAGCACGCAGCCGGCCACAAAGGCTCCGCCGACATACAGGCCCATGCGGACGGCGAGGTTGCGATCCAGCCGGCGGATCATGCGCGCAGCCTCCTTGCGCGTGCCCTCATAGGCGCCCTCCTGGGTGGCTTCCACCAGCGCGCGGGCCAGGTCCGCGCGTTCCTCTTGCGTCAAGGGGTGGCGCGCGGCGATCACGTCCTTGACTGCCGCATCCCAGCGCCGGACCATCGTCGGCAAAACCCCAATCGTGTCCGACAGCCCGGTCAGGATGTGCCTGTACGGATCGTGCCGCATGGCCTTGCTCGCAGCAGCTTGGGCCAGCATGGCTTGCGCCTCGGCAACTGACGCATCCAGCTCGCCGGCATCGGACACCGCGGCGCCAGGGGGCAGCGACGCCGCGCCGGCCGGCATCGGCGCGGCCCCTTCCACTGACGCAGAAGAGGCCGCGCCTGCCGCCTTGTCCCGCGCCTTTTTCGCCGCCAGGCGCTCGGCGAAAGGCAGCAGGCTCACGATGTCGCCCACGGCAGCCAGGTGCCTATGGCAGCGAACTCTTCGTCCATGCGCGTCATCCACTCCCGTATCATCACGCGTTCCAAGGCGCTGATGTAAGATGCGTTGCGCCCCGCCGGCACGTCGCCATCCCGGGCTTGGTGAAACTGCAAGCGTTGCTGCTCGATTTGCAGCGCCAGGCTTTGCGGTTCCAGCGCCGGCATCCACAGCTCCACGGCGCCACGGTCCAGCGCCGCCTTGTAGGCTGCCTGCCGGCGCAGGCCATCGAAGGCGGCCGGGGTTTCGGCGCGGCCCAGGTTGAGGATCAGCGCGGTGGCGCGCGGGCGGAAGCCGCGGGCCTCGAAGGTGACGAGGGGAGCGAGGTCATCCACCCGCGGCGTGAGCACGTAGGCCGCAATCAGCGCCACGCCGTCCTGTTCCATGCTGTCCGCGATGGTGGGGGCGGCTTCCACCAACCGAACTTTGGACACGTTGTTGCCGCCGTAGTCCAGGACCGCGTTGGCCTTCTGCTTGGCGATGAAGCCCAGCAGCTCACGCAGCCAGGCCGTGGTTTGCACCGGGTCCGAGCTGGGAGGCTGCTGCACGTCATTGAAGAAGTGCATCAGGGTCCGGTTCGCCGGGTCAAGAGCGGCCAGGATCGCCTGATGGTCCATGCCGCGCTCTGCCAAGCTGCCGCCGAGCCAGCGCGCGAGCACGGTCTTGCCGGCGCCGCCGGGTCCGATCAGCTCCCACACCTTGGCCAACCCCGTCAGGTCGGGGATGGGCAGGGTGCGCTTGCTGCGTGTGGGCAGGGCGAGGGACGGGGGCAGCCCCGCCACGTCGAAGTCGTCGGCTGCGTCCTCCCGCCCTTGTTGGAACATCGCGGACAGCGACAATGCGGGCTTGGGCGGCTTGCTGGTTTTGCTGTCGGCCATCATTGATCTCCCTTGTCAGTTTCCTTGGTCCAGTCTTTCGCGCTGGCAAACTTGAACGTGTACTTGGGTGGTTCCTCTTCGGGCGGCTCGATGCCAGACGGGAGCATCCCGTTGTTGGCGGATGGGCTGGCGTTGGCTGGCGTTGATGGGGCGGCCAGCGCCGGCTTGCGCCGCCGCCGGATGGTGCCGGCCGCCAGGGCTTCCTTATCGCGGCCGACTTGCCACCATGCCTTGCGGGTCCGCTCGGCGGTGGGCGGCTTGCCGTTGCCGTCCACGATCCCGCGCTTCCCCAGTTCGTCGGCGAGCGCGGACCAGTCCGTGCGTCGTGGGAGGTTCAGCTCGCCTTGCAGTTGGTCATGGTGCCGCCACAGCCAGAGATAGACCGGGCTATGGCCGCCCCGCACCTTGGACGGTTGCCGCTTGAGGGCGGCCAGAACGTCATCCACGTCCGCCGCCTTGCCTTTGCCTCCTTGCTCCGTCATCCGCTCCTGTTCATTACGGTTCGCAGCTTAGTACGCCGTCCGGCCTTTGTCTGCCTTTTTATTCGGGTTTTGTCCGGCTTTCATCCGGCACCTGTCCATCTCAGAAAGCGGAATAGTCTCTTACAGATCAAGTCACCGCTCACGCGGTCCTTGTCGCGTCGTTCCGTCGCGGTATGCTGGCGCACACTGGATGCCGGAGAGACGATGGCCGAGGCTGACCTGCACCTGAAGCTGGACCGCATCCTTGCCGGCCAGGAGGACCAGGCGAAGGCGACGGCAGAGCTTGAGCTTGTGCTGTCCATGCTGTTGCAGGGCGTGCAGAACCTGATCCCATTGTTCGCCACGCAGCGGGAAATGCTGCAACGGATTTTGGAGGCAGCCAGCGGCGAGGCTGGCGACGACGGCGAGATGACCAAGCTGATCCAGCGCATCGAGGCCGCCCTGACCCAGCAGACGGTGGATATGTCGATCATACGGGTGACGTTGCAGCGCCTGCCCGGCCAGGTGGAGGCCGCCGCCATCGACGGCGTGCGTATGGCGGTGGG
>CAXTCN010000406.1:0-2813 GCA_964242575.1 uncultured Acetobacteraceae bacterium | reverse complement strand
ACTCCGGCCAGCCTCAATGTCGCATGTGCGATGTGAGATGAATGGAATGGAGAAATGCATGAAGCCGTGAGAACGGAGCTGGGGAGAACTATGGTGGCAGCTCCCCGTGCCGGCGCGTCCTCTCGGGTTTGCGCGGCCTGAACCGGGCCGCCAGCCGGACCAACCCTGCGCGGCGCGCCCCGCTGCGCGGCTCCGGCCCGCTCGCACAGGCAAGGCCAGGCCGCGTCCGTCGCAGGCCCAAAACGGCCCGCGCCCGCCGCACCCCGGCCTCGCCCGCTCGCACGCCTCCGAGGTTGATCCGGCTGGCGCCCCGCTTCCCAGAGGCCGCACCCGAGAGGACGTGCCGGCACGGGTCGGCACCGCCTCTGGGGGGATGAACGAGGAACGGGACAATGAGCGCAGGGTATCTGAACAAGGCTTCACTGATCGGCAACTTGGGCGCTGACCCGGAGGTCCGGACGATGACGAACGGAGGCACCGTCGTGACCTTCAGCGTCGCCACGTCCGAGAGCTGGAAGGACGCACGCAGCGGAGAGCGTAAAGAAAAGACGGAGTGGCATCGCATCGTCGTATTTAACGAGGGACTCGGGAAAATTGTGGAGACCTACTGCCGCAAGGGATCGAAGGTCTACGTCGAGGGGCAGCTCCGCACCCGCAAGTGGCAGGACCAGTCCGGCAACGACCGCACCAGCACCGAGATCCACCTGACGCCCTACAACGGCACCCTGACCTTCCTGGACGCCAAGCGCGACGGCGGCGAAGCCGCACCCCGTCGCGAGCCCGCCCGTGCCGGGGCGGGCGGGGGCATGGGCGCCGGCGACATGGACGACGAAGTGCCGTTCGGTCCCTGCTGGCAGTAGCCGGCCTCTCGCCAGCCATCGTCATCCGTCTCGCGCAGGCCGGCATCAGTGCCGGCCTGCGCCTCCGCATGCCCTTTGCATGGAGAGTGTCATGGACCAGCCTTCACCCAACCCGCCGTTCCCGGATGCCTGCCGCACCGGGCGCGCGTTCATCACCACGTGCTGCACGGCCACCAGCACCGAGTTGCTCGTGGACGGCCTGCTCTACATCGCCTCCGCGGTCGTCGGGCGTGGCTGGTGGCCCGCACGCCTCGGCCGCGTCGAGGACATCAACCGCACCGGCACCCTGGTCGAGGCGGACGGCGCCGAGCGTCGGATCGTCTGGCGCGCAGATCGGGAGGGTCGCTGACATGGCCAACCCGGACGAGTTTGCCAGGACGCCGGAACAGCAAGCCCGTGGCCGGGCGCTCTGCCTCGCCGAGGCCGACCGCTGGCGCCGGCAGGCTGCCATACTCCGCGATTGCGCCACCCAGGCTCAGCACACTCCGAACGCGTGCGCCACCATGCTGCGCAACGCCGCCCGGTGCGACGCCGATGCCGCCTACTGGGATGCTGGTGCACGAGAGTGCGAGGCATGAAGGAGGCTGGGCCATTCACCCGCTACAACTCGCACCAGGCTGCCGAGGATACCCTGGCCGCGATGATGGTCTGGAAGGAGGAGGACGACCCGTCGAGCTGCAAGGTCGAGCCACTCGGCCGTCAATTCGTCATCGTCCACCATGATGAGGACGGGGTCCGCATCGGGCTGTTGTGAAGGTATCTGCCCGGCTTTCCCCAGGACCGGAACACCGACCACCGCCGCGTCACCTAAGAAGCATCGGAGCCCAGCACCTCGCCCGTCGCGATCACGGCCATCACGCCGCCGGGCCGCAGCACCTTGCCCTCCAGCGAGATCACGTGGCCTTGCATGGACCGCTTCCAGGTCACCGCCAGGATGTGCCAGCGCATTGTCACCTGCTCCCCCGCACGCACCGCCGAGCGCAGCCGGAAGCTGAAGTTCAAGCCCACGCCCGGCCCGAGCGGGGTGAAGAACGCAGCCACCATCGCCATCAGCAGCGACGTCACCTGCGGCCCGGAAGCGATGATCCCGCCAAATCGGCTCTTCGACGCATACGCCGCATCATGGTGCAGCGGGTTGGTGTCCCCGCACGCGGCCGCGAACGCCGCGATGCCCTTGCTGTCGAACAGGACGTCCCTCTCGAAGCTTTGGCCGATCAGGTCCTTGAAGCGCTGCTCCGTCCTGTCTTCATCCAGGTCTGTCGGCTGGTCCATGTCCTGCTCAGTTCGGGTGTGCCGTCACCAGCCATTCGCTGACGGCCTGCGGGTCGTACGGCGTCCAGGGCTCGCCGCGCAGCGCACCCTGCACCGCACGCGCCGCGCCCTCGACTTCCTCGTAGCGCAGGTGCGCCTCGATCAGCAGCTCCGCCGAGCGCACCGACAGCGCGTCCGCACGCTCGCCCAGCTTCTCCGTCCATAGGCTGCCCGAGCTCTCCGCCGCCAGCAGGAGCCGCTGCGCCGCCACCAGGTCGCACGACGTGTCGTGCGACACCCGGCACGCCTCGACCGCCGCCACCACCAACGGCTCCAGCATGCCCTTCAGCATCGCCGTGCGAACCTCGCCCGGCTCGGACGGCACCTCGTTCAGGATGTATTCGGCCGTCTGGCGGTCCACCACATGCCGCAGGTCGAACGGCGGCTCCTCCAAGCCGAAGGCGAGAGCCGTCAGCGACACCTCCCGGCTGTCCGGCGCGATCTCGCGCAGCAGCTCCAGCGTCGGACGCGCTCGGCGCTCGAGCGGGAAACGGATCACATTCTCCAGACCTGGCAGCAGTTCGATGTGCATGGAAGGCTCTCCTCGATTCGTAACATGAACTTACGGAGCCTCTGCGAGCCGCGTCAGTAACCGGGGCAGATTCCCGGGCATGGAGGTTGCGTTGAACGCTGCGGCGTGAT
>CAXTCN010000405.1:0-2826 GCA_964242575.1 uncultured Acetobacteraceae bacterium | reverse complement strand
GCGCCTCCAGTGCCGGACGGCAGGGCTTTCAGCGGCTGATCGCGGAGATCGGCCTAGGCAAGGCCGGGCTGGTGCTCAGCCTGGACGCGTCGCGGCTGGCGCGCAACAATCGAGACTGGCACCAGTTGCTGGAGTTGTGCTCGCTGTTCGGAGTGCTGATCGGCGACGGCGAGCGCCTGTACGACCCTGGCGCCTATCACGACCGGCTTCTGCTGGGGCTGTCCGGCATCATGAGCGAGGCGGAGCTGCATCAAATCCGCATACGCCTGCATCAGGGCGAGCGGCAAAAGGCCATGCGGGGCGAACTGCGCCTGCCATTGCCGGCAGGCCTCGCCTACGGGCGCGGGGGCGAGGTCATCCTTAACCCGGACGAGGAAGTCCAGGCGCGGCTGCAGCTGGTGTTTGACCGGTTCCGCGACCTGCAAAGCGCCAACGCGGTGGCGCGCGACCTTCGGCGGCATGGCCTGGCGCTGCCGGTGCGGGTGTTGAGCGGCCCGGCGCCGCACGAGGTGGCTTGGGTTCCGCCCGACAACTTCCGCGTGCGACAGATCCTGCAGCGTCCCTCCTACGCCGGCGCCTGTGTCTGGGGACAGCGGCGGCAAGACCCGACGCGCCGTCGCGCCGGCGGGGCGCATGCTGCTACGGTCAAGGTCGCGGTCGAGCAGTGGCCGGTCTGCCTGCGCGACGCTCACCCGGGCTACATCGGCTGGGAGGAGTTCATGGCCAACCAGAAGCGGCTGTCCGACAACTCGGCCCGGCACGCGATGGCGCGGCCTGGGGTGCCGCGCAAGGGGGCCGCCCTGCTGCAGGGCATCGCGTCCTGCGGCCGATGCGGGAGGCGCATGTCGCTGCACTACTCGGGGCCGCACGGCGACTACCCGGTTTATGTTTGCCGGGCGGACCAGGCGCGCGATGGCCAGCCGCGCTGCCAGGAGGTTCGAGCGCTGCAGGCGGACGCCGAGGTCGAGCGCGTGCTGCTGGCTTCCCTGGCGCCGGACCAGGTCGCGCTGGCGACAGCGGCTGTCGGGCAGATCGAGGCGGAAACGCGGCTGCTTGAGCGGCAATGGTCGCTCAAGCGCGAGCGCGCCCGCTATGGAACCGAGCGGGCGCGGCGACAATACGACACGGTGGAACCGGAAAACCGCTTGGTGGCACGATCCCTGGAGCGGGCATGGGAGGAGAAGCTGCGCCAGGCCGAGGACGTGGAACAGGCCTACGAGCGTTGGCGGCATCAGCAGCCGGTGCCGATCAGTGCGTCGGAGAGTGCAGAGGTTCTCGCCCTGGCGCAGGACCTGCCGCGCGTGTGGCAGGCCGCGACGCCGGCGGAGCGCAAGCAGATCCTGAGCCTTGTGCTGCGGGAAGTCGTGCTCGATCAGAAGCGCGAGCGCGGCCAGGTCTGGATGCGGATCGTCTGGCAAACGGGGGCGACCAGCGAGCACCTGCTGCAGCGGCGTGTGCGCTCCTATGCGGAGTGCGCGGCCGCCGAGCGATTGGAGAGGCGCGTGCGCGAGCTGAACGCCGAGGGCAGGGTGGACCGCGAGGTCGCGGACGCGCTCAACGCCGAGCGGATCATGTCGGCACGCGGCGTGCCGTTCAGGGGCGAGACCATCCACCTGCTGCGCAAGCAGTGGGGCATCCGGACGGCCAAGATCAATGGGGTGGAGGCGAACCCGGCGCAATGGCCGGATGGCAGCTACTCCATCCAAGGAGCGGCCGAGGCGCTGGGCATCACGGCGCAGACCGTGTTCAAGTGGCTGCGGCGTGGACGCCTTGCCGGGCGGCAGATAGCCAAGGGACAACCGTGGCAGATCCCGCTTGCCGATGAGCAAATCGCCGCGCTCAGGACGCAAGTGGGGCAGACTATCCGTTCAAGAAAGGAGGCATCATGACACCCTCGGCTCGCCATCAACGCGCTAACCACTCAACCACAACCGCGCCGCCATGACGCAAGCTCAAAATTTCCGGGAGGCGGCTGAGGTCTGCCGGGCCAACAAGGACGATCTTTAATCTTTTCTTTCCTTATTTCAGACATATGTTATCGTTTCGCATTAATGGCTCAAACAACTGTGGCTGACACGGAATTCTGTTCGAAGGACGACTTATGTTTCACCAAAAAGTTGCATTTGTTGCTTTGTTGAGTGTTAGTAGTTTTCTATTCGCATCTCTGACCGCGCCAGCGTGGGCGCAAGCTGATGATCTTACAATCCAGCAGACAAACGCACTCAAGGTGATAAGAGAAACCGCTGATAGTATTTGCTACAGGATCGATCAGCGTGGAAGTGAGACTGATAAAGAGCTTAGCGGTAAGATTGAGGCTGAGGTAAGTGGAGCGTTGTCGCGCATTGCCAAGCTGGGGTTGTCCGCCTCTGGCCAGACAAGAGGGGAAAGCTACGAGGGAGTTTCTCGCAATCAACTTTCCGCAGCCATAATCCATAGTGCTAACTGCAAGAACGATGTGTTTCACTCGCTCGTTGAGCGTATGGTTCCTTACTTAACAAAAGCCGTGCCAGTGGCGCCTGGCTTGCCTACAACCTCTCAACTTCCATTGCCAGCCAATGTTACAATGACGGAGACAACGCAGACCCAAATCACGGCGTCAAATGGAAGTGATTTGGGCCTTTATAAATTGCAACTCTACAAATGCGGCAGCCCTCAGTCAGGTAGCAATGTAACTTGCTTGATTGCAATGTCTTATCAGATGCGGTATGTCTCTGAAGATCTACACAAAGATTATACCATTGACTCCACCAACAGCATCGGGGCACCTCGTTTTAGAGCCTGTTTGACTATGCTGCCATGTATTCGGGGCGGTGATAGGCACGCAGG
>CAXTCN010000404.1:0-2835 GCA_964242575.1 uncultured Acetobacteraceae bacterium | reverse complement strand
ATCATCTGCTCGAAGATCTCGGGCACGATGCGCGCGCTGTGGTAACTGGCGTCCAAGCCGTTGATCTTGATTGTGCCGTCAGCCAGTGCGCGCGTGCGGTCGTAGTTCCAGAAAGCAATGTCGAGCTTTAAGCGGCCCGTGGCTGGATCGCTCATGGGAACAGCCCCTTCTTGGGCGCAAGAGCTTGGCTGTGCTGCGGGTCCCATGATGGCTTATGAAAAAGGTTCAAAGCTCGGCGCCTGGCAGTTGCCGGACCGTCCGCGCCCAGTCCTCCACGTGATAGGTCGTGACGATCTTGCCGCCGCTTACTTCGTGGATGTCAGGGAACCGGGTGTCCACGACCGGCATGGCCGGCGCTGGCGCGGGCGGGCGCGGCGGGACAGGCCGCTCCTGCGCCGCGGCCCCGGCGAACGGCAGGGTGGCGGCCAGGCCGCAAAGGGAAAGTTTGAGGAGCCGCCGCCAGTCGGCATCCTTGTCGCCGGACGGCTGCAAACGGTTTGGCGAAAACGGGTTCACGGCAGGATACCTGAGCGGTGCTGCTTGGGTGCGACAGCCTGGGAATGGGGCCGCCCTCTGCAGGGTTCAAATCGATTGCAAATAGAAATCATTTACGGGACTTATGGCTAGAGAGCCTCAACTGGCGGCGGAACCTAAGTTACACTTCAGCCAAGCTTGTGGCAGTAGAGAGGTTCAAAGCTGATCCGAAGCGAACGGTCTGGCCTTTTGACGGCCCGCTCAGGCCCCAAGGCCGTGGGATAGCTCGTTTGCACCTGTAGCATGGTCGAGGTTTGCAATCAGCCGGGTGAGCAGGGCAACAAGTTGGGTGGCCTCCTCATCCGTGAAGCCGTTCAGCGCATCGCGGTTGCCTTGGAACAGCGTCGCGCAGGCGTCCGGCAGGCGAGTTCGTGCAGCCTCTGTCAATGAGATCTGGCTGCTGCGCTTGTCGGCCAGGCCGGGGGTCCGGCAGATTAGTCCGTCCCGCTCCATGCGGGCCAGCATCTGCGCCATCGAGGGCTGCTCGATCCGGGCAAACCGGGCCAAGTCCCGCTGCGACCCGGCCTGCCCGCTCTGAAGCGCGACAAGCACCGGCAAATGACCGACACCGAACCCCAGCGGTTTCAGTCGTGCTTCGCTCAAACGTGCAAATCCACGGGCCGCCAGGCTGATCAGGTGTCCTGGCGTCGAGAGCGCCTCCATCAGTGTTCCACCCTCTTGCATAGGCACCTATCTTGTTGCATCGTCCACTATGCGTAGCAGGAGTTGCTACATGCGGTAAGCGGCCGCCCTTGCGTTCCCGGCGAGCAGGCTGGCCTGACTGGATTGCCGTTGCTCGCGGCCTGCACGACCACACCCGGCCACCGGCCGTATCCAAAACCCACGTGCCCCACGCTTAGGCAGTGAGAGGAAACTTGATGGACGGAAACGTAGATGTTCTCAGACGCATGTATGACCGCTTCAACGCGAAAGACATCGAAAGCGTGCTTGCCGCGCTCGCCGACGATGTCGCTTGGGCCAACGGAATGGACGGCGGCCACGTCCACGGCCGCGAGGCAGTCCGCGAATACTGGACACGCCAGTGGGCCGTCGTCAGCCCGCACGTCAAACCCTTGAGCTTCGACACGGTTGTGGACGGGTCGGTTGTCGTGAAGGTCCAGCAGTCGATCCGCGACCTTGAGGGCAGGCCGTTGCAGGATCAAGCGCATGGGCTGCGGGACAAGGTGGCCGCGCATGTGTTCCGTTTACAGGATGGCAAGGTCACCCGCTTCGACATCCAAGACGTTTCTGATGACCTCAGTTAAAAATCCTGGACATCTTGGCTCGAAGTAGGTGCAGGACGCCCCTGACGAAAGGCATCCATGGCGCGTGGACCAAGAGCGGAGGTGATTATGCCAATGAAGGTGGTAAGAGGCGCTGCAACGCCTCATCCGACAGCGCGGCGCAGGTCGGGCAGCAATGCTTTGGCTGCTCATCCTGCTGGCGGCTGATGCCGAGCCGGGACTTCCCAGCGGCGCGGTTGCGGGGCGGCTGGGCACCAGCCGACAGGGCGTGGTCACTTGGTGGCAACGTGCCCTGCCGCAACGGATACGCCGGGAGCTTGGCCCTCGTTGACTTAAGGCGATAAAAGCGGCCGAGGTGAATCGGTGCTGGACGCTAGGCTAAGCCGGGTGGCAGCCACCGCAGCGTGACAGGCAAGGTAGCTTCGGAACGGAATGCGCCTTACCCTTGGCGGAAAGCGCCCCCAACTTCTCAAAGTCGAGGTCCCGTTCAAGGTTGTAAAGCGTCTCGTCATCGATCTCCAGCGCGGCACAGGCCGCCCAGAGCAGCGACGGCATCATCCAGTGAGTAACAACAGCGACGACAAGCGTGGTGAATGCGACTGCCCCGACGGTGAGGGAAAGAATGCCCAAGAGGCGGCGGCGGAAGCACACCAACGCGGTGTTCCAGGCACCATCCATCAGCAGCGGTGGCAGGAAAAGCACAAGCACCAGGTCAGGATCGAGATGGACGGCGGGAATGCCGGGGATAATGCGAGTGCTCCGCCGCCGATGGGCAACGCCACCGACGGCGGCCAGCGTAAGCGCTGGGCCAACCAGTGCAGCACCAGGATGGCGACCAGCATGCCGATGACCAACTCGAAAGTTCCAACGAGGTGCATGCCGGCTCCGTTTGGGTTGTCCGGTCAGAATAGCGACCATGACCGTGGTGCCGACCAACCTCCTGAGCTGCGTAGAAGCTGCGCCACTCCGTCGATGGCGCCGGGCTGTCACGCTTGCCTCGGTCCTACCTGTCTGGTTGTGAGGCCTCCTTGGCGGCTTCAACGATGGAGCGTGCTTT
>CAXTCN010000403.1:0-2836 GCA_964242575.1 uncultured Acetobacteraceae bacterium | reverse complement strand
TTCCGCTTGGCCTGCACTTCTTTGGCGGTTTCGGCGTAGATCATGTCGGTGTCGTCGGCCGAGACCTCCTCGTGCAGCGCGTCCGGCGCGTGGGCCAGCAGCTTCCTGTGCTTGTAAACCGTACAGCGCTGGGCGGGCACGTCGGGCCACAGCGCCGCCAGCGCCCGCTCCAGCCCGGCGGCGCCGTCGGTGATCAGGAACTCTGGCGTGCGTAGGCCGCGGGCAATCAAGCCGTCCAGCACACCGCGCCAAGCTGCCTCGCTCTCGCCGCCCATGTTCCTGACCGCCAACAGTACTTTCTGCCCATCGCGATGCCCCGAGCACGACCAGCAACGAGATGTTCGTGGCCCGGCGGTCCAGCCGGACCCGCACGACCGTGCCATCCAGGATCAAACGCACGACATCCTCGCCGGCGAGATCACGCATGTTCCACGCCTCCCAATCGGTTCGCACCTTTCTCCAAGTGCGGCTGACCACATCCTTGCCCACGGCACCGCCGAATAGGGCAGCCAGCGCGCGTTTGACCCGGCGCTCGCGCGTCCCATGCCGGTAGCCCGCCGGCTCACCCTCCGCCCGCTCGTGCCGCGTGCGGCCCAACGCCGCCGTCAGTTCCTGCTCCAGCAGTTCCTGGATGAACCCGCGCACCCGATCCCGGAGGCCCGCCTCAATCGGGTCAAACCAGGCCTCCCCCGCAAACAGCCCCGTGCCGTCCGCTTGCGTCTTTGTGTTATTCTCTTCCATGGCGTGGTCTCCACCGGCGCTCGAACGCCGGAAATGGTTCGTTGAACAAACCAGAGACTACGCCACCAACCTATTTCCACCACATCCGCGACGGCACCTCCGTTCGCTGCTAGCTTCGCGCAGTGCTCCGAAGCCACAAGAAGGGCCGGCGGTGCGGGTCCCCGCCGCCTCGGGCGACCGCAGCATAACACGCTGAGCAACATGAGCGCCGGGAGGCGCCATAAACCCGCAGGATGTCTTGTAGTGTGACATGACATGACATCACAGCATGTCGTGTCACAGCCTATGATATGTCGTGAATTAGAAGCATATGACATGCTTATAAGTGACTTGCAGTGAAAGATCTAAGTCGATCGCTCTCTGATAGCTGCCTAGCTTAAAGGCTGTTCCAATCAAGCGACCGAGCGTTGTCGTGGCATACCGGTCCGGGCCGAGGAAAGGTGGGTTTCCTCACCTTTCCTGCCATGCCGGAACGACTCGGATGCTTTGTTCCAACCACGGTTCTCGCCAGGTAAACCGTACCGGCGTGACTACTCGCGGCGATTACAGCCGCTGCTGCTGTGGCCATGGCAACAGCAGCAGCGGCTGTAACTCCGGCGCGGCTAGAATGCAGCGGATCGGCCGCGGCGGCTGGGGATGAGAGCAAGGCCGGACAAAACTACTTCCCAGATAGGATGGCCGGGGAAGTGCTTCCAATCGGGCCACCTACTCGGTCAAGGCAAACCTGCATTCGGTCCACCTCCGCTTCCAACCTGTCGAGCTCCGTCCACGCCGTCGCGAGTTCGGCCTCGCGCTGCCTGAGCCGACGTTCCAGGCTGGAAAGGCGGCTGCGCTCAGCCCGGGCAAGGGGCACCCGCTCACCGGGCGCGTGCACATGCGTCCCGGCCAACGCCACTATGAAGGTGGCCAGGTCCACAGATACGAGCGTCCCAGGCGTGTCAACCTTCTCGTCCCGCTTCGGGGTCACTGAACTGTCCAGCGTGCGTATCCTCGGGAAGGCCACTTTCTCCAGCACGCCATCGCTGGGCACCCACACCCAGCCCTCGCCTCGCGCCAGCCGGGGCAGGGCTGCCAAGATACGCCTTCCCTCGGCGCGGTCAGCCTGGCCCTCGATCCAGCGCCCCACGGCCTCACTGTCCTGGCTGGAGGTGAGCTTCAGCGACACCAGGATGTCAGCGTGGCTCAGCACGTCCTTGTGCAGCACGGCCGGGCGCTGGGTGACTAGCCACGGCACGAAGCCTCGCACCCGCCCGCGGCGCACGATCTCCTCGATCCGTTGCAACAGGTCAAACCCGCCCGGCTGCGCCCGTTGCGGCGCCCACAGGTCGGCTTCGTCCAGCACGAGATGCAGCGGATCCGTGTTGGCCGCATACAACGTCTCGGTGAACGCCGTCATGAACCCGCGCCGGGCGGCGGCGCTTCCCAGGTCGGAGACGTCCACCACGCAGGCGATCTGATGCTTGCCGATCAGCTGGCCTAGCGTGGCGCCCATGCCTTCGTCCAGCGGGACGTCGGCGTGCCGTCGGCCGAACACCACGACGGGGCAGGGGAGGGGGGAAGTGCCGCCATCTGGTCCGGACCGCAGGCCCCACCACACCCCGAGCGGATCCACGACGCAGACCCGGGCGCCCTGATCCACCAGGCACTCGATCAAGCCCTTGGCGGCGTAGGTTTTGCCCAATCCGGAGGTGCCCACGATGGCCAGACGCTCGTCCAAGGCAGCGGAGGGCAGCATGCCTGTGATCCGGCCTGGGCTCGCTTGCTCCGTCCCACTCTGTTCGCGCACGGCTGGTGTCGAGCCGTATGCACGGTAGGCCGCCAGCAAACGGCTGATCGTGGCCTCGCTGACCTTGTATCGCCGGGCCATGTCGGCGGCGGTGTACCGGCCCGAAAGCACATCGTCGAGCACCGCCCCTTGCTGCTGCGCCGGCAGCTTTGGCGGCCGCCCGCCGCGCCGCCGCCGGATCGGTGGTGGTATTGCAGGTAATCCAGTTCCAATCCGCTTGGGCGGGCCGTGGCCGTTTTGCAGGCTTGGGTGACCTAGCCGCCATTATTCATCAGCTTGAGCGCACTGCCTGCTGAGACGGGTGTTTCT
>CAXTCN010000402.1:0-2844 GCA_964242575.1 uncultured Acetobacteraceae bacterium | reverse complement strand
CGGCGGAGTGGGCGCGGCTGCTGGGCCAGCATGACCGCAACCGGGACGACACGGGGCTGGCAGCCACAGCACGGGTGCGAGGGTTCGTGATGGCCACGCGCAACGTGCGGGATTTCCGGAACCGGGGCGTGCGGGTGCTGGACCCGTTCAAAGCTTCGCCAGTGATCGTGGACGCGTAACGGCACCCGACCCCGCAGGACCTGTCGCCAGCGGCGTCATCAAGGACGCCGGGCTCACGGACATAGGCGGAAGGCACCGCCACCATACCCGCCGCGTGTAGCGGCTCTGAGTGCTTCCGCCATCCAACGCCCACGCCTCAACCCACAAGGATTTCCACACCACAATGAGCCCGTTTCCCATCGACCTGGCCCGTGACGGCCGGCTGTCCGTTTCAGTGGGCCGTTGCGGAGCAACCTCGTCCGCATGCTTGACGCACTTGGCATACACAAGGCTCTGGGTGTTACCGCATGTATTGATCTGTTCGACGGGCTTGAGGAGCGTGTCCACTTCACCTCCGCCCTGCGCTACCCGGTTCTGGTGGATGGGTCGAACTATAATGGCACGCCGGACATGCTACGCACGCCGGTGCTGCGGAACATGGTCGAGATCTATCTGGCCAGCGAACTGCGCGCACTCCCCCACGCACTCATCTTGCCGCTTGGGCCGAAGCCCACGGCAGCACTCCGGCACCTGGTGTCGCTGGGCTTGGTGCCAAAAGACCGGATCTTGGAAGGCTTGCCGCACCCAAGCGGCGCCAACGGCGAGCGCATCAGCTACTTTCTCGGCTTGAAGCCCCGGGCTGCCTTGTGTGGCAAAACCCAACCCGATGTGATCGACAAAGCGCGCGACACTCTGGTCGCCCAGGTCAGCCGCCTGACGGTGGCCTAGCATGGTCACCCCGATCACGCGGGTGAAGCCGCAAACATAGCTTTCTGTCGCCAGGACACCCCCTGCGACGGCCTGACCAACCGAGGCGAGTATAGGCCGGAAGCCGCCGCTAAGGCGGCTGGCGCCCACTACGGCGGGAAGGCCTGCTCCTGACCTGTCTGTGACAGCTTCTCGGAAGAGGGCCGCCGGGCAGGACAGATGGTGGCCGTGGTGTCGGCCCCGCTCCGGGATGAACGGGCACCTGCTGGAGCCTTAAGAGCGCCCGCCCGCCTGGACATTCCCAGCGCCAGCAGCTCGGCCTGCAGGCGCGTGACAGAGCGCTCGTTCGCGCGCATCCCGGCCCGCACGGCGTTCAGGCTCCGCAGAGCCATGGCGTGGTGCATCCGGCCCACGGCGGGCCGCTTGCGGTTCGCCTGGCCCAGCTTGGCGCGGGCATCGTCGTGCATCCGGGTCCAGCCGTCCATGGCGTCACAGCTCGCCCAGCAGCAGGTCGGTCCTGGACGGGCCGAAGAACCCGGTCGCCGGGCGGAGTGTTGGAGTGAAGCGGAGGGTGTTGTGGGTTTGAAAGGTGGCCTCCCAAGCAGATCCAGGCGGCCCGGTTGTTTCTGGACTGGGAGCAACGCGACCTGGCGGCGCAGTCCGGCCTGTCGTTGCCAACCATCCAGCGCATAGAGAAGCTCGGCATGGAGCGGAGCCAAGCCGGCAACGTGGACCGGGTGCAAAAGGTCCTGGAGGCGGGCGGCATCGAGTTCATCCCCGAGAACGGCGGCGCGGCCGGGGTGCAGCTCAGGAAGTCGGCCGGTTCGGCTGTGCTTGGGAGTGGCCCATAAGGGTGGGACGAGAAGGAAAGGGGGCTGGCTGCTCCGCTTGCGCGGACGCGGACAAAGTAGCCTCCTCGCGCAGCACCAGGACAGGGCCAATTCCGGTTTCGACGAAACCGGGCCGACCATCAGGCCGGCGGCGCTGCCGGAGGTTGGTGGTCACGCGCCATGCGCGGCGCCCCACTCGCGCAGCGGCAGAGGCAGGCTAGCCACCACCGGGTCAGGGTGGCGTGCCATCGCCGCCGCGAACGGGCCGTCGGCTACGACGAGGCGTGTGGCCCCCACCGCCAAGGCGAACGCCACATACAAGGTGTCGTAGGTCGAGTGGTTCACGGCCATGCCGATGTCTAGCGCCACGTCATGCAGGCCTATGTGCCCGGTCGGCGTCGGCGGAACCTGCGCCTGCAGCAGGACAAGATCCTCACGAGCCTCGTCGGGGGTCAGCAGCTTGCGGCGCACCTGCAGCCACAGGACGTGGTGGCCTCGTTCAGCCAGAAGTCAAGCACAAGCAAGGTGCCGCTGTTGCGGGCGAGCGCGTCGGCTGTGGCGCTGTCTGGCCGTGCAGCACCCACTTCAGGCCGACGGATGCGTCAACAACAAGCGCCAGGGTCAGGTGCCCGGGCCGGCAAGCTGTCCGGCCCGGCCCGCTCGGACCTCCTCCAGCAGCTCGGCCGAGGATGGCCCGCCACGCCCCGCGGTCCGGCGCCGGAACTCGGCCAGGCGCGATGCGGTGTCCACGCGGGCAGCATGCTGCTTCTGGTCGAGCAGGGCCGCCCGCAGGATCTCGCGGTGTTCCGCCTCGGTTGAGCGTCCGTGTTGGGCGGCGCGGACGCGCAGGCGCTTGACCACGTCGTCATCAAGGTTGCGCACGGTCAGAGTGGCCACAGCGGGTCTCCAGTGCTGGCATTGGCTGCAACGCCAGCATAACGGAGGTTCGGAGGCCGGGGAAGTTCACTCGCCGAACTCTCCGCTGTTCCATCCGGGAACCCGGCTTCCCGGACGTAGTGGGGCAGGGGAGGGGGTTGGCGCTCGGGATCATTCGCGCCAGGGAACGTCAGCTATGCGCCTCAACCCAGACTTCTAGTACTTCTGCACAGAGGTTTGACTATTTGAGCGTATCCAGGATTGAGCGTGG
>CAXTCN010000401.1:0-2876 GCA_964242575.1 uncultured Acetobacteraceae bacterium | reverse complement strand
GGCCGAGTTGGAACAGCAAATCTGCCAGCCAACTTTGCCGGCCTAGTTTTTTTGCGGCATCATCGACAAGCTGCACGAGGCCGGGCTTCTGGCAGAGAAGGAGGGCGCGTTCCGCCACGTCGTCATCGAAAAGCCGTTCGGTCACGACCTTGCCTCCGCGCAGGCGTTGAACAGCCACATTCTTTCGCAGATGGACGAGGGACAAATCTACCGGATTGACCACTTCCTGGGAAAGGAAACGGTCCAGAACATCGTGGCGCTGCGCTTCGCCAACGGCCTGTTCGAATCGCTGTGGAACAGCGACCACATCGAAAGCGTGCAGATCACCGCGGCGGAAACGGTCGGCGTGGAAAAACGCGGCAAGTTCTTCGAAGCGACGGGCGCCCTGCGCGACATGGTGCCCAGCCACATGTTCCAGTTGCTGGCGATGACAGCGATGGAGCAGCCCGGCTCCTTCGACGCGGACGCCATCCGGGACGCAAAGGCGAAGGTCATTGGCGCGATTCGTCCGATGACGGCCGGCGACGTTGCGCGCCACGTCGTACGCGGCCAGTATTCCGCCGGCCATTCAGCAGACGGTGACGTGCGGGCCTACACGGACGAGCCAGACGTCGCGGGGGACAGCGGCGTTGAGACATACGTCGCCATCAAGCTGATGCTCGACACCCCGCGCTGGGCCGGCGTGCCGTTCTATCTGCGGACCGGCAAGCGCATGTCCAAGCGCACAACCGAGATCGCCATCCACTTCAAGCCCGCGCCGCTTGGCGTGTTCCGCGACGTGCCGGCAAGCAGGCTGGCGCCGAACGTCATGGTGCTGCACTTGCAGCCGCACGAGGGCATCTCCCTGCACTTCAACGCCAAGGAGCCCGGTCAGACCCTGCGCCTGGACGGGGTGCAGATGGATTTCTGCTACAAGGACTTCTTCGACCTGAAGCCCTCGACCGGATACGAGACGCTGATCTACGACGTGCTGATCGGCGACCCGACGCTGTTCAACCGGGCCGACAACATCGAGGCCGGGTGGAAAGCCGTGCAGTCCATCCTCGACGCGGTCGCAGCCGGCGGCAAGGTTCACCTGTACGAAGCCGGCAGCGACGGCCCTGCAGCTGCGGCTGCATTGCTGTCCCCGGACGGCGGCCATTGGCGGGAACTCGCCTGACCGGCTTGAAAGGCTGCCCGTTTCGTTTGCCAGGCTGCGTGCGTCGAGCTGGATGACATGCGGGCGCGGACAAGCTCAGGCGGGCGGCCATAGGTATATTCCGAGCCTGCCAGCGTGAACTCGCCATGAGCTATCGTTCAGCAACAGGGAAACCGTGTCCAAGGCGACGGGTAAAGGCGCCCGTCGCAGGGGCAGCAGCGAGGACCAATGGACATGGCCAATCACCCAGCACCCTTCTTCCTTGAGGCGCAGAGCTGGACGCGGCGGACACGCTGATGGGTTGGATTTTCCTCATCCTGGCGAGCGTGTTCGAGGTCGGGTTCACCACGGCCATGAGGCTGAGCGACAACTTCAAGAACTTGCCCGCAGTAGGAGGCTTCCTGGTAGCCGTGGGCCTGAGCCTGCTGTTCCTTGAGTTGGCGAACCGTTCGATCCCGCTTGGGACGGCGTACGCGATCTGGACCGGCGTCGGTGCGATCGGGACGGTCGTGATCGGGATGATCTGGTTCGGCGAACCCGCAACGGCCGTCCGAATTGCGTTCATCCTGGGCATCGTCGGATGCGCCATCGGCCTGAAGGTCACCTCAGGCGAGTGACTTCAACCACGGTCGGCTTTGACCCGCAGCACTGGGCTGTGGCGACCGGAACCCACGGGCCTGCTTAGCAGGCCGAATAACGCTGCCCCGGCCGGCTCGCCACGCGCAAAGCGGAACGGAGCGTCTTGAGAAAGCCCGTGCAGGAGGCATGGACTCCATGAGCGGTCGGCATTGGCGTTGCCCATGATCCCGTCCAACATCGGGGGCTGGGAAACCGGCATGGAGGCTGGCGCCTTGATGACGGACGGGACTGCCGGCGCCTGGCATGTTGCAAAAGCCGCTCCTCCCCTGGCTTCGGACTGCTTTCGGTTGAGGATGCCGCATGCCGTATGATGTTGAGCCCGCCGCTGCCGGCGGCGCCGGCCTAGCGCTGGCCGACGACGCCACGTCCTACCCGCCCATCGCCGACTACGCCGTTGTGGGTGATTGCCGGACAGTGGCGCTGATCTCGCGCCAAGGCTCGGTGGATTGGCTCTGCCTGCCCGCCGCCTCGGGGCCGTCGGTGTTCGCGGCGCTGCTGGACCGGCGACGCGGCGGGCGGTTCGCGCTGCGTCCGGTTGCGCCGTTCCGGACCGAGCGGCGCTATCTCGACGGCACTAACGTGCTGGAGACCACCTTCGTCACGGCAACCGGGCGCGTCCGCGTGACGGACCTGATGGTGCTGGGCGGCGCGGGCGGAACCGGGCTGGAAGCCGAGCGGGAGCTGCTGCGCATCGCCGAGGGCATCGAGGGCGAGGTGGAGATGGAGGCGCTGTATGACCCGCGCCCGGACTACGCCCGCGCGCAGCCGCGCCTGAAGCGCCGCAACGGCGCGCTGGGCTGGGTGTTCCAGCACGGCAGCGAGGCGTTCCAACTGCTGGCCGAGCTGGACCTGCGCCCAGCCAGGGACGGCGCCGGACTGGCCGGCCGCATGGTGCTGCACCCGGGCGAGCGGCGGCGGCTGTCCTTGTCGCATGCCACGCGCGACATGCTGGTCATCCCGCCCATGGGCGCCGCGGCGGACCGCCGCATGGAGGGCACGGCGCAGTGGTGGCGGGACTGGAGCGCGCAGTGCAGCTTCAAGGGCCGGCACCGCGCGGCGGCGCTGCGCAGCGCCTTGGCGCTGAAGCTGCTGACCTACG
>CAXTCN010000400.1:0-2895 GCA_964242575.1 uncultured Acetobacteraceae bacterium | reverse complement strand
GTCAGGTCCGATACCAGCATCGCCACCTCCGCACCCCCCATCAGCGCCGTGAGGCCCGCCGCCCCGTCCGCCGCCGACAGCACCCGGAAGCCCAGTTCCTGCAGTTGCTCCGCCAGCGTCGCGCGCACGGACGGGTCGTCCTCCACCAGCAGCACCCGGCCCCGGCGGCGCGGCGCGCGCGGCGGCTCGGACCCGGGCGACGCCGCGGTGCCCGGCGCGCAGGGCAGCCACAGCCCCACGGTCGTGCCGCCGCCCGGCGCGCTTTCGATCCGCAAGCCGCCCCCCGACTGCTCCACGAAGCCGCGCGCCATGGCGAGGCCCAGCCCGGTGCCGCGGCCCACGTCCTTGGTGGTGAAGAACGGCTCCGACGCCCGGGCCAGGGTGTCCGCATCCATGCCGTGCCCCGTGTCCGCGGCCTCGATGCGGATGTAAGCGCCGGGCAGCACCTCCATGCTCAGGTCCTGCGGGTTGAACTCCAGGGTCGCGGTCAAGGTAAGCCGCCCGCCGCCGGGCATGGCGTCCCGGGCGTTGGCGGCGAGGTTGATCAGCGCGGTTTCCAACTGCCGCCGGTCGGCAAGCAGCGGCGGCAGGTCGGGCGCCGCCGTCACCTGGATCGCGATGGCTGCGCCCAGCGTGTGGGACAGGACGGAGGCCATGTCGGACAACAGCGCCAACGGCTCCACCGGCGCCGAGCGCAGCGTGCCCTGGCGGGTGAGCGACAGCAGCCGCCCGGTGATCGCCGTGCCCCGCTCCGTCGCGTCCTCCGCCGTGGCCGCGAGGCGGGCCACCCGCGCTGCGTCGTCCGGGCGGCGCTGGATCAGCGCCAGCGCGCCCCCCACCACCTGCAGCATGTTGTTGAAGTCGTGGGC
Source organism: uncultured Acetobacteraceae bacterium (assembly GCA_964242575.1). Classification (GTDB taxonomy): domain Bacteria; phylum Pseudomonadota; class Alphaproteobacteria; order Acetobacterales; family Acetobacteraceae; genus JANPPS01. The sequence goes on along the minus strand of CAXTCN010000400.1, from coordinate 2,026 downwards.
GATGCCGCCGGCCAACTGCCCCAGCGCCTGCAGCCGCTGCGCCTGGTTCAGCCGGTTCTGTGCCGCTTCCCGGGCGGCGGCCTCCGTTTCCACCCGGGCTTCCAGCTCGTCCGTGAGGCGCTGCAGGCCGTCCACGGCGGCGCGGCGGGCGTCCACGTCCTCCGTCGTGCCGTACCAGCGCACGAGCCGACCCGCCGCGTCCCGCCGGGCGGCGGCGCGGGCGCGGAACCAGCCCCAGCCGCCGTCGGCCAGGCGCAACCGGAACTCGTGGTCATACGGCTCGCCCGTGGCCACGCTGCGGCCCCAGGCGGCTTGCACGCCCGCGCGGTCTTCGGGGTGCACCATGTCGAGCCAAACCTCGCGCAGCCGGTCGGGAGGGAGGCCGGTCAGCGCGGCGATGCGCTCGTTCACGTCCAGCAGGCGGCCCATGGGGTCGGCGGTCCAGGAGAACTGCGGGCTGAGGTCGGTGGCCGCCTGCAACTCCGCCTCGCTTTCGCGCCGCGCCGCTTCCGCCGCGGTCCGGGCGGCGCCGGCGTTTCGCAGCGCGTGGGCCACCTCGTCCAGCTCCGTGATGCCGCTGAACCCGGTGGCGGCAGAGCCGCTCGCCCCGGCAGCGGGCGGCGTCGCGTCCGGGTCGGCGGCGAGGCGGACCAGCGCGCTCACCGGCCGGGCCACGCGCCGGGCCAGCAACAGCGCCAGCGCCATGCCCAGCAGGGCAAAGGTGCCGGCCAGCGACAGCATGGACAGCAGCGTGTGCAGCAGCGGCGCGCGCACCAGCTCCGCCGGCACGCCGATGCCCACGGTCCAGCCGGTGGCGGGCGAGGTGGCGTAGCCGACATAGCCGTCCACCCCGTCCTGCAGCACGCTGTGCAGCCAGCCGGACGGGGTGCGCCGCGCCGCTTCCGCCCACGCCATGATGGCGGGCTGGCCCAGCAGCGACGGGTCGCTCCGGGTGCGCTGCACGTAGCGCCCATCCCCGTCGATGATGGCGCCGCGCCAGCCGTCCGGCATCAGTTGCCGCCGCACCAGGGCGTCGATCGCCTGGAGGTCGATGGTGGCGGCCAGCACGCCCTGCGCTTCCGGGCCGGACGGCCCGGGGAAGCGCACGGGCACGTCCACCGTCGCCACCATCTGCCCGGTGACCGTGCTGCGGTATATGCCGGAGATGCGGGGCCGCCCGCCGGCGGCGACCGACGCGACGTAGGCGGGCATGGCGCGGCGCCCGGCCATGGCGGCGCCGGGCGGGTCGCGGCTGTCGAGCAGCCTCCACCCGTCCGCGTCGCTGAGCTGCACGGCGCCGCCCAGCAGCGCCGCCGCGGCGTTGAGTTCCAAGCGGAAGGCGAGGAGGTCGCCGCGGCTCAGCGCGGGGGACTGGCCCAGGGTTTCCAGCGCGGACTGCAGGGGCGCGACCGTGCTGTCCACGGCGAGCGACAGGGCGCGGGCGACCGACACGACATCCTGGCCGAATCGGTTGTCCTGCGCCCCGGCCGTACGGATCGCCAAGATGGCGGACAGCAGCACGAAAGGCATCGCCGCCCCCAGCACCATGAGCAGCAGGTAGGTCCTGATGCGCAGGCGAAACGGCCGGGCCGGGCGGGTGGAGCGCATAAGGTTTATTACAACAGAATTCATTTACGCGCTAGTTGATGACGCACGGTGCGGCTCGTGGTTTGGTGCAAGGTATCGGGCACCATTCTACCAAAGGTTGTGATACACGGCGGCGTTCGGAACGCAAAGGGAGGGCGCACGGTGAGTCATTCTGCTCGCGCAGCACTGCCTGCGGCGGTGCTGCCCGGCTGGGCAGCGGCGCGGCTCGGGGGACGGATGGCGGGCGGCGCTGCGGGAACGGCAAGGCCGCTCGCATTGACGCCCTTGGCGAACCACGCCCATCCGTCTTAGGCTCCTGGCAACGGCCCGGCGAGGCCACAGCGAGGAAACCCATCCAACCATGGCCACCGTCTCCATCCGCGACGTGACAAAGGCGTTCGGCGCCACCCCCGTGCTGCACGGCGTCAGCATCGAGATC
>CAXTCN010000399.1:0-2899 GCA_964242575.1 uncultured Acetobacteraceae bacterium | reverse complement strand
GACGGTGACTGCTTCCAAGGGGCAAGCGCCGTTGACGCCTGCGACGGCGGAGGCCGCGGCCCTGATTTCCCTGGGGCCGGCCTGGAACCAGGGAGACACGCGCATGCCAGGCCCGTTGCACGGATACAGGGTCATCGACCTGACCTCGATGATTTCCGGACCGCTGGGGACCATGATGCTGGCTGACCAGGGCGCCGACGTGGTCAAGGTCGAGGCGCCCGACGGCGACCACACGCGTGCCGGCGCCAATCGCCGCAACGGCTTCTCGGCATCGTTCTTGAACAACAACCGAGGCAAGCGCTCCGTCGTGCTGGACCTGAAGGCGCCAGGCGGCCTGCAAGCGTTGCTGCGCCTGGCCGCCGGTGCCGACGTGTTCGTGCAGAACTTCCGCCCTGGCGTCGCCGACCGCATCGGCATCGGCGAGGCCGCGATCCGCGCGGTCGCGCCCAAGGTGGTCTACGTCTCGATCAGCGGCTTCGGCGAGCAAGGGCCGTATGCAGGCAAGCCGGTGTACGATCCGTTGGTGCAGGCGATGTCCGGGCTGGCGACGGTGCAGGCGGGGTCGGACGAGGCCCGGCCGCGGCTGGTGCGCACCATCGTGCCGGACAAGCTGACCGGCGTCGTCGCGTCCCAGGCGATTACCGCGGCGTTGCTGGCCCGCGCGCGCACCGGCGAGGGGCAGCATATCCGGCTGTCGATGCTGGGGGCCGTGGTCGCATTCCTGTGGGGTTCGGACATGGGCAGCCAGACCTTCGTCGGCGACGATCTGCCGCAACAGGAGGCGGCGAGCTTCGCCGACCTGATCTACGAGACGGCTGATGGCTTCATCAGCCTGGCCGTGCAGTCGGACCGCGAGTGGGTGGCTCTCACCCGAGCGCTGGACCGGCCCGAATGGCTGCAGGATCAGCGTTTCCGCACCGTGGCGCTGCGCCAGCGCAACATCGATGCGCGGCTCGCGCTGACCCAGGCGGCGCTGCACCTCCGTCCAGCCTCGGCGTGGCTCGACCGCCTGACCCGCGAGGGTGTGCCTTGCGCGCCGGTGCTGACCCGCACGGGCATGATCCGGCACGAGCAGGTGCTGGAGAACGGCATCGTCGTCGAGGTGGAGCATCCCGTGGCCGGCCGCCTGCGACAGGCGTCGCCAGCGGCACAGTTCTCCGGCACGCCCGCGGCCATCGCACAGGCGGCACCCGGACTGGGCGAGCACACGGCCGAGGTGCTGGCCGAGCTGGGCTATACCGCGGCCGAGATGGAGGCGCTGCGTGCCGCTGGCGCGTTCGGCCGCATAGAGGACGCCGCATGATCGACCTGTATTACTGGCCCACCCCGAACGGCTGGAAGATATCGATCATGCTGGAGGAGTGCGGCTTGGCATACCGCATGATCCCGGTGAACATCGGCCGCGGTGACCAGTTCGAGCCGGACTTCCTGGCGATCAGCCCCAACAACCGCATGCCGGCGATTGTGGACCATGACGCCGAAGGGGGGCCGGTGGCGGTGTTCGAGTCCGGCGCCATCCTGCTGCACCTGGCCGCTCGTGCCGGACGGTTCATGCCGACAGACGGGCGCGGCCGGAAGGAGTTGATGGAGTGGCTGTTCTGGCAGGTGGGCAACCTCGGGCCAATGGCGGGCCAGCTCAGCCATTTCGTGAACTACGCCGTGGGCGAGCACCCCTATTCGAAGCAGCGCTATGCCAGGGAGTACGAACGCTGCCTCGGCGTGCTGGAGCGGCGGCTGGAGGGCCGCGACTTCATCCTCGGCGAGTATTCGGTCGCCGACATCGCCTGCTGGCCCTGGGTGCTGATCGCAGGGCCGCTTGGACAGGCGCTGGACGGGTTCCCCAACGTCGCGCGCTGGCGCCGGGTCATCAAGCAGCGGCCCGCGGTGCAGGCAGGCGTCGATCTCGGCAAGGAGCTGCGCCGGTCCGCGCCGCCGACCGAAGACGAGCGGCGCATCTTGTTCAACCAAGGCACGCGATAGCCTGTCGGGCGCCAGGCAGCGCCATGTTGGCGGGCGACTTTCCGAAAGGGCAGGCAGATTGCGTGCCACGCGACTGCTAACCACCAGTTTAGGCGACAAACAGGAACGACGTGCCATACTGCTAGTGAGCATGGGTGCGAAGTCCACAAGGTCTCGACAGAGCTAACACTTTGCAGTGCTGATTACACCAACGTGTCCGCGGGCGCTGCTGAACGGTTTGATCATGCTTCCAGCCGAGTAGACTATGGACTGATGATCGCAGTCATGTTCCTGGATTTGGCCCTTTCATAAGCAACGAGAAGGGTGATTATCGTCGTTTATGTGTGCTACATAGGCAAGATTATGCCAAAATACCCAGTCCCGCCTGCCCCGCGACCTCCGGCCCCACCACGCGGTGAGAACGCACCGACGCCGAGGGCCGCCTTGGCACTGGCTAAGTCGCAGGCCTACCAGGACGCGGCAGACGCGCCAGCGACGCTCCGGGCCTACGCGACCGACTGGGCCAACTTCGCCGCATGGTGCGACAAGCATGGCTTTACGGCCATGCCGGCCACACCGGAGGTGATCGGCGCTTACCTGGCCGCGGCCGGCGAAGGCTACGCGTTGCCGACCCTGCGCCGCCGCGTCGCCGCCATAGTGCGTGCTTGCCGCATCGCCGGGCATGCGCTCGACACCAAGCACCCAGCCATCCGCGAGACGCTGCGTGGCATCGGACGCAAGCACGGTGTCCCCGCCCGGCGCTCAGCCGCCCTGACGGTCGCCGACATGCGCAAGCTGGTCCGCAGCTGCGGGACGACGCTCGCCGGCGCGCGCGACCGCGCCCTGTTCCTGATCGGCTTTGCGGGTGCCCTACGCCGGTCCGAACGGCGTGGTTCAAAGCCGGGTTACAGCTGGAGCCGGGTTGACGCTTCCAGGACGG
>CAXTCN010000398.1:0-2927 GCA_964242575.1 uncultured Acetobacteraceae bacterium | reverse complement strand
GGCAGTTTCCGCGCGCCTTTGTAACCCAAAAAGGGCGGATCCTGAACCACGCCGCCACTCCTACCCGCTCTTTAAACCAGAACGCGGCACCTGAGGCCGGTTCAAAGACCTTGAAAGGGGTGCCCGTAAGTGCCCATTCTGCGCTTGCATCCGGTCCAGCTCACGCATTTGATCGGCTGACAGCTTCTCGGTCCGCCAGCGGCTGATCTGCTGGGCGTAGATGTTGACGAACTCCACCTGTTCGGTATGGACCTGCTCCACCCGGTTAGTGGTCGCGTCGTCGACGCACGTGCGGGCGCACCCGTGCTTCGGACAACGTTTCGAGGTGCTCTCGCGTGTCGTCCAGGGCGCCATCGATCATGCTGGCGATCAGCGGCATTTCCCGGATGGGCTGCCAGTTCACCGGGTCTTCGTGCGGCATGTAGGCTCCTTTGTCTCAGGCCATGGCGGCTTCAGGCACCGCCCCCGGCGCATCCGGCCGCGGCTGATTGCGAGCCGATTTAGCTACACGTAGGCAAGGAGGCGCACCAGGCGCCGACTTGATCACCGCTCATGCTCCGCATCGTTTTGCGCCTTCTGCCCGCGCGCATGACTTGCCACTTTCCCCTGCCCGCCGCGGCTGCTCTGCCGTCTTTCCTCAAGTGCCCGGTCTTCGAAGGTGACGGACAGCCCCTGCTGGCCGGCGAGGATCGCGACCTGTTGCCGGAAGTCCTCGGTTCCGTGCGCCACCAGCGGCCGGCCACCAAACCGATCCACAGCCAGCAAAAGGGCAAGCAGCGCCGCAGCCGTGGTCGCCTGTGTCACCCGGACTTGATTAGCCTCGTCCGCCACCATGCCGCCTCCCGGCACACGGTAGATCACCGCTCCATTGCGGCGCACGGCTGGACGCAGATGCCGATAGACGATGTGGCGAGCCTGGCCGGTGCCCCCTACAGTGAGCATGTCAGCATCAAGCCGGGCTGCTCGTTGCTGCCGACCGCGCAACATCGCCAGTGCTTCCACATTGCCTTCCGCCGCTTTCACCTCCAGCCATCCCTGCCAGCTCGGTACCGCGTGCGCCTCGCGCATCTGGCGCCGCTCCTCCGCCTCGCGGGCCATGCGCGCGGTATGGTCCTCGCGCCGCTTGCTGGCGACGTGCTGGATGCTGTCCTGCCGGAGCACACCTCGCAGCCCGCTCGCCCGCTCCGCCTTCATGCGGGTCCGGTAATAGGCCGCCAGCTCACCCGCATAGGCCCGGTGCTGCTGGCGCAAGGCAAGCGCCGCCGCCGTCTGCGCACGGGCCGCGGCGTCGCGCTCCAGCTTGAACCTCGCATAGAGCGCGCCCTGGCGCTCGGCCTTCACGTAAGTCGTGCCGGCGACTTGCGCCTCGGCCGCCCTGCCGGCCGGCTCAAAAACGCCTAGCGCATCAGTCAACGCTTTCAGGGACAACTCTCGGTCTACGTCACTCGCCTTGACGTGCAAGCGCTGGTCATTGGCGTGTCCGATCACCAACCCTGCCCCGCGCAGCTTCAGGGCAAGCCCGTGTGCCGCCGCTGCCTTGTGCAGCCCCTGCCACCCTTGCCCCGCATCGCGCGCTATCAGCAGCGCCGGGGCGGCCTCCTGGCGCACCCACGCAAGGAAAGACTGGCTGCCCTGGTGCGCCTCGATGTCGGCAACGCGGCCGTTGCTCCGGCGCGCAGCCAGGTCGCGCTTCAAGGTGTGGTTGTCCACGGCCAGGCCGTGTTTCATCTCCAGCTCGGCGCACGCCTCTTGCAGCCGGAAATGGTCCTGGAACGGGGCCACGTTGCGGAACGTCACCGGGTGCACAGTGCAGATCGCAACGTGCAGGTGCCAGTTCTCGGTGTTCTGGTGCACGGCGGACACGCGCTGGTGCTGGGCCAAGCCGATTGCCTCGCACAGCCGGTCCTCGATGTCCTCCAGTTGCTCGCGTGTTGGCCGCTCACCATCGGGGAAGCTGACCACCAGGTGGTAGTCCTTGCCCCTCCGGCTGCGGGTGTTGCGTCCCTGCGTCGCGATGATCTCCTTTACCGCCCAACCGGGATCGGTCGAGACGCAGTTCGAGACCCGCGCCCATGCCACCTTCTCGCCCTCGTGGCCGGCGTCCAGGATGTAGGCGTTCAGCCGTTCCCAGCTTGCCGGGTCCACGCTCTTAGCTTGTGCCTTGACGTTCAGCACGTAGGCGCCGAGCCGCTGAAAGCCGCTGCTGCCTTTCGGGGCAGGGATGTGCTTAGCGATCATAGCCGAGCCGCAGCTTCGGCAAGCTCGCCTTGTAGATCGCTGATGCGGTCCAGCAGGGCGCGCACGTCGCGGGCTGCGGCACCATGGCCGGGACGCTCCGACAGCCACAACTTGAGCAACCCGCTGAGCCGGCCCTGGTCGGCGTTCACCTTCGCCAAGGCTGCGACCTGCTCGTGGCTTGATGCCGCCGAGCGGAAAGTCGCACCCATGCCGGCGGCACGCAGGTAGGCCGAAACAGACAGGCTGGCAGCGGCGGCGCGGGCCTTGATCTCCGCTCGCTCAGCGTCGGTGACGATCACCTGGAGGTGGTTCACCCGGTCCCGCGCTATGCCTGCCTGGGGCTTCGCCATGGCGTTCCTGTCCTGCTTCTACGTCGAGCCGAAGGCGAGTAAGCCACACGCATTGCCATGTGGCGATGCCTATCCTGCCGCCGTCTCACTTGCTTTCCTATTTTGTCCAACTCTTGCCCAAAATGATAATGGGACACAATTGGCACATATTGGCTTTGATTGCCCAAGATAGGATAAAATAGGAAGTAACAGGCTCCGCAACAGCGACCTACGGTTTGTTGCGCAACCAAAGGGTTTGCGATGAACAAAACGACGCCTAAACCGCACGACGCGCCGCCTCAGATATGAGCAGCACGCCTCGCCCTCCCGGCATCGGACGGGTTGCCTTCATTGCCCGTC
>CAXTCN010000397.1:0-2929 GCA_964242575.1 uncultured Acetobacteraceae bacterium | reverse complement strand
ACACCGTCGCCGACCCAATGGCCCAACACTCCACTCCGACAGACTGCTAGACGCGTGGCCTTCCTATGCCACCTGGACGGACGCACTCCGAAATTTGACTGGCAGCAAGCTGCAATCAATCTGTGCAACGACTGCAGGGCTAAGAGGGCAAAGAAGCAGCACGGCGTCCTTAAGGCTGGACACTGAACCAACGCGAACCTGGCCGCCACCGACCTCCATTGCGCGCTCTCTGATGATCTCTACTAGGCCTGCCCGCGGCAGGATGTAGAATGTCGGGAACTCCGCCCCCGGTGGTGTCACCTCCACCATCTCACCCGAAGTCATCTCAGACACCGTAAGCCGCCAGCCGCCAATGCCGGGCGCTACTTGCGACCATGCGAGAGCGAACTGCAAATCTCCGATCGGAAAGCTTGCGGCGGGCATGGGTGCATTGTGAACCGGAAAATTCAGCATCGGCGACACCTTCGTTGAGGTTGGCATGCTTGCTGATTTAAGAGCGTCAAACGTTATGCAGCCAAATACACGCTGAATAAGGCGCAATCTTATCTTTGTTGTTGTCATAGATTTTATGAGATTATCGCAATAAATTCAAAGTCATTCCTTCTGATGAGAGCATTCAATCTGTTATTTGTCTGTCAATCTCGCTCGTCTAAGGTTAGTGCGTTTGGAGGTTTTGTTTCGAACAGAAACCATGTACTAAGGTGATTGTAGGTCCTCGCGCATCTTCTAATTTTATATCTGAATTTTATATAAAAAAGAGATAAAAATGAGGGACTCTACTGTTTATAATGCCTGTGAACTTAGAAATTGTTCAGAGTTACTCACAGATCAGATTTTCGTCTCTCACAAGACGGCGTGGGGCCGAGCAATGCTTATAACTAGCTGCCAAACCAGATTGGGGCAGAGACATGCAGCGGCTCGATCACGCCACCGCCGCCTTTCGGCGCACGTTCATCGTCACCGTGGCTCGAACGACTGAGCAAATCCAGGAAGCGTTTCGGCTACGCTATCAAGTATACTGCCTTGAACGAGGCTTCGAAGCAGCAACGCTCGATGGCATCGAACGGGACCGCTTCGATGATCTGGCGCGCCATGTCATCGTATGCGAGCGCGTCACCGGTCAGGTCGTGGGCACGCTTCGTTTCATCCTTCCTGGCGCTGGAGACTGCCCAGCCCACAGCATGCCGGTCCGCCAACTATGCCCCCCGTCCTTGCTCCACAGCCTCCCGATCGCGACCACGGCGGAGGTGTCGCGCTTTGCCATCTCCAAGGAGCGGCGAGGTGCGTTCGATGGCGCCGGGCTGCTGCGGTTAGGTCTGGTTCAGGGTGGCATCAGGCTTAGCCGAGAACTCGGCCTCACACATTGGTGCGCCGTCATGGAACCCTGTCTGCTCCGCCTCATGTGCTCGACCGGCCTCCGGTTTGCCCCCATTGGACCGCTCGTCGAGCACCACGGCATGCGCCAGCCCTGCATCGCGCACATCGACACTGTGCTGGCCGAGATGGCTGTGAAACAGCCAGCATTATGGGAGTTCATGACAGAGAGAGGGTCGCTTTGGCCAAGTCCGGAACGACGGATTGCAGCATAGGCCTCGCGGAGCTGGCCTTCGAGGAGATACAAGCCAGCTCTGACTGTCGGCAAGGCTCACCTTCCGGACACCATCAAGCCGGACTGCCGCTTCGGCTTGGGGGTACCCCATAGAACGGGCACGAAAGCACTCCTTCCGGGGTGAACCAGGAACACGGGGCGTAGGGGTCGCCAATACCAGCCCGTCCCATTTGAGCTATACCCTGCCTGTGACAGTTCAGGGGCAAGCTGGATTAGTGACTTGCGGACTGCCAGGCGGCCCAGGTTCAATTGGGACAGCGCCGCGAGGAGGGACCACGGGCTATGGCGATCCATCTGCTGCAAGTTCCTTACGACAGCGGCCACCGCGCCCAGCGCATGGGGCGCGGGCCGCTCCATCTTGTTGAACGTGGCGCTGCGCTCGACCACCTGCGCCAGATTGGGGCGGATGACGTGCGCCTCGTGCCAATCGAGACGGCGGCGGCCTTCCCTACCGAGATCGGCACGGCCTTCGAACTGCACCACGACGTATCAGCGGCGGTTGCGGCAGCGGCCCAAGGCGGCGCCTTGCCGCTCGTGCTGTCCGGCAACTGCAACAGCGCGGTCGGCACCGTGTCCGGCCTGCAAGCCGCGGACCCGGACGTGCCTGTGGGCGTCGTATGGTTTGACGGGCACGGCGACTGCAACACGCCCGACACCTTCACGGGTGATTTCCTGGACGCCATGGGCCTGAGCACGCTGACGGGCCGTTGCTGGCAGGCGCTGTGCGCCACCGTGCCGGGCTTCCGCCCCATCCCGGACGAGAACGTGATCCTGGTGGGCGCGCACGGGGCGGACCGGGGCGCCTTAAGCGTCCTTGCGGCTTCGAGGATGGCGCATGTGCGGGCAGCCGACGTGGGCGTCCGGGGTGCTGCGACCGCGCTGGGGCCGGCGCTGGACGCCATGGCCCGGCGCGGGGTGGAGAGGGTTTACATTCACCTCGACGTGGACGTGCTCGACGCCGCTTGGGCGCCCGCAAATGAGTTCGCGCCCAAGGGCGGGCTGCTGCCGGATCAGCTCGCGACCTGCGTCGGGGAGGTCACGGCACGCTTTGGCGTGGCTGCAGCAGCAGTGGCATCCTATGACCCGGCATGGGACCGTGAGGACCGGGTGCTCAGCGCAGCACTCGGCTTTTTGGAGCAGGTCGCGTTGTCGCGTCCCTCGGGTGTTCCCGGTTCACCCCGGAAGGAGTGCTTTCGTGCCTGTTCTATGGAGTGACCCCGGCTTGCGGGTGCTTCCCGCGCGTTTCCTAACCAACCTCCACTGGAGCCCCAGGGCTTTCGCATCAAGCGACGGGCATGTGGTTGAGGATGTCGGCGAGAA
>CAXTCN010000396.1:0-2953 GCA_964242575.1 uncultured Acetobacteraceae bacterium | reverse complement strand
GGCGGCTCACGACCATCGAGGGCATGCCGCCCGACCCGCTGCAGCAGCCGGCGGGGTGCCGGTTCTCGCCGCGCTGCCCGTTCCGGGTGGCGCAGTGCGCGAAGCACCCGCCGTTGTTCGAGATGGGCGCTGCGCGGCAGTCGCGCTGCTGGGTAGCGGCCGAGGGCGGGCATTTCCACAAACCCACGAGCGCGCCGGTTCCCCGCGCTCCCGCCGAAGCCCGGTCCGGGACGGCCCAGCCGCTAATGCAGGCGCGCCGGCTGACAAAGCACTTCCCGGTAGCAGGCGGGTTCTTCGGTCCGAAACGGGTAGTGCACGCGGTGGACGGCATCGACCTCGACATCTTCCGGGGCGAGGTGGTGGGCGTCGTGGGCGAAAGCGGCTGCGGCAAAAGCACGTTCGGCCGCACGCTCATGCGGCTGTACAAGCCTGATGGCGGCACGATCCTGTTTGATGGCGTGCCAATCGAGGCGGCGAGCCAATCCGCCATCCGCCCGCTGCGCCGCCGCATGCAGATGGTCTTCCAGGACCCCTACGCCAGCCTCAATCCCCGCATGACCGTCGGCGAGACGCTGGGCGAGCCGCTGCGCTTCCACGGCATCACGCGGGATGCGCGCACGACCACCGCCCGGGTGCGCGAGCTGCTGGGCACCGTGGGCCTGGGCGCCGGCGCCGCCGACCGCTACCCGCACGAGTTCTCCGGCGGGCAGCGCCAGCGCGTCGCGATTGCCCGTGCGCTGGCGACGCAGCCCGACTTCATCGTGGCGGACGAGCCGATCTCGGCGCTGGACGTGAATATCCAGGCGCAAATCATCAACTTAATGATGGAGCTGCAGGAGCGGTTCGGCCTGACCTACCTGTTCATCGCGCACGACCTGGCCGTCGTGCGCCACATCTCGGACCGGGTCGTGGTGCTGCATTTGGGCAAGGTGGCGGAGATCGCGCCGGCCGCCGACCTGTTCGCAGCGCCGCTGCACCCCTACACGCGCTACTTGATCTCCGCGATCCCGCAGCCCGACGCCGCGGTCGAGCGCACCCGGCGGCGCATGGTGCTGCAAGGTGAGGTCGCCAGCAGCATCGACCCGCCGAGCGGCTGCCGCTTCCGCACCCGCTGTCCGATCGCGCAGCCGGTCTGCGCAGCGGAGGAGCCGCCGCCAGTTGAGCGCCGGCCGGGCCACGTCGTCGCATGCCATTTCGCGGGAACGGCGTAATCACGCTTGACCAATGAGTGTCTATCCGGGAGCTGCGCCGCGGCGTTGGTGCACAATTCAGGTCCTGGGCGGGGTTTTGGCTGGGCGCGAACTGGGCGTATAGGGCCGCTGCCTCGTTCCCTGGATGATTGATGCCCGACAAGGCCAATGAGGCGCGCCGCCGCAAGATCCCCCGGGCGCGCCACAAGGTCGCCGACTGGCCGGCATACGACAGGGCGCTGCAGCAGCGCGGGAGCTTGGCGGTCTCTGGGTGACGCCCGAGGCGCTCGCGGCCTGGCGCCCGCCCCACGCCGGTCAGCGCGGCCGCCCGCGCGACCACTCGGACGTGGCGATCGGGACGGGTCACCTGCTGCGCCTGGCTTTTGGCCGTCCGTGGCGGCAGGCCGAGGGCCTGCTGCGCTCGATCACCGCCCTGCTCGGGATCGATGTCGGCGTGCCCGACCACACGACGTTCTCGCGCCGCAGCCCCGGCCTGGCGCTCGCCGCGGCGCTGGCGCAAGCCCAGGCGAGCGGTCCGGTGCACGTGGTGATCGACGCAACGGGACTAAAGGTTTACGGCGCGGGCGAGTGGCTGGTGGAGAAGCACGGCGAGCGCGGCACGCGGACGTGGCGCAAGCTGCATCTGGCCATCGATCCCAGCACCGGCGAGATCCTCGCCTCTGAGCTGACGACCAACGACGAGGGCGACGCGTCCCAGGTCGGCCCGCTGCTCGAGCAAATCCCCGCTCCAATCGCCTCGGTGACGGCGGACGGCGCCTACGACGGCGAGCCCGTCTACCGCACCGTAACCGAGCGCCAGCCCGATCCACCTGTGGCGGTGGTCATCCCGCCGCGCTTAACCGCGGTGCCGAGTTTAGATGCCGCAACCACGCCCAGCCAGCGCGACCAGCACATCCAGACGATCCAAGCCAAAGGACGCTTGGGATGGCAGGAGGCGGTCGGCTACGGCCAGCGGTCGCATACGGAAACGGCGATGTTCCGCTACAAGGCCGTCACCGGCCGCAGCCTGCGTGCCCGGACGCTACCGGCCCAGAAGACCGAAACCAAGGTCGCCTGCTCGGTGCTGAACCGGATGACCCGCCTCGGCCTGCCAGTGTCGCAGCGTGTCCGGTAAAAGCGCCATGGACCGGGACTCCACGTCCACAACCTGAATTGTGCACCAAAGCCGCCAGACGGCACAGCTGATGATCTTAGCTGGGAAGTGGTAGCCGGTGTAGTTGAGAGTAGCGAGCGTTGTCATCCCGCTTGCCCGCCTGGCTCAGCCGCGTCTCGCAAGCTAGCTAGTCGCCAAGTTGACGGTGCTGGACGGAGCGATACAAGGTGTCCGACCAGTTCAACAGCACTATGAACACCCTGCACTGGTTGGGCTGGGCTCACAGACCCAGCAGGTCTCACTACAACGGGGCAAGTCAAATGACACTGCAACGCTTCCTTCTGACTGCTTCATTCCTTGGTTTGCTGCCTGTTGCCGTCCAGGCCCAAAATGCCGCGTCGCTTGGGTCCGACCAGGCGGTTGGCCAGCGCTTCGAAGTGCGGGCGGACGCCTTGCCAAAGCCGTATACGGGGCCGGCCGTGCGCAATACCTCGCTGATCGTGCCGCGCGACGGCCGGGTGCCGATCTTGCCTGAGGGCTTCGAGGTGACCTTGGTAGCCGAGAACCTGGAAGGTCCGCGCCAGTTGCTCGTGTTGCCGAACGGCGACTTGCTGGTTGTGATGCAGGCTGGCGGATACCTGATGCTGCT
>CAXTCN010000395.1:0-2966 GCA_964242575.1 uncultured Acetobacteraceae bacterium | reverse complement strand
CAATAGGCGTGGCCCATCTCCAACCCTTCAAAACCTCTGTGCAGAGGTACTAGGTTGGCCCATCGCGCATGCTTGGTGCGGCAGCTTGCCAAATCTGCGGCAACCCGGTCCATTCAAGGTGCCGCGCCGTCCCTTTGCGGTGCTACCCGGAAACCGCGCCATGCCGCTCGACTACTGGCTTGCCTTCGTTGCCGCCTCGGCCATCATGCTCGCCATTCCGGGCCCGACGGTGCTGCTCGTGGTGTCCTACGCGCTCGGTTATGGGCGCAGGCCGGCCCTGGCCGTCGTGGCAGGTGTCGGGCTTGGGGGCTTCACCGCCATGACGGCCTCCATGCTGGGCCTTGGCGCCATCCTCGCGGCCTCGTCCACGGTGTTCACCGCCCTGCACTGGGTTGGCGGCGCCTACCTCGTCTATCTCGGCATCCAGCTTTGGCGCGCGCCCGTGCGGCCCGGCGTGCCCGGTGGCGACGCGCGCCCCGCAAGCCTCAGCCGCATGTTCGCCCACGCCTACGCGGTGACAGCGCTCAATCCCAAGGGGATCATCTTCTTTGTCGTGTTCGTGCCGCAATTCCTCGTCGCCGACGAGCCGTTCTGGCGGCAGGCCGTCATCCTTGAAGCGACATTCATCACGCTTGATGTCCTGAATTCAGCGCTGTTCGCCCTGCTCGCCTCAGCGGCGCGCCGGCACTTGCAGGAAGCGCGGGTGCAGCGAGCCGTGAACCGGATAGGCGGCTCCCTCCTCGTCGGCGCCGGCGCGCTTTCAGCCGGGTGGCGCAAGGTTGCCATCTGAGAGAGTGCCACCACCGCGATCGACTTGATATTGTGCCGCGACGCGTTCGGCGCCCCTGCCATGCGGGCGATCCTCACGGACCACGCGCTCGTCGAACGATATGTCGAAGTGGAAGTAGTACGTGCCCAGGCCGAGGCCCGTTGCGGCGTGATCCCTCCTGCGGCGGCACAGGAGGTCGCGGCCAAGGGCGACACGGCAGAAACATGACGCGTCCCGTTCAGCCGAGGTTGAGGCCGACCGCCACTACGGCGCGCAAACCCGGCGTGCGCTGGAATATTGGGAGACGAATTTCTTCAAGAAAGGAAACGGCAGGTCTGCCGAAGGATGCCGTCCAATCCGGTGGGGCAGGCGAGCTTTCCACAAACACTAGAGTGAAAAGCTGAAGGCCGGTTCGGCACCCCGGCTTGGGCCTATTCTGGTCTATGCAGGGTATCGAGCGCCATCGGCTTGCAGTTCGGACACAATCAAGCACTGGGGCATGGCCTCCATCAAGCATGCCGCAGTCGCCGTTGCCGCCATCCTCGTCCGCGAGGGCGTGAACTATGCCCAGAGCAAGGCGGTGTTCAAGGCCGCCCGGGAGAAGGCCGGCCTGCGCGCCGCGCCCGAGCGCCGCGGCGGCGCGGACCGGCTGACGGTCGAGGAAGAGCTGCGCTTCCTCGACCAGGTTTACGCCCAGGGCGGCAGGACCGGGCTGATGCTGCAGACCCTGCTGGAAACCGGTGCCCGCGCGTCCGAGCTGGTGCAGCTCAGGGCCGAGGACGTCAGCCTCGCCAAACGCGTGGTCATGATCCAGCGCGGCAAGGGCGGCAAGCGTCGTGAGGCGCCAATCCGGCGCGACCTGCTCCCCGCTGGCTTGCCAACCGCTGCGCGGCCGGAACCTTGGCCAGCTTCGCCCAGTTGCTCCAACTGCATATCGGCACGCGGCGAGCGGGGCCGCTGTTCGCTAGCCGCCAGCAAGGGTCCGGCCCGACGCCGCATGTGCTGACCCGCCAGCGTGTCGGCCAGATAGTCCGCGGCGTGGCTAATGCGGCCGGGATCAGCAAGCGCGTCTATCCCCACCTGCTCCGGCACACGGTGGCGACGCGCCTGCTCGCCTTGGGCATGGACATCACCGACCTGCAGCGCTTCCTGGGCCACGAGAGCATCACGACCACTCGGCACTACGCCGAGACAACAGCCGCCACGCTGCAACGCCGGTTCGACCAGCTCATCGACCCTGCTGCCCACACGTTGGTCGCCGGCATCCGCCAACGGCGCGGCGACGATGCTGCCTTGATCGCCGCCGACCTGCTGGCCCGGCGTCGGGCCGAGCGCGTCAGCACTGCTGGTGCATGAGGTCGAGATGCTCGCCTTTGCGCACATGGGCGTTCACCGTCCCGCGCGAGAACGGGCAGCCTTGGGCGTGCTCACGCGCTTTGCTGCGTTCGGCGGCGCCCTCCAGCCGCCAGCGGGTATCCTCGTTTTGCAACAGGTCCGTCCGACGCTCCAAGACGACTTGGCTGATGATCTCGGCCATGGTGTCGAGACCCTCCAAGGCGTCCAGCGACAGCGCGCCGTTGCACCCGGCCATGAGGCCGGCCGGCCCGTCGCAGTCCTCGGGAGGGCAAGCACCGCCGCCGCCGGTGCAGACGGGATAAGTCTTGCTCGCCTCCAGCCCCAGTTGGTTCTCGATGCGGACGGGCTGATCCCGAGCAGCCAAACCTTGATCTGCACAATCTCGGCCCCGCTGGTGTCCGGTGCCGACGGGGCAGTTCGAACCACCGGTCTGGTCGGCTTCGGAATTCGAGGCACCCCATCAGTTTATCGCCGATTGCACCTCGCCGTCGCGAGCACCTCACACTTCCTGATGCTCTCCTTAACATTTGTATAAAAATATAATACAACATCACAGCTACTTATCGAGCGTGGACAATATAAAGCAGTGACCTTGCCTTGCGTATTTGGTGGTGTATCAGAAGGCAAAAGATAAAACATCTTAATAGGCATGAAAAAAGTGAAAAGCAAAGTAAATTGACCGATGCTCTTTAGCAGTACTAGCATCTTTACCGTCTGCGTTTGCAATTTTATTCAGCATCGACTTGGTCCAACACTGGAGAGTTCATGATGCCACAGACGTTGACACTCTACTACCCTGTCAGCCTTGAACTGATGGGCAGAGGCTTTTCAGTTTGACGCG
>CAXTCN010000394.1:0-2968 GCA_964242575.1 uncultured Acetobacteraceae bacterium | reverse complement strand
CGTCCTCGCCGACATCCTCAACCATATGCCCGTCGCTTGATGCGAAAGCCCTGAGGCGCAAACGGGTACTGGTGGACAACCCTGCGGAACTCTACGACTTTCCGAAAGCCTGATTGCGAAGCAGCCCCGAAGTGGCGTTGGTGCGTGGATGCCCCGCTGGCCTGACCCTGGTGGGGCATCCACGCACCAACGCCGTCCTAAAGGGTTCGGAGGTCCAGACAGCCGCACTCCGTCGGTGAGCTTCTTTGGAGCAACCGTCCGATGAGGTCAGCCGTCAGCCGGAAACTGCCTGCCCTGCCTCGCGCCACCCCATGTCCCAGAACGCGGTTTCGAGACGGACCGCGGTGCTGAACGTCGCTTGCAACGCCGCGGCCCGTGCGTCGCCCCCGCGCTCGGCCCAGAGCCGGGCAAGCGTGCCCCGCGTCTTGCCGGCAGCCGCCTGGTAGTCCGGCCCGGCGTAGGTCGCGATCCAGGCCACGTAAGGGTTGCCCGGCACTGGATGGGCCGCAAGCTGCAGGCCGATCTCCGCGTAGCCAAGCACACAGGGCGCCAACGCCGCATACAGGTCGAGGAGGTCGCCCGCCGCGCCGCAGTCCAGCACGAAGCGGGTGTAGGCGACGGTTTCGAGCGCTTCCGGCTCAGCGGCCATGCCGGCTTCGTCCAAGCCCCATCCGGCGCAGAACGAAACATGCAGCGGCAGCTCGCCCAGGATCGCGGCAAAGCCGTCGGACGCGGCCCGCAGGTCGGCCAAGCGCTGCTTCTTGTATCCGGCGAGCGCGTCGGCGCGGGCAAACTGGACCAGGAACAGGTAGTCCTGCTCAAGTGGCGCCGGAAGGTCGGGGTGGGCAGCGTGCCATCGCCGAGGCCGCGGACAAAGGGGTGGCCGGTGAACTCTGGCCAAAGCGGCCCGGCGCTGCGGCGCAGGCGGTCGAATGGAAGGGTGTCCGTCATGGTCTGGCATTTGCGGACGTTTCAGCAACAGGCCTGTGACCATGGTCCTTGGAGCAGGCAAGACCAGGCAGGGTGCTGCCCGCCATGGTATGAGCTGGCACCGCCGCCGCCGCAACACTCAGTTCGCAGCGCCGCCGCACCTGCGCTCCTGTTGCCCGTCACAGGAAGTCCTTCCCCGCGTGGTCCTTGAGCAGGTCCGAGTTCCGGACGTAGTCGGACAGCACCTGCACGCTCTTGTGCCGGCTGACCTCGCGCATCTTCCAGATGCTGGCGCCGGCCGCGGCGGCGCTGGTCAGGAAACCTGCGCGCAGGCTGTGCGCCGCGAACTCCGCCGCCGCGTAGCCGGCCGCCGCCGCCCGGCGCTTGACGATCAGCGACACCGACTGGTCGGTGAGTGCGGACCCGACCCGGCCGTTGACCAGGCTGCGGAACACCGGCCCCTCGCTGAGGCTGGCACGCGCCAGCCAGGCATCCAGGTGCATCACCGGATTGAGCCGGCACCCGTCGGGAATAGCGATCACCGCTCCCCTGCCCTCTTGGTCGGTCTTGCTCCGCACCACCCGGACCCGCAGACCGTCCGGCATTCGTTCTAGGTCAGCGATTGTGAGCGCCACCAGCTCCGGCCGGCGCAGCGCCGAAGCCATGCCGAACGACACCAGCGCCCGGTCGCGCACGTCGGCCAACGTATCATCACCGATGGCCCGCAGCAGAGCATGGACGACATAGCTGTCGGCCGCTGCCTTGCGCGCGGGCGGCGTGCGGCGGATGCGGCGTAGACCTTGTTGCATGGACCCGTCCAGTGGCGTCCGGAACCGGCGCAGCGTAGGAGGCTTCGCCCTGACCTCGGATGCCCATCTTGCCTTTCAAGCTGAACCAGGACCGCCGCCACCACATTCCCAAACAGAAGCACAAGCTCAGGAACTGGCGCGCGTATGACGCCAGCTTGCGCCAGCGCGGGAGTTTGACGGTCTGGTTCACGGACGAAGCCATTGAGGCATGGCGGGCGGAGCCGCGCACGACCCCGGGCGGCCAACCCTGGTATTCATCCTTGGCGATCCTGACGGCACTCACACTTCGGGCCGTGTTCCGCCTGGCTCTGCGTCAGACGGAGGGCCTGATCGGCTCCGTCATCGGCCTGCTCGGGCTTTCTCTGGCCGTGCCGGACCACTCCACCCTAAGCCGCCGGGCGGAGACGCTGGAGGTGCCACGCCCGCGACCGCGCAGCGACGGCGAGCCCCTGCACCTGCTGGTGGACAGCACCGGCCTGAAGCTCTGCGGCGCGGGCGAGTGGCTGGTCGAGAAACATGGCACCAAGACGCGCCGGTCTTGGCGCAAGCTGCACATCGGCTTGGACGCCGACACCGGCCAGATCGTCGCGGCGGCGCTGACCACGAAGGAGGTCGATGACGGTGCCGCAGTCGGCCCCTTGCTCGACCAGGTGACGGCAGCGGTGGCGTCGTTCACCGCCGACGGCGCCTACGACCAGGACGGCGTTTCCACCGCGGTCGCCGAGCGCCATCCTGAAGCAATGATCATCGTGCCGCCGCGTTCCACGGCCGTGCCGAGCGAGACGGCCGAGACCGCACCGACGCAGCGCGGCCACCATCTGCAAAGCATAGCCAAATACGGACGCGCGGTTTGGCAGAAAGCGTCCGGCTACACGAAGCGGGCTCGGGCCGAAGCGGCCATGGGCAGGTTCAAACAGGTGATCGGCGACGGGCTGCGCTCGCGCACGGATGAACGTCGGGCCACCGAGGTGGACGTTGCTGTCCATACCCTCAACCGCATGCTGGAGTTGGGACGCCCGATCTCCGTCCGCATCGCCTGAACCTCGGACGGGGCTGGGGCAACTGCACCCAAACCTTCAATCCGTGCAACACGGCTGCGCATGATCATAAACCTCGTCGTTTGATAGTTAGTGCGATTATTTGCTTAATGCCAGAATCGATATTAATCATATACATAGAGCCTGTTGCGAGATCGCCGGCGCAGAGGTGATGGACAGGTGGGAAAGTGC
>CAXTCN010000393.1:0-2983 GCA_964242575.1 uncultured Acetobacteraceae bacterium | reverse complement strand
GAGTTCCTTGAGCGCCGCTTGGGACGCGGGTGACCGAAGGGGGCCTTTGCGACCGCATCCAGGGCCAGATGAGCCGTCTTGACTTGAGCATCCGCCGCAGTGGCTCAGGTCGGCAGGCTTGGACCGGCGTCGAGGCGACTAGAAAGCCACCTTCCGCGCTTTCACCCCGAACGCGGTCAGTCCATTATCTGCCAATCTCGGAAGATTGGGCTGCGGCTGGGCCGGGCCATCTCGTCCAGCCTTGAAACGATCTGCTTGCCTTGGTGCGCCGCGAGGCAGGATGATTTCAGGCGCGGGTAGTCAATAGCCTGGCGAAGCGTGCGGACATACCCGTTCTCCCAGCAGCTGCTCGGCTCGATGTGCGCCGTCTTGGCACCCACGCCGCTGATCCAGCTTCTTTACAGCGGTGGCCATGAACTCCGGTTCGTTGTTCAAGCGGTCGTGGCCAGGCGTGCCGCAAGCGATGAGCAGATCGGCCCACCTCATGCCGGCGTGACCGCCTCCACCACCTCCGGGGCATGGCGGAATGCGGCATGGTCTTCCGCGACGCGCTCGGTCGCCCGCTCGGCGGCCTGCAGCAACCAAGCGTCACCCTGCCCGGCAAGCCAGGCCGCGAGCACGCCGGCTTCGTGCGCGGCGCCGGCATGCAGGTTGGCAACCTCGCTGCCCATGGCGCGCAGCAAGGCGAGTTGCCCGCGCAACGGCGCAGTATCTGGGCTCATACGCATCCTCGGTGCAGGAGGTCGCAGTTGCGGGTGCGCGTGGGCACATAGCATGGACACCTCGGAGTTCATGCTGTCCCGTGTCCAAGCGCCTTCTGCCCCTCGTGCCTGCCGACCTCGTGGTCGAGCAGGTTGTGCCCGCCCCTGACTGCCTCACCATCTTGTGCCGGTCCCGCATCACGGCCCCTGTCTGCCCCGGCTGCGGCCACCCGTCCTCGCGGCGGCACAGCAGCTACCCCCGCCGGCTGGCCGACCTGCCTTGGCAAGGTCGCCGCGTTCAGGTCGAGGTGCAGGTGCGCCGCCTGCGCTGCGGGCGGCCCGGCTGCGCGCACCGCATCTTCGCCGAGCGCCTGCCCGCCGTTGCCGGGCCGTATGCCCAACGGACAGCGCGCCTGGGCAGCCTGCAGCACCACATCGGCCTGGCGCTGGGCGGCAGCGCTGGCGCGCGCCTGGCCGAGCGGATCGGCACGCCCGTAAGCGGTGCGACCTTGCTCCGCCTCGTCCGCCGTGGGGCAGCTACGATGCCCGCCACGGCGCCGCGCGTGCTCGGGGTAGACGATTGGGCCTGGAAACAAGGGCAGCGTTACGGCACGATCCTCGTTGACCTGGAACGTCGTGCCGTCGTTGACCTACTGCCTGACCGTGAGGCGGATAGCTTCGCAGCCTGGCTGCAGGCCCATCCCGGTGTTGAGGTCATCGCCCGTGACCGGGGCGCGGCCTATGCCGACGGCGGCAGGCGCGGTGCGCCCGATGCTGTCCATGTCTCGGATCGGTGGCACCTGCTGGAAAACTGCAGCGCCGCGGTTCTTGAGGCGGTGAAGCGGAACATGCCCGCACTCCGGGCGGCGGCCCAGCCCGCCTCCAGCGTTCCTGAAGCTGCGACAGCAGCCCTGGTGCCCGCGGCGGACCCGGACGCACCGCCGCCGATGACGAGCGCGCAGCGGCTGCAATGGCAAGGCTGGCAGCGGCGCGTGCAGGTCCATGGCGAGGTGATGTGGCTGCACCAGCACGGCGTTCCGATCCGCCACATCGCCCGCGACTTGGCGTTGTCGCGCAACACGGTGCGGCGCTGGGTGCGAGGCGAGCAGCCCGAACTGCACCGGCCGCGGATGCACTCGCTCGACCCTTGGCGGGCGGTGCTGGAACGGCGCTGGGCAGAGGGCTGCCGCAACGGCGCCCGGCTTTGGCGGGACCTGCGCGATGCCGGGTTCAAGGGCGGGATGCGGGTCGTCACCGAATGGGCCAACCGACAGCGGCTGGCGGAGCCAGAACGGCAGTTCGGACCAGCGCCGGTTTCGGCCACGCGGCGTTCCCCCCGGCCTGCGGCATACCCGGCACGGCGGGTGGCCCGGATGCTCACGGCTGACTTGCCGTCGCTTGCAAATCCGGACCGCGCCTATGTCGAGCGGCTGCTGGGGCTGTCGCCGGCGCTGGCCGCGGCTCGCGACCTCGCCTTCCGCTTTGGTGCCCTGGTCCGCGCCCGCTCTGCGGATGCGCTCACCCCCTGGCTGGCCGATGCCGAGGGCAGCGAGTTGCACGGCTTCGCCGCCGGCCTGCGCCAGGACGAGCAGGCCGTGCGCGCAGCCCTGACGCTGCCCTGGAGCAGCGGCCAAGTTGAGGGCCAAGTCACCCGCCTCAAACTGGTCAAGCGCCAAAGCTATGGGCGGGCAAAGCTCGACCTGCTCAGGGCGCGCCTGGTCCGTGCCGCATGACAACGACCTGCACCGAGGATGCGGATGAGCCAACTTTGGAAGCCGATTGACACTGGAGCGGCCCCATGCTCGACGGCAGGACCGCCTGCAAACAGCTCGTGCACCGCACCGATGGCAAGGCCTTGGCCCGAGAGACATGCGTCTAGTCCCGGAACGCCGAATGGCAGGCATGAGGAAAGCGGGCTGGTGCCGTGTGTCTGCTCAATAGCCGAAATCTGAGCACGCAACGTAGCTATGATCCCCGTCTGCATGCGTCACGCTCCCATCGATCCAGCTACGATCAAAAGGAACGTATAGGGAACGCACTGCGCATGGGAAGTGGTTTTCTGTTACGAAGATGACGCAAAAAAGGTAAACGCAATGCAATCATAGGTATATGCTATGGTCCGTATCCTATGACCGAGCATTATGTCTGAGGTATGATGCTGCCGCAGGCGTGTGGCTGTGACCCGGTCTCGTTCACCGCTGGTTGTTAATCAGCGCGGGTGTGAAGCCCACGAGAAATCTGCTGCATCAACGTTGCAACGCTGATCAGCGCTGCAAATCATT
>CAXTCN010000392.1:0-3011 GCA_964242575.1 uncultured Acetobacteraceae bacterium | reverse complement strand
GTAAGCGTCCGATCTGATCCGCGGAGTTTCGGCTTGACGTTTGTGCTCGTGGCAACAGCGACGATGACAAGGCCTGTTCCGGGTTGGGCGATGGGACGTTAGGCTTCCACCAGCGGCAACGCGACAAGGGTCTGGGGGACCGATGGACGTCGATCATTTCCTTCATGGAGCAGCCTACCCCCAGAGCAGTGGTAAGCCGAGGGACAGCATGTGCGCCTCGTGCGCGTTTAGGGAAACGTCGCCAATGCACCCAGCAGACTTCGTGCGGAGCGAGTTGCTGCTTCTGTGTGGCGAGCTTGACGACTTCATCTGCCACACCCCTGATCTGGATGGCAGCAACCCCTCGTGCGCGGCGTTCCACCGCCTTTTCCGCGGCTCATGCGCCTCTGCCGAGAGTGACTGTGTTTCGTGAGACCACGTACAACAAGCAGGTGTCCGATCAGGCCCGAGATTGGCCTTGATCGAAGCGTTTTGGGAGGTCGGCAACAGCCCATGGCAGGAGGCTGGTGACACGATTGACAGGGTGGTCAGCGATGGTTGCGACCACGTGGCGGAGGTAGGCCTCCGGGTCGAGGCCGTTCAGCTTGGCTGTTTCCAGCAGCGACATGATGGCGGCAGCCCGGGTGCCGCCCGGGTCTGACCCGCAGAACAGCCAGTTCTTGCGTCCAAGCGTGAGTGGCCGGATGGCCCGCTCGGCAGTGTTGTTGTCCATGGCAAGCTGGCCGTCGTCCTTGTGGCGGGTCAACGCCGCCCAGCGTGTGAGGGCGTAGCGGATAGCGGTGGCTAGGTCGCTCCGGCCCGGCACGCGGGCCAGCGTTGTTTTGAGCCAGGCGTGCAGGCTGTCCAGCAACGGCCCGGCCCTGGCCTGGCGGAGGCTGGCGCGCTTGTCAGGTGGTTGCCCGGCGATGTCGCGCTCGATGGCGTACAGGCCAGCGATGCGGGTGACGGCCTCGGTGGCGAGCGGGGCAGCGCCGGTGGCGTGCAGGTCAAAGAACCTGCGCCGGACGTGCGCCCAGCACGCGGCCTCGATGACGCGCCCGCCCTCGTACAGGCCCTCGAACCCGGCATACCCGTCCGCTTGCAGCGTGCCCTGGAACCCGGCCAGGTGGGCACGGGTGTGCTCGCCGCGGCGGTCCGGGCTGTAGCAGTAAAGCACGGCTGGTGGCGCAGGCCCGGCCCAGGGTCGCTCGTCGCGCACGTAGGCCCACAACCGTCCTGTTTTGGTCTTGCCTGTCCCCGGCGCCAGCACCGGCACAGGGGTGTCATCGGCATGCAGCACGGGGCCAGACAGGACGTGCTTGGCGAGCGCGTCCACCAGCGGGCGCAACAGTGCCGCACACTGGCCGACCCAGTCCGCAAGCGTGGACCGGCTCAGCTCCACGCCCTCGCGGGCCATGATCTCGGCTTGGCGGTAGAGCGGCAGGTGATCAGCGTACTTGGACACGAGGACATGAGCGAGCAGGCCTGCTCCTGCGCGCCCGCGGCGGATCGGCAGGGAGGGCGGCGGCGCCTGGCAGATCGCCTCGCAGTGGCGGCACGAGCACTTGGGGCGCACGTGCCGCACGACCCGGAACCGGCCCGGCATCCAGTCCAGCACTTCCGTCGCGTCCTCGCCAAGCGGGCGCAGGCTGCCGCCGCACGCAGGGCAGGCGCTTGGGGGCGGGTGCTGCACCACATCGCGCGGCAAGTGGTCCGGCAACGGGCGGCGGGCAGGCTTGGCCTTGGCCGGTGCGGGATCACCAACACCGTCCGCATCAGCGGCATCGTTGCCCTCCGCCATCCCGGGACTGGCACCGACATCACCAGCACCGGCCGCCTCGGCCTCTAGGTCCTCAAGCGCCAGCTCAAGCTGTGCCACGGCGCTGTCCAGCCGCTCGGACGAGCGCCCGAACTGCATGCGCCGCAGCCGCGCCAGTTGCAGCCGCAGCGTCCCGATCAGGCTGTCCTTGGCCAGAAGCTCCGCCGCCTGCGCGGCCACGATGGCGCGCAAGGCGGTCACGTCATCAGGCAGGGCGGACAGGTCCGGGGCCATGCGCGCATCATCGCAGATCGGCGCCGGGTGTACAACGATCCAATGCCAGGCCATGCCGGGCTGACCAGCCTAGCCCGCTACCTCCGGCCGCCAGGTTCGGACCGGCGCGCGCCAGTCCATGCCCTCCAGGAGCATGGACAACTGCGCGGGCGTGAGCGTCACCACCCCGTCGCGCGTGCTGGGCCACACGAACCGGCCCCGCTCCAGGCGCTTGGCATAGAGCACCAGTCCTTGCGTGTCCCACCACAGGCACTTCACCAGGTCGCCGCGCCGTCCCCGGAACACGAACAGGTGGCCGCTGAACGGATCGTGGCCTAGCACGTGCTGCACTTGGCGGGCCAAGCCGTCAAAGCCGCGGCGCATGTCGGTCGCGCCCGCGGCAAGCCAAACCTTGACCCCAGGCGGGAGCGCAATCACCGACGTGGCCCGGCGTGAACCCTGTCCGGCGCTACTGCTCCAGCGCCGCCGCCATCTGCGCCACCACCGCCGGGTCGGCGCCAGGCGGCATCCGCAGCACCCGGCCGTTGTTCAGCACCACTTCCAGCCCTGCCGGGGTCCGGGCAGCGTCGGTTGGCGTGGGTCCCGTCACACGCACCGGCACCAATTGCTGCCCCACTGTCGCCACCGACAAGCCAGCCGCCTCGCGCGCGCACCGGTGCCAACGGTGCAGCACGCTTGCGCAAATGCCCTCGCGCCGCGACAGCTCCGACACGACCACCCGGCCGGACATCATCTCCGCCACCAGCCGGGCGCGCAGCTCCGGCGAATGCTCGCGTCGGCGGTCGCTCGACAGCACAACCTCGATCCGCTCGGGACGCATCCGGCTCGACGACGTGCCTGAGGCTGCCACAGTGGCTGCGCCTGTGGCAGCCTCAGGCATGGGAGCGTCATAGATCGGGGCAGCGTCGAGGTTCATCATGGCGCCCAATGTCGGCCACCAACGCCAAAACCCTCAAGACGTGCCAGACCGGACGCTTAC
>CAXTCN010000391.1:0-3014 GCA_964242575.1 uncultured Acetobacteraceae bacterium | reverse complement strand
CAAGCCGCCCTGCCGTTGCCGCCGCTCTGGTCAACGTAACTGATGGATGGTCAGACTTCGATGCCTGCTGTCATGCAAGGAAGGCGCGCTCGAAAACGTACATTTTGTATCTGATTGATTGGGGCAGATCTCAGTATTGGCAGCCATTGGAGTGCGAGGTCCACGTTCCGAACCCTACTCTGGATCTCGTCCGCAAGCTGACCCTCTGCTTCATCAGCTGCTTGCCAAAAAACTGCGTGCGCCCTTTGTGCGGCAGCAATCGCGTCGCGAACGCGGCTGAGGAGAAGTAAAGCCTGTATCTTGCCCTCAACCCATGCTGGGACATTGCAGCTCTCAACGCCAACCTCAAGGCACCGTGCTTCGCCAGCTTCCAGCGCCGCAACAGCAAGTTTGTACGCTTGACGGGAGGTGGCTGCCGACGCTGTGGCGCCCAAAAGTTCCAAGTCTGGCCAGCTCAGACGAGCTTTCGTCCTGCGGCTGACATCCCAAGCCGCTACATCGCCAGCATAAGTGAGCGCTGATCGCACGAACGCTGCAGGAAAGCCGGAGCCCAAAACTGATGTGTGTACCACGTGGGGCACAACAAATCTCGACTCAGGTTCAGCACCTTGTGTCGCGAGCCAGTGAGATACGGGCCAGACCAAGTTGGCAAATCTTGCCTGGATTTCAGATCCACTGGGGCTACGACGAACGTATCCATCCGGCGAGTAGCGCCTGGCATGTCTGACCTGGTTTGGTGATTTTAGGGGCGCTCGTACGAGTGCTGTTAAGGTCGGAGGCGGTTGGGATGGAGATCATCACTGGGGTTGAGCGGCGTCGTCGCTGGCGGTGTGAGGAGAAGCTGCGGATCGTGGCCGAGGTCGAGCGGCCTGGGGCGTCGTTTGCTGACGTGGCACGCCGGCACAAGGTGAGCCGCGGCCTGCTGTGGACCTGGCGGCGGCAGGTACGTGAGGGCGTGCTGGCACCGGAGCCGATGCCGATGTTCGTGCCGGTGCGGATCACGGCTGACGCGCCGTCTCCCGACCGCCTGGCCCTCGCATCACCCTATCCGATCCCGAGCAAGGCGGCGCCGGCCGGGGCGGAGCGGATCGAGATTGCGCTGCCGGACGGGACCTGCATCCGGGTGGGCGCGGATGTCGGCTTGGTGGCGCTGCGCCGTGTGATGACGGCGGTGCGGCGATGATCGCGCTGCCCGCGGGCGTGCGGGTGTGGCTGGCCAACGGGCACTCCGATATGCGTCGGGGCATGAATGGCCTTGCACTCCAGGTGCAGCAGGCCCTTCATCGTGACCCGCATGCGGGCGACCTGTATGTGTTCCGGGGCCGCCGCGGCGACCTGGTGAAGATCCTTTGGCACGACGACACCGGCATGTCGCTGTATGCGAAGCGGCTGGAGCGGGGCCGGTTCGTGTGGCCGCAGGCCAAGGATGGCGTGGTCTCGCTCACCCCGGCCACCTTGTCGATGCTGCTGGAAGGGATCGACTGGAGGAGCCCACAGCGGACGTGGCGGCCGGAGATGGCGGGCTGACGTCGTCAGCCCACGCAAAGACCCAACCATTTCGCACAAAGGGGTACACAGCCGACAGCAAGTATGATTCAATCATCTGCGTGACGCCCGTCCCCGATCCTGTCCCGGATGACATTCCCCTGCTGCGAGCCGCTCTGGCGGCCGAGCAGTTGGCACGCCGCGAGGCTGAAGCCCGCGCCTCCGGTGCCGAGGCGATGGTGGCGCATCTCAAGCTGCTCATCGCCAAGCTCAAGCACGACCGCTTCGGCGCCTCGTCCGAGCGTGGCCGCAAGCTGCTGGACCAGCTGGAGCTGCAGCTTGAGGAGCTGGAAGCCACCGCCGCCGAGGACGAGGCGGCGCTCGGTCCGGACCAGGAGGAACTGCCTGCCCGTCGCGGCATCCGCCGCAAGCCGGTGCGCGGTCCGTTGCCGGCGCATCTGCCGCGCGAGCGCGTGGTGATCCCCGGCCCGACCGAGTGCCCATGCTGCCGGGGCAAGCTCGCCAAGCTCGGCGAGGACGTGACCGAGACGCTGGAGGTGATCCCGCGGCAGTGGAAAGTGGTGCAGACCGTGCGGGAGCGCCTCACCTGCCGGGCGTGCGAGACGATCACCCAGCCGCCGGCGCCGTTCCACCCCATCGCGCGCGGCCGGGCCGGACCCGAGCTGCTGGCGATGATCCTGGAGGCGAAGTTCGGGCAGCACTTGCCGCTGAACCGGCAGAGCGAAACCTACGCGCGCGAGGGGATCGAGATCGACGTCTCGACCATGGCCGACTGGGTGGGCGCGTGCACGGCGACGCTTGCGCCGCTCCTCGCGCTGATCGAGGCGCACGTGATGGCGGCCGAGCGCATCCATGGCGACGACACCACCGTGCCCGTGCTGGCGAAAGGCAAGACCGCCACCGGCCGCCTGTGGACCTATGTGCGCGACGACCAGCCGTTCGGCGGGCCGGAACCGCCTGCCGCCATGGTCTACTACTCGCGCGACCGCAGGGGCGAGCACCCGAACAAGCATCTGGCCGGCTACGCCGGCATCCTGCAGGCCGACGCGTATGCTGGGTTCAACGACCTTTGTCATCCAGGGCGCAAGCCTGGGCCAATGACGGAAGCGGGGTGCTGGGCGCCTGGGCGCCGCAAGCTGTTTGACCTCGCCAAGGTCGCGCGTGCGCCGCTTGCGGCCGAGGCCGTGCGGCGGATCGACGCCATCTTCGATGTCGAGCGCAGCATCAACGGCCTGCCAGCCGAGCAGCGCCTCGCCCTGCGGCAGACGCACGTCGCGCCGCTCGTGACCGACCTCGAGACCTGGATGCGTGCTGCCCGCGGCAAGATGTCGCGCCACGCTGAGGTGGCCAAGGCCATGGACTACATGCTGAAGCGCTGGGACACGTTCACCCGGTTCCTGGGCGACGGGCGTATCTGCCTCAGCAACAACGCCGCCGAGCGCGCGCTGCGTGGCATCGCGGTGATGCGTTCATTGTACCCCTCCTTCTCAAGCAACTGTAAACATTGA
>CAXTCN010000390.1:0-3047 GCA_964242575.1 uncultured Acetobacteraceae bacterium | reverse complement strand
GACCCGATGCCGGGCGTGTGGCCGAAGGGCGGCCCCATCGGCTCGATGCTGACGACAGCCATGACGAGGCCGGGGCGCCGGTCGGCGACCAGCCAGCCGTCCGGGCCGGACGCCGAGTGCGTCACCACGATGGCCGGTCCGATCTGGTCGAGCAGGAGGGCGAGCCGGTCCGCGTCCATGTCCTGCGATGCGGCGAGGTCGGCGGGCATCGGCCCGTATGGCGCCATGAAGGCGTCGAACGCGGCGGCGTCGGCCGGGTCGAACGGCCACTGCGTCTCCTTGCCGCCAGCTGGGAAGCAAAGCTCCTGGGCGCGCTCGTAGGAGAACGGCGGGCTTGTCGGGCCGATGATGTCGGGATGGTAGGGCGAGCGGCCGTGCCCGGGACGGTCAATGACCAGGACCGCATACCCGGCCTCGACCAGGCGCTGCGCCCAGCCGGGGCGCCCATCGGGCGTGTCGAGCCACTCCGTGCCTTGCAAGGTGCCGCCATGCACCAGAACGACGGGATAGGGCTGCGTGACCCTTTCCGGTGCCTCCCAGGCCACGAACATCGGCCCGCGCTGGAAGGTTTTGCCCTCGATGGTGACGCGCTCGCTGGGCACCCAGAAGTGCCCGCGACGGGATGTCCTGGCCGGGCTGTCCGCCCAGGGGTGACGCGGCTGCGTGCCGGCGCGCTGCTGCTGGTCCATGATCTCAGCTCCTTCGATGGTGCGGCCAGTTCAGAACGGCACGGCGCGGCTGCGTGACGGCTCCACGTCGGTGAAGTGCCTGACATCGGCCATCACGCGCCCGGTCTGCGGGGAGCCGAGCGCTGCGCCCATGGCCGCCTCGTCCCGGAACCCGCACATGCAGACCGCGATCGTGCCCGCGCCGTCGCCGGCCGGAAAAAAGGCGGCGATGGTGTCGAGGCCGTGCGGCCCCCATGCCTGCATCACCAACGGCAGGTGGTTGGCGACGTAGTAGCCGCGGTCGAAGCGCGTGCCGGCGTCGCCGGCGTAGGTGACGTACATCGTTGTCATGTTCCTGGCCTTTCAGTGCCGCCCGGCGGCCGTGTGCGCGGATGCGAGGCGATGAGTCGTGTCCCTGCCTTGCTAGAAGCCGGTCGCGATTGCGTCGGCTTCCCAGGCGTCCATAGATTCCTTGAAGGCCGCCAGCTTGGCCCGCGCGAGGGCGTAGGCGCGCTCGCCGAGCGGGAGGTGGAGCGGGGGCTTGTCCGCGTCCACCGCCTTGAGGATGACCGCGACCGCCTTCCTCGGGTCGCCGGCCTGCTTGCCGTCATTGCCCTCGCGGTAGGCGCGCATCTTGCCGGCCGTCCCGGCGTACGCGGGCAGTTGGGCTTTCGCGGCGTTGATGGAGCGGCCGAGGAAGTCGGTCCGGAACGGCCCCGGCTCGACGATGACCACGGCGATGCCGAACGGCGCGACCTCCTCCGCCAGCGCCTCGGACAGGCCCTCTACGGCGAACTTGGTCCCGCAGTAAAAGCCGCTGCCGGCATGGCCGGCGATGCCGGCGCCAGATGACATGTTGACGATGCGGCCGCCGCCGGTCCGGCGCAGCGCCGGGAGCGCGGCCCGCGTCGTCTCGATCAGCCCGAAGACGTTGGTCTCGTACATCGGGCGGTACTCGTCGGGCGTGCCCTCCTCGATGGCGCCGATGAAGCCGAAGCCGGCATTGTTCACGAGGATGTCGAGCCTGCCGAATGCCTCCTCAGCCAGCGCCACCGCTGCGGCGGCATCGCCCGGCTTTGTCACATCAAGCGTGGTCGTCCGCACAGTGCCGGGGTATCGGTCAGCGAAGCCGGCGAGGGAACCGGGGTCGCGGGCGGTTGCGATCAAGTTG
Organism: uncultured Acetobacteraceae bacterium; assembly: GCA_964242575.1. GTDB lineage: Bacteria > Pseudomonadota > Alphaproteobacteria > Acetobacterales > Acetobacteraceae > JANPPS01. The sequence continues at coordinate 1,208 of CAXTCN010000390.1, read as the reverse complement.
TCGCCGCGTGCAAGCACCGCCTCGGCCAGGAGGCCGCCGAAGCCGCTGGAGCAACCGGTGATGAGCCAGGTCTTCTGCATGATGATCTCCGTTGATTTCAGGACGCCGCCGGTGGCGCTTGGCTTGGCACGCTGGTCGGACGAGCCGTCGCCTCATTCACGGCGGCGACCGTATATCCAGGCGACGGATGGGTGGTCAGGCCGCACTTTGGTCCAATCCGGCCCTGCGGCGCGCCACCTTGGCAAGGATGGACCAGTCCTTGGCACCCAACCCCTGGTCCACCGCCGCGACCATGTTCTCGCGCACGATGTCCGCAGCAGGCAAGCGGGCGCCCTTCGCGCGGGCCGCGTCCAGCGTTAGGTTCACGTCCTTGAGGCCCAGGGTCAGCTTGAACCCGGGTTCATAGGTGTTGGTGGCAATGAAGCCGCCGTAGCGCTTGTAGCTTGGCGCCGCGAGGATGGTGTTGGTGACGACCTCCAGGAAGTCGGCCGCTTTCAGGCCGTAGCTCTCGGTCAGGGCGGTCGCCTCGCCCATCGCCTCGATGGCCAGCGTGATCATCATGTTGCCGGCGACCTTCGCCACGTTGGCGTGCGCCGGGTCGGTGCCCAGCAGCCATGTCCTCTGTCCCATCGCATCGAGAAGGGGCTGGACAGCTGCGACAGCCTCGGCCGGGCCTGCCGCCATGATGTTCAACTGCGCCTGCGCGGCGGCGGCTGGCACGCCGAACACAGGCGCAGCCACATAGGCGACGCCCGCAGCCCGATGCAGCTCCTTCAGCTCCTCGACAAGCGCGAGCGAGATCGTCGCCATCATGACGTGGACGCACCCCTGCCGGGCAGACGCGAGCGCCCCTGAGTCCACGACCACGCTCCTAACAGCCGCGTCATCGGACAGCACGGTCACGACGGCGTCGTTCTCGAACGCCGCTGCGGGCGACGCCAGGACCGTGACGCCTTCCAGCGCCCTGGCCGCCGCCGCATCGCGGTTCCACACGCCACCCGATGGCCCACCTTGACCAGGTTGGGCACCATCGCAGCGCCCATGCTGCCGATGCCGATGAAACCCACATTCATTGCGCTATCCTTCATCAACGTTTGTCATCGCGGGTGCAGTCACCCCGGGACTGCTTTCAGTTCCGGCCGAGGAACGCCGCCACGGCCTGGTTGAGCGGCCCGGCGCACTCCTCCGGCAGCCAATGGCCGCAGCCG
>CAXTCN010000389.1:0-3066 GCA_964242575.1 uncultured Acetobacteraceae bacterium | reverse complement strand
GGCGTGAAGCCGGATCGTGCCTTCCTTCCCGGCTGCCCCATAGCTTCTAACGAACCAGCCTTTTTGTACGCATAGTGAGACGGATTGGGAACGTCACGCGGCGGCTTGCCAGGGGGTGGGTGGTGCGCGCAGCGGCCTCATTGCGTCGATAGTTCCCGACGCAGCATTCTGAGCGCCCCAGATGTAGTCGCCCGTGAGGTTCACGTGTTCCCAGCTCAGCGGCGACAGGTGGGCCAGGAGGTGGTCTGGCACGTTTTCGGTTTCGCGGAGGCCGGACGCGCGGTGCTGCTGGTCTTCGTAGGTGCGGTCGCGGATCTCGCCCAGGCGGTGGATGAACACGGTGCGCGCCAGGCTGTTGCGGGTTTTGCCCTTGTTCAGCTCGTGCCCGGTGCCGCGCCGCAGCTCCGGGTCCTCAATCCAGTCCAAGGTGAACAGCGTGCGCTCCATCCGGCCCAACTCGCGCAGAGCGGCGGCCACGCCGTTCTGGCGGGGAAAGGCGGCAAGCTGGCGCATGATGAGGGATGCCGTCACGGTACCGGCCCGGAGGCTCGCGACGATGCGCAGGATGTCCCGCCAGTGGGCGCGGATTAGGGCGACATTGATGCGGCCTGCGATCATCGGCTCCAGCGCCGGGTAGGCAGACGGCTTGGCAAAGCTGTATAGGCGCCGGTTCTTCAAGTCAGGGATGCGCGGCGCGAACTGGAGGCCCACCAGCGTGCAAAGGGCAAAGACATGGTCGCTTTCACCCCTGCCATCGGTGTGGTGACGGCGCGCCGTGACGTTCTCGCCATGTGAGAGCAAGGCGTCCAGGACGTGCAGCGCCTCGCTTGCCGTGGCGGCGATCAGCTTGGTGCCGAACGGTCCGTAGCGGTCCGACAGGTGGGTGTAGGCCTTGAAGCCGGGCTTGGGGCCGTAATGGGCGTTGAAGCGGCTGGCGTCCCGGCCGAAGCCTGCGGCAGAGAAGAACTGGCCGTCGGACGAGGAGGCTGTCCCGTCGCCGAAGTGCGCTGCGAACGGCTCGCGCTGCTGCTGGTCCACCAGGCGCTTGAGCGCCATGGCATAGGTTTCGTCGCGGATGTGCCAGTCGGCCGTCCAGGCAAGCTGGCCGAGGCTGGCGATGCTGGACGCTTCGGCCATGCGGGTCAGGCCAAGGTTGAGTCCATCGGCGAGCAGCGCGGCCATCAGGATGCGCGGGTCCGTGGCCGCCTCGCCGCTGCGCAAGTGGGTGAAGCAATCCGGGAACAGCGTCCAGGTCGCCACCTCGGCCAGCAGGTCGATGATGCGGATGCGCGGCAGCATTGCATACAGGCGCGCGGCCAAGGCTTCGGCGTCAGGCGGCGTTGACTTCTCGATCGGCGCGATTTTCAGCACGCCGTTGTTGACCGTGACGTCCGGCAGCTTGCCATCCCGTGCCCGGGCATCGACGGCGGCCAGGCGGGTGCCCAGCAGCGCTTGGCCGCCCACGATGAACGTATCGAAGTCCGCGTCCACCGCAACCGGCACCGTGCCCGCCTGCAGCAGCGCATCCAGCGTTTGCGTAGACACCAGCCGTTCCTCATAGGACCGGTAGCGCCGGCTGCCGGCCACCCACACGTCGCCCGCCTGTAGCCGGGTGCGCAGCTCCGACAGGACGCACAGCTCGTAGTGGCGCCGGTCAAGAATGCCTGCCGGCATCACCTGCGCTGCCCAGCGCGGGGTCACAAAGCCGGTTGGCGCGGACTTGGGCAAGGTGGAGCGCCCGGCGTCGTTCGTTGCCCGCAGCACGGCGATGGCACGCATCAAGGAGGCACACGCCGGCACGCTTTCGAACTCGAACGCGTCCAGGAAGGCAGGTGACCAGCGCCTCGGCTTTGGCGACCGTCGCGCAGAACCGATCCCAGGTCACGACCGCCGTGATGGCTTCGAAAGCATCCTTCTCCCTGGCGCGTGCCGCGATCAGCGCGCCACCGACGCGGGCATACAAGCGCACCTTGTCGTTGATCGCGCGCGCGTCGGCTTGGAAGGCCCGGGTGTGCCGCCCCTCCGCCTTGCGAAACATCGCGCCGACCAGCCGGTCGAACAGGTCGATGGCCGCGTCGGTCAGACTGGCAGACAGGTCGAGGGTGGTGGCAACCAGCGTCGCGTGCCGGCGCTGCCGCTCGTAGCCTGCGACGTGCTGGACCGTGGTGCGGCCAGCCTCCCGGGCGAGCTGCGCCAAGCGCGCCTGATGCACGAGGTGCCCGCGTCCCGGCTCGATGCTGACCGCACGCGCATGCTTCAAGCGCTCGATCAAGCTGAGCATGGAGGCTGGTTTGGCGGCTTCGGGCATCTGCCGCAGCCAGGCCAGCCAGCTTTGGCTTGTTTCCTCCCGTCGCTCTGTCAGGGCATCGAGCCGGTAACGCTGCTCGAAAGACGGACCGTGGACCAGCCGGCGGTGAACCTCCATGCGCGCTTCGGTCCGGAGCGCCATGCACAACCGTTCCAATTCTGCGGGCGAAGGAGCCACGATCCGGCGCTGGCGGCAGGTCCCATCACCAGTCTGGCCAGGAACGCCAGACGGTCGTTCTCGATGGCTTGAGGCAGCAGCAATGCCCTCAGCCCGGCCGCGGCCGGCGCCCGAACGGCGACAGCCCGAGCTGCTCCCGGCATTCGACGGATTGGCGCTGGCGGGTCCGCTCGGCTGCGAAGTACTCATCAATCGCGCTCGGGAGCACCATGGCCTGGTCGGCCACGAACGCGAGCAGCGCCGCCGGGGGCCGCTCACCAGCGCGCAGCGCACATCCGGGAAAGCGCAGGTAGCACAGCATCAAGGCGTGGCCGAGGCGGTTGTGGTCGCCGCGGCAGCGCCGGACGGCGGCAAGGTCTGCAGCGGACAAGGTGCAGTGGCGGACCAGCTCGCGCTGCTCCGTCGGTGGGTCAAACAGCTCCGCAACCTGGGTGCCGGTCAATTGCTGCCGTCGCGCCATTTACGTCTCCTGGGTTTGTTCCCGCCAGACCATCCGATGCGGGCCAGGGAGTCGAGGAGGGTGCTGCGCTTAGAGCGTTTTCAGCCTGACTGGACGTAGCCGCAGTGCCGGATGTAGTTGA
>CAXTCN010000388.1:0-3103 GCA_964242575.1 uncultured Acetobacteraceae bacterium | reverse complement strand
CCGATCCGCTCCTGAACTTCGCGGTCCGGGTGCTTGGTCACTACGCCATGCGTGCCGCGCACCAGACCCGCTGGCAGGAGCAACGTCAGCTCGCCGCGTTCGGCCTTGCTCAGCAGGCCGGCAGTCAGACGGCCGCGCAGCGTATGCAGCTCGACCTCGGAGATCGTCCCTTTCAGGCCCAAGAGAAGGCGTCCATTCGCCGAGCCCGGATCGTACACACCATCGCGGTCGCCGATGAGGCACTGCCGGTAGCCGCACAGGTCGAGTAACGGATACCAATCCGAGCAGTTCCGGGCGAGCCGGGTGACCTCGTAGGAGAAGATAATGCCGACCTCGCCGAGCGTCACGCGTGCGATCAGATCCTTGAACCCTTCGCGTTGCACGGCGGTCGCACCGCTCCGGCCGAGGTCGCTGTCGATCACTTCGATCCTGGTGTCGGGCCAGCCGAGATCCTGTGCGCGCTGGCGCAGCGCATACTGCAGCCGTAAGCTTTCCTGGTTGCCCAGCACCTGCTGCGGCGTGGACTGGCGAATGTAGATCACGGCTTTCCGGCCCAGGTGCCTGGCCGTCACGAGTTCCGACATCATGGCTCTCCTCCCATCGTCCGGGGCGAGGTCACCGGCGGCGCTTGGACGTCGTCCTCGACCCGCTCGACAGTTGGAGGCTCGACGACTGCCGCCCGGCTTGTCCGTGCTCCAGGCAAGGCCAGACGAACTAAGTCCCGAATGGCCCCGAGAGACAGTTTGCTCGACGGAGGGCGCGGCGAAGCCGGGCAGAGGCTGGTCGCGCTGATCGGAAGCCTCAGCACGACGTCGTCGCGATACACAACGAGCGCGTGTCCGCCCAGAGCCGATCCCGTTGTCGCCGCCAAAGTGAACTCGCGCTGAAACAACGAGTGGGTGGGATCGGTGACCGTTACCCTTTTCAGATGATCGCACCTCGGACGGATATGGGTATCAACCTGTGTGCTCGTACGATCCGGGCGAGGGCATCGACGGCATGGCGCTCGACATCCGCCTGGCTGCGACACAGGTCATGCAAGGCCTGTGTGCCCTCGAGCCGTCCCTGGTCCTGCTCGACCAGGCCCCGATCAATGCGGAACGATTGCGGCACCTGCTCTGGAACTCGACTTTGCCCATTCGGGGTGAGCTGGGTCAGGCATGATCGCAGTTACGGCCCGTAGCAGACGGCGTCGAGGATGCCTTGGAGTTCCGGCGCGATCGGTTCCGTGATGTCGGTGTTTTTGGCCGACATGACGATACGCTCAAACCACAGGTGCCGGCGCAGTCGCGCGAGCGCGTCGGCAAAGGTCGGAGCTGGTTTCGGATACCAGGCGGCCCGGCGTGGCGAAAGGGCCAGGCGCTCGGAGTTCTGGTGCACATACAGCGTAACTGCACTGTAAAGGCCGAGCAGCAGCGGGGTGGTCCGGAACACGGCGGGGTCGGACCATTGGCGCTGCGTTTCCACGCCGAGGTGGGCGCGTGCCTCTTCGTAAGTGGTCTCGACGGCCCAGCGCCGGTTGAAGCAGTCCAGCACGTCGCGCGGGTCGGCCTGTGTGTCCGTGCACAGGAACGCTTCCGGCTCGCGCCGGCCATCGGGGTAGCGGACCAGCACCCATAGGATCGGCACGATCGGCTTGCCTCCGTGATACCACAGCGCCGTGCCATGGGCGTACTCGATCCAGCCGCCGTTGCGCCACGACGTCCGGCTTGCTTGGACCACCCGCTGCCAGCGCGTGGCCGGGTCAACGATGCGCTCGGACAGCTGCGGCTGGCGCTTGCCCTTACGGGGCGCACGGCCCGGCTTGCCGCTGTAGCGTGGAGGTGGATCGAACAGGCATGCGTCCTTACGCAGCCGCGTGATCACCGCCATTCGGGCGCGCAGCCCGTGCAGCAGCTCCAGAGCGGCAAACTCGCCGTCTGCGACAGCGACAATGGGCCGACCCGGCAACCAGCGGTGGATGGCGAGCAGCATCAAGCGCGCCCACTCGGTTACGGTGCGGTGGCGCTGCCCATGCCGCTCGGACCACGCCTTGCTGGGCGTAAGCGCGGTCAGCACCGGCAGCGCCCAAATGCGGCCGGCGAACGGCACCTTGACCAGCACCATCGCGCTCAGCCAGCGCAGGCCACGGCCGGTTGCCGTCACCTCGGCCGTGGAGCGCGACGCGTCGTAGAAGTGCCCTGCCGGCCCGATGCGACGGCCGCGGCGGCGTTCCAGCGTGTGGTCAACGCCGATCACGATGGGGCCGAAAGGCACAAAGGCCACCACGACCATGTGCAGAAGCGTGCGGGCGAGCGCGAGGCCGGACCAGGCGTTTCGGTTGAGCACGCGGTGGAAGGCGGTGAAGCTGGGGTGCTCGGCCAAGCCCAGGGCGCGCAGGCAGTTGGTGACGGTCCGCGGCCCCACCGCCAACAGCGCCCCGACGGCCAGCGCCGCAACGGTCGGGCGTGTTCGCCGCGAGAAAACGGCGAGGAAGGGCGCAAGCCAGGCGAGGAAGCTGGGCGACAGGTGAAGATCAGGGCGGACCATGGCGGACCTGCTGGGCTGTGCCGGAATTAAAGGCTTTAACAGGCCACAGGCGGGAGGGATCACAATGGCGACGAACGATCCCGTGCTGCAGCGGATTGCAACCCACCCCTGGCCGCGCGGCGGCGTGCAAGCGCGCCGGGTTCGGGGCGGCTACACCCTCACGTCAGTTCGCACAGGCGCGCCGGTGGCTCGCCTGAAGCCGCTCCCGTCCAGTGACTGCTTCGAGGTGCTATGGCGGCGCCGTGACGCTTGGGGGCCTGCCGGGCCGTTCGGCGCCGTCCTGCCGCTCGACGACGCGCTCGCATTCATCGCCGACGAGCCGGCATTCTGGATCCAAGCCTGACCTCACGGGCCGGTGATATGGGCAAAGTCGAGCTGGAACGGCCATCGCGACAAGGCGTGCGAGCCCTGGGCCGGATCGCAAGCTGGGCCAAAGACGCCGTCGTTCCGAACGAACCCGCCACCGAAGCGAAGGTCAGGCGTCTTGCCGCACGCTGCGCGGAGCTGCACAGCTACGTCCAATACGGTTCAGTTAAGGGGTTTTCGAGGTCATCCGACGGTCTTCCTCAAGCGG
>CAXTCN010000387.1:0-3118 GCA_964242575.1 uncultured Acetobacteraceae bacterium | reverse complement strand
GGTCATCGAAGCGCCCTTCGCTCAAACGGCGTGGGTATGGCGATGGTGCAGGTCGGGATAGTGCGGGTGACGATGGACCATCGGCGCGTGCCGATGGACGTGGACATGCGGCTCCCTCGGGATCACGCCCGGCCCGTGCTCATGCCGATGGTGCCCGTCGTGGACGTGGGCGTGCTCATGCACCAGCTCCTCGTGCTGATGCGCGTGTTCGTGATGCTCGACCAGGTGCAGGTAGAGGCCCACGCCCATCAGCACTGCCGCAGCAATCAGTTGCACGGTCAGCGGCTCGCTGAACAAACCGAGCGCCAGCACGGCGCCGACGAACGGCGCCATGGAGAAATACGCCCCAGTCCGGGCGGCCCCGAGGTGGCGCAGCGCCAGCACGAACAGCACCAGGCTGACACCGTAGCCAAAGAAGCCGACCACTCCGGCCCCAAGCGCGGTCCCGGCCGGTGGCAGTTCGGCCCCACGCCACAGGGCCAGTATCAGGTTCACCGCCCCGGCAACCAGCCCCTTGAGCATGGCGATCTGCACCGGGTCGGCCGCGCTGAGCTTGCGGGTCAGGTTGTTGTCGATGCCCCAGGCCAGGCAGGCGCCCACGATGGCGAGGGCGCCCCAACCCACGCCACCGGCAACGCCTTGCCACGACAGCAGCACGGCCCCGGCCAGGATAGAGAGCGCCCCCAGCACGATACGGCGGTCGGCGTTCTCGTGGAACACGGCCCAGGCGATGCCCACGGTGGCCAGGCCCTCGACGTTGAGCAGGAGCGCCGCGCTGGACGCCGGGGTGACACTCAGACCCAGCATCAGCAGCAGCGGGCCGATGACGCCGCCCGCAAGGATGACGGCAGCCAGCCAGGGCAGGTCGGCCCGGCGCAGCGGCGCTTCCGGCGGCTCGATCCCGAGGGACCGTCGGCCGAGATGCACGACACCTAGGCCGATGCCGGACCCAAGGTAGAGCAGTCCGGCCAGCAGCCAGGGATCAACCTCGCCAAGCAGCAGCTTGGCGAACGGCGTGCTGGCCCCGAACAAGGCGGCCGAGGCGAGGCCAAGGACCGGACCGGTCGAAACAAGAGCGGGGTGTCGCAACAGGCCCTCCTTCACGCAATTCCGTTGGCTTCGTCCTGGCTCGGAGTGGAACTGCATCGCGCATGCATCCAAACCATGCCTGTCGGCCGCGTTATGCGAGCCGGTGCGGCACCCCATGGGGCAGTTCGCCGCTTGCTGCTTCCGAAGCGGCGCTCGGACTGGCGATCAGCTTGTCGATGCGGTTGCCGTCCAGGTCCACCACCTCGAACCGCCATCCGCCGGCTTCGACGTGCTCGCCCGTCTTGGGCAGCCGCCCAAGCGCAGCAAGGATGTAGCCTGCGGCCGTGTGGTAGTCCCGCTCCGGCGGCAAGCGCAGGTGGAGGTGCGCGGCCATCTCGTCCACCGGCAGCCAGCCGCCCAGCAGCCAGGACCCGTCCTCGCGGCGCACCGCGCCCGGCTCGGCCGTGTCGGCGTCCGCGCGGAACACGCCGGCAATGGCTTCCAGCAGGTCGGACGGCGTGACCACGCCCTCGAAGTTGCCGTACTCGTCGTGCACCAGCGCCATAGGCACCTCGGCGGTGCGCAGCACTGCCAGCGCGTCCAGCGCCTCGGCGGTGTCGGGGATCACGGGCGCGCTACGGATGCTGGCGCGGATGTCCAGCGGCTGCCCGGCCAGCAGGCGGACCAGCACCTCGCGCGTCTGCACCACGCCGAGCAGCGCGTCGGTGGAGCCTTCGCCGACCGGCAGGCGGGAATGCTGCGTGGTGCTCAGCGCCTCGCGGATGTGGCCCTCCCCGGCGTGCAGGTCGATCCAGTCCACGTCCGGGCGCGGCGTCATGATGCCGCGCACCGGGCGGTCGCCCAAACGCATGACGCCTGCGATCATGTGCCGCTCGGCCGGGTCGATCACGCCGGCGCTCGCCGCCTCGGCGACGACGGAATGGATCTCCTCGTCGGTCACGGCGCTTTCCGGCTGCCCGCCCAGGCCGAACAAGCGGAACACGAGGCCCGTGGATGCGTCCAGCAGCCAGGCGACCGGCGTGGCGATGCGGGACAGCAGGGTCATGCCGGGCGCCACCAGGCAGGCGATGGCTTCCGGCCCGCGTAGCGCCAGCCGCTTGGGCGCCAGCTCGCCCACCACGATGGACAGGTAGGTGATGACGGCCACCACCAAGCCGAAGCCGAGCGGCTCGGCCACGCCTTTGGACAGGCCAGCGCCTTCCAGCACGACCGCGAGCAGGCTGCCCAAGGACGCCCCGGAAAAAGCGCCGGTCAGGATGCCGACCAGGGTGATGCCGATCTGCACGGTGGACAGGAACCGGCCGGGGTCCTCGAACAAGGCGAGCGCCGCGCGGGCGCCAGGCCGGCCCGCCTCCGCCATGGCCTGCAGCCGGGGGCGCCGGGCGGACACCACGGCCAGCTCGGACAAGGAGAACAGGCCGTTGAGCAGGACGAGCACAAAGACAACTGCGAGTTCAAACACTATGCGGACCTGCCTTGACGGTTGGAGCGACAGATCGTCATGGCGCCCCGCCGGCCTGAACCTCGGGTGATGGAAGCATGGACGATGCCCGCCGCCGGGCCAGGAGCTTGAGCCCGTCCGGCCGCAGTCCGCCTTGCGGCGTCACATGGCGATAAAGCGTCTGACGGGTGACGCCCAGTTCGGCGCACAGCTCGGCCACCTTGGTGCCGGGCTGTCCCATGGCGGCCTGGGCCAGGCGAAGCTTGGCGGGGGTCATCTTGAACGGCCGGCCGCCGCTGCGGCCCCGGGCACGAGCGGACGCCAGGCCAGCCTTGGTGCGTTCAACGATCAGCTCGCGCTCGAACTCCGCCAGTGCTGCGAAAAAGCCGAACATCAGCCGCCCATTGGCCGTCGCCGTATCGATGGCGGCACCCTCCCCGGCCAGTACGCGCAACCCGATGCCGCGGTTGGTGAGATCATGCACGAGGTTGACCAAGTGACGAAGATCACGCCCAAGCCGGTCGAGCTTCCAGGCCACCAGTGCGTCGCCGTGGCGCAGGCTCTTCAGGCAGGCGTCCAGGCCGGGCCGGTCGTCGCGCTTGCCGGAGGCGTGGTCCTCGTAGATGT
>CAXTCN010000386.1:0-3136 GCA_964242575.1 uncultured Acetobacteraceae bacterium | reverse complement strand
GGCTGCGCGCGCCGCTGCTCAGCGCGAACGAGCAGGAGCGGGAGGGCTACGTGCCTAACGTGGTCTATACTTGCGGCGGCATGGCCCACGCGGGAAACCTGGTCCTGCCTTACGCCATGTCCGACACCGCGACAAAGTTCGCCGTGGCGCCACTTCGCAGCCTGCTCGCCGCGATGTCCTGAGCTATCCTGGCGGAGGCTGTGCGATGCTGTCCCCGACAGGACGCGGACTGCCGGGCTTGCTCGACATCCCACCCTCACCGGGCGGACCGCGGGGGGAGACAGGGACTGAGGCCTGGTCCCGCGTGCAGGACCGCCACTGATGCCTCCTTTGGGCCGCCAAGGGTTGCTGCGTGACCGCACGCCGGCACAAAGGCAGCCGTCCCGCGTCGCAGCTCCTGCGAATTGAGCAGGACACCCGGCGCGAGCGGCACCAGGATGTGATACCGCGCGCCGTCCGGGTGCAGCACGAGCCCGGTCCCGATGCCGTGGCGCTCCAACACGAAGCGGGGCGCCTGCGCCAGGATGCACCCATCCACCGGCAAGGCCATAGGGTCGGCCCCGCCGTTCGGCTCGCGGGTGGCTCCGAGGTCGGCGACGGCCAGCGCCTCCTCCACCTGCAACGGCCGTGGCCGGCCGTAGTCGTACAGGCGGTAGGTCACGTCCACAGGGTCTTGAACCTCCAGCAGCACCAGTCCCGGGCCGATGGTGTGCACCGTGCCCGCCGGCACCTGCATGGTGTCGCCGACCTGGACCGGGCATCGACGCAACAGCGTCAAGACTGACCCGTCCGCCACCGCAGCGCGGAGCCGTCCCGGGGTGACCAGCGCCGAGAAGCCGACCCAGACAGCGGCATCCGGGGCCGCTTCCAAAACGTGCCACGCTTCGTCCTTGCCGGACGCCGCGACGCCACTGGCGCGCGCAGCCGTGTCGGTCGGGTGCACCTGCACCGAAAGAGGTGCGGCGGTGAAAAGCAGCTTAGCCAGAATGGGCGGGGACCCGGCCGCATCGCCGAGGCTGCGTGCCCGGTCACCCTCAATCAGGTCGCCGAGGGTGCCGCCGCCCTCGATCTCGCAGCCAACGTCGGTCAGCCAGGCCTCGCCCAGCGGGGCACCGTCCGTCCGGGCGGCGCCATCGTACCAGGAAGCAAGATCGGTGCGCCCCCAAACTCGCTTGACCAACCGGGGCACGACGTGCACCGCATCACCATCCATGACTTCTGCCCTTTCTTTGGTTAGCAAGCGGCGTTGGCCTCTCCACAGTTGGCCGACGTTCGTAAGCTTTGTGGGATAACGCTCATTCTCTGGAAAGGCTATCGCAGGCATCAGGCACGACTGCATCCGCCTGCGGCTCTTGCGCCGCGAGAAGGACGCTGTGACTGGAAGTGAGCGACACCCGCCGTTGCAGCACGACACAGGCGACCTCAGCAAGGAGAGGTCAAAACCGCCTGTATGAGCCGAGCGTGATCCGAGAGACAAAGAGCTTGCAGAAAGCTGCTTCGAACAACTTGGCTTGCACTGGCCGCCTGCTTTCTAAGTAAGTAACCCTAGACAATCGACAATGTCAGCACACCAAAGCCGTGGTTTGGCCTGTTGCCGTTTGGGCCAAATTGGCGCGAAACTGGGTAGAGATGCAGCCCGTCGTGGCCTACTACCGCGTCAGCACCGAACGCCAGGGACGCTCCGGGCTAGGACTGGATGCCCAGCGAGAGCGCTGCGTCATCTTTGCCGCGCAGAACGGCATGGCGCTGGCCGAGGCATTCACCGAGGTGGAGACGGGGAAGGGGCCGACGCGCTCGACCGCCGGCCGCAACTCGCGGCGGCGCTGGCCGCCCGCACGCCGTCATCGTGGCCAAGTGCTGGTGGCCAAGCTCGACCGGTTGAGCCGCGACGTGCGCTTCATCGCCGGTCTGATGGCGCAGCGGGTGGCCTTCGTGGTGGCCGAGCTCGACGCCGATGTGGACCCGTTCATGCTGCACATCTACGCTGCCTTGGCCGAGAAGGAGCGGCGCATGATCTCGGAACGCACCCGGGCGGCGCTCGCGGTGCGGAAAGGGCAGGGGGCCATGCTGGGCAACCGGACCAACCTGGCGGAGGCTGGGGTGATCGGGGCGGCGTGCACCGCCGAGGGCGCGCTGCGCTTCGCGGATAACGTGGCACCCGTGATCTAGCAGATCCGGGCCAGCGGCGTCGCGAGCCTGCGCGGCATCGCCGCGGTGCTGAATACTCGTGGCGTGCGAACAGCCCGGGGCGGGCGGTGGGCCGCCACACAGGTCGGCGCGGTGCTGGCTCGCACGGGATTGGGATAAACGGCCAGTAAGGCGTCTTCTCTTGCACTGGTGAGCAGGGCAGGGATGGCGGTGGAAAGCGTTTACCAGCCTCAATCGGAGCCTGCCTCATTTGCTTCGAAGACCCCCATGCAGAGGTCCTGGCCGGGCATACAGTTATCGCGCGTAGTGAAATTAAACAGGGTGGCTTTGGGCTGACCGGTCGAATCTTCCCCCGCAATGGCCCAACCGCATCCGTATTCCCAACTCATGCTGCCAGCCCGTCCGGCATGGTCGCGCATTGCTTCAGCTGATATCGGCCTGTTCGGACCGAAGCTGCGCCAGCGCACGTCGCGCATCCGCCACCAAGCCGGGTAGATTGTGGGGGACAGCGTTCCAGATCACGTCCAGACTGATGCGGTCGTAAGCGTGCCGCAGCCGGTTTCCCATGCCGCGGATATCGCCCCAGGGCTGGCCAGGCATCAGCTCGCCCGCGCGCTTGCCCAATCGGTGTGCCGCCTCGCACACTCGCTCAAGGCAGCGTTTCACGGCGTCGCGTTTTAAGCCGTCGGAAGCGAAGGCGGCGCGGTCCATGTCGGCCACGTAGCGCCCGATCCTTTCGACGTTCTCGATGATGTCAGCCAAGCTGTCGGCAGGGTCGTGCCTAGAAGGCATGCCGGCGGTCCCGGTCGATATTGGCCCGCAGGCGCGGCGTTTCGACCGGCTCAGGCAGCAGGTCCACCGGGCGACCAACCAGCTCGGTCAGGCGCCGCTCCAGCGCCCCGAGCGCAAAAAGCCCAATGCGGGCTTCCGGGTTGCGGATTCCGACGATGCCGCCCGGGTATTCCGAACGTATTCCGCGCACCGTTCT
>CAXTCN010000385.1:0-3140 GCA_964242575.1 uncultured Acetobacteraceae bacterium | reverse complement strand
ATCCGCGCCGGCCAACACGAGATAAGAGAACAACACCAATGCGTCAAGCGGGAAATAACAAAAACTACCAGGCACCAGGCTCAGGCCCCGCGCCAGGCCCAGGCTAAGCCCGCAAACGGCTCACGGCGTAGGCACGCGACCTACTCCTTCTCATCGGACTCCGGCTCAACCTCGATGTCGCCGCTGATCGCGTCCGCGTCGTCCTCCAGGTCCGAGGCGTCCTCCAGCACGTCCTCTTCCGCCTCCTCCTCCGCAGTTTCAATCTCGACATCCGAGTCTTCCAACCCCGGAGCCGGAGGCTTCCTCAACCGCTTCTCATCGGCCACATTGCCCCCAGTCCGACGCGCGCGCGGCTGCTCGGTCGGTTGCTCGGTGCCGCATTTCGGGCAGACTGCCGGGGTCCGGGTCAGGTCGTAGAAGCGCGTGGCGCAGGCGACGCAGACGCGCTTCGTGCCGAGTTCTGGCTTCGCCATCAAGTCCCTCAATTCCATTCGCCGCACGTGAACGGCGAAGGGCGCGGGCCATGCCATCGCAGCGCCCCGCTGTCAAACGTTGCTGCGCCATGCTAACCCGCTGTGGATCGTTCCCGAAGACTCCTGCATGAGCCTCGCCCACCCTTCCTTGGCCTCCAACCGCCCGGCACAGCCGCTTATGGGCAACGTTCGCGTGCCCGGCGACAAGGCCACTGGCCATCACGCGCTGCTGCTTGCAGCCCTTGCAGTTAGCGAAAGCCAGATCACAGGACTGCCGGAACACGGCGACGTACAGTGCATGGCGTCCGCGTTGCGCGCCCTCGGCGCGGAGGTCATCCGGGACGCGCCGGGCACGTGGCGCGTGGCCGGCCGCGGCCTTGGCGGCCTGCGGGAGCCGGAAAGCGTTCTGGACATGGGCAACTCCGCCGCCGCCGCCCGGCTGATCTGCGGCGCCCTCGCGAGCCATGACCTGTTCGCAACCGTGACGGGGAACGCCAGCCTGCGCCGCCGGCCCATGCGTTGGATGACGGACATGCTGCAGGAGTGCGGCGCGCGCTTTCAGTGCCCGGCGGGTGCCTGGCTGCCGCTCGCCGTGCAAGGCGCCTGCAACGCCGTGCCGATTGAATGCCGCCTGTCCGCGCAGACCGCGCCGGCAAAGTCGGCCCTGCTGCTGGCTGGCCTGAACGCGCCGGGCTGGACCCGCATCACCGAGGCGGTGCCGGCCTGCGACCGCGCCGCGAGATTGCTGCGCCACTTCGGCGCAAGCGTCACCGTTGAACCGTATGGCAATGGCTGCGTGACGAGCGTGATGGGCCAGCCGGAGCTGCGGGCGACGGGTTTGACGGTTCCGGGCGACCCATCTTTGGCCGCCATTCTGCTGGTGGCGGCGCTGACCGTGCCGGGTTCGGCCGTGACGGTCCGCGGCGTGGCCATGGACCCGCGGCGCGCCGGGCTGTTCGCCGCGTTGCGGGACATGGGCGCGCAACTGGAGATTACCCGGGAACGCTTGGAAGGCGGCGGGCCTGTGGCCGACGTGACGGCGACCTACACCGGACTCCGCGGCGCAGACATACCGCCGGCGCAGGCCGGGGGCATGGCCGACGATCCCATCCTGGCCGTCGCGGCTGCTTGCGCCGCCGGCCCGACGCGGATGGAGGGACGCGCGGCGCTGGAGGCGGATGGCAGCCTGCTGTCCGCCACGCTCGCGATGCTGCGGCTCAACGGGGTCCGGGTGCAAGACGCGAGCAACGGCGTTGTGGTGCATGGCACCGGCGCCGCACCGGCGGGCGGCACCCGAGTGGAGGCCGGCGCGGCTTCCTACGTCGCCTTGTGCGGCCTGGTGCTGAGCCTTGCAGCGGCGGCGCCGGCGCGGGTGGACGCCGCGGGGATCGAGGAGGACTTTCCGGGCATCCTGGCGCTGCTGCGCCAGATCGGCGCTCCGCTCGCGTGAAGCCCGTCATCGCCATCGACGGGCCGGCTGCAGCGGGCAAGGGCACCCTGGCCCGGCGGCTCGCGGCGGCGCTCGGCCTCGCCCACCTGGACACCGGCCTGCTGTATCGGGCGGTTGGGCGGCGGGTGCTCGATGCCGGGGAAGCGCCGGACGACCCGGCCGCGGCCGAGGCCGCCGCCCGCGGCTTGGCGGCGTCCGACCTCGCGCGCACCGACCTGCGCGGCCCCGAAGCGGACCGGGCGTCGAGCCTCGTCGCCAAGATGCCCGGCGTCCGCGCGGCGCTGCTCGCGTTCCAGCGCCGCTTCGCCGCCCAAGGTGCGGTGCTGGACGGCCGCGACATCGGCACCGTCGTGGCGCCCGACGCCGCCGTGAAGCTGTTCGTCACCGCATCCCCCGCCGCGCGGGCGCGCCGGCGCTGGCTGGAACTGCAAGGCCGCGGCATCACGGCCCCGTTGGCAACCGTCGAGGCCGAGCTGCAGGCCCGGGATACGCAGGACGCGGCGCGGGAGGCCGCGCCGCTGAAAGTTGCGGCGGATGCCGTGGTGCTGGACACGACGGAGCTTGACGCGGACGCCGCATTCGCGCGGGCGCTGGAAATTGTTCGGAGCCGGCTTGGTTTTACTTGACTCCTGCTATGCGGCCCGTATGTCTGCCGGTGCTACCCGAAGTTGACAGGGTCCAGCCATTTGGCATGGGCCTCTTGCTGTTTTCAACCTAGCCCGCACCGCGGGCCAGACGTTCCCCGATCCCACCGGGACGGAGCGCGCAGTTCAAGTGATCCCGGCCCGGCCGGCTTCATGCACAGGAACCTATTCAACACATGGCATCATCCGCCACTGCCCTTCTCGACCGCCCGTCCCATGGCGACATGAGCGAGGATTTCGCCTCGCTGCTCGATGAAACGATGGGCCGCGAGGCCGGCTTTGAAGGCTCGGTCGTCACCGGGCGGGTCGTCCGCCTAACCGACGAGTACGCCATCGTCGATGTCGGGCTGAAAAGCGAAGGGCGCGTCGCGCTCAAGGAGTTCGCGCAACCGGGCCAGAAGCCCGAGGTGAAGCCCGGCGACAACATCGAGTTGTATGTCGAACGCTACGAGGACCGGGACGGCGCCATCGTGCTGTCGCGCGAGAAGGCGCGGCGCGAGGAAGCCTGGACCAACCTGGAGAAGTCGTTCGAGGCGCAGCAGCGCGTGAACGGCACGATCTACGGCCGGGTCA
>CAXTCN010000384.1:0-3165 GCA_964242575.1 uncultured Acetobacteraceae bacterium | reverse complement strand
AGGTGCACCACAAAACGAGCAACGCTGTCTGCATGTCGGCGCCGGACGCTTACGATGCCGGCTGTGAGCAGCCGCAGTATCAATGGCATCAGGTTGGTTTGGACTTGCATTATGCGGCGCTGGCCGCCTGCCGACGTGCACACTCAGCGCCGCAAGCCGGGCACGGGCGGCAGGAATAGGGGGGCGACCATCAGTGTCAGGCGTGTTGGTAAGTCTAACGGCATGGGGCCGCGCCGATCTGAAAAGCGAGACGCACTGGTGGTGAGCCATCAAACCATCAGAGTGATTGCTCATCAATCTATAGCTAATCAGGAGGGGTGCGATCCGGGGCGGCCAGTCCGTGACTGAGGCTGTTCTGCTGGCGTTGGTTCCGATTGCGTTGCTGATCGGGCTTGGCCAAGTCATGCCGTCGGGTGGGCTTCTTGTCCGAGGCGTTCTGGCCGCAGGCCGAGCGGCTTGCATACTACGTGCTGCTGCCGGCGCTGCTCCTCCATGGGCTTGCCACGGCGCGGCTTTCTGGCGTGCCGGTCGGGCTTCTTGTCGCAACGCTGGTGCTGTCAACGCTGGCTGTCGCCGGGCTTCTAGTCGCATCAAGGCCGCTGCTGGGGGTGGAAGGCGCTGCCTTCACATCGGTGTTCCAGGGCAGCGTGCGGTTCAACAACTATGTCGGGATCACACTTGCAGCCGGGCTGTTCGGCGCGCAGGGCGTGGCGCTCGCCGCCGTCGCCACCGCGACCATCGTGCCAATGGTGAACGTGCTGTGCGTGCTGGTGCTCGCCCGCTTCGGCACGGCCGGGCGGCCGACCTTGCGGGGCGTTGCGCGCCAACTCGCGCTCAACCCGCTGGTGCTGGCCTGTCTAGGTGGCATTGGGCTGCAGGCCACTGAATGGGGAGTGCCGCCCGGCATTGAACCTGTGCTGCGTGCTCTTGGTCAAGCGTCGTTGCCGTTGGGCCTTTTGTGCGTCGGCGCAGCACTCAACCTCAGCTCCGCTCGGGCATGGCTGCGTCCGGTGCTCACCGCGTCAGTGGTCAAATTCATATTCATGCCATTTGCCGCCGCGCTTACTTGCGCGGCTTTGGGCCTGCACGGCCCTGCCGCGGTCATAGCTATGCTGTTTCAGGCACTGCCGACAGCCTCGTCGTCCTACATCATGGCGCGCCAACTCGGCGGTGATGCGCCGCTTATGGCTGCCATTACAGCCGTGCAAACGATACTGGCAGGCATAGCTATCCCGCTTGCGATGGCCGCGCTCCCCGTCCTGGTCGGTTAGCAAGTGGAAAAGGAAGCGGCATGCAGGGCTTCTTTCGCTCAGGCCACGAGTTACTGCTGACTGAGCAGCGCCAACCGCTTCAAGCACACGTTGCACGTGACGTGTTGAGTCGGCGGTTCGGCCCAACCTGATCTAGCGCCAGGTCATTCAGCGCAGAGCGCCATGCGGCAGCGTGGAGTGACGGCATGGAAGACTGGGCTCGTGCCCCGGGGTGCCCGACCATCTTTCTGCAACGCGACGAAAATGCGGCTAGCGCGCACGATGGCGTCTTAAGGCAGGGCGTCCAGCATACGCTTACCGCTTACCGCCCAAAGTGAGCATCTAAGGTGGGTCGAGCCACAGTGGGACGTTGCACGCCCGCCGGCCGCAACCAAGATCCCGACCGCAGCCGACGATAGGCTTCAAAGCCCGGCAATGCCGTATCCGACCATCAGCGAGCCAGCCGCTGCACCGATCGCGCCGGCAGTCCACGCGGCTCGCACCGCCGTGCGGCTGGCCGCTTCCGCCCTTGCCGTTTCCTCACGCAGTTCCGCAAGCATCATGGCTGTGGCTTCCTGCGCGGCTTCCTTGAACTTCGTGCTCAGCCAGTCAGAGGCATTGTTGATCATGCCGCTTGCCACTTGTCGCGCCGAAGTCTCCGCCTGCAACTGCGCCGCCGCTGTCTGATCAGCCGCCCGCTTCGTTATGGCTTCCAGCGACTTCAACGCGTCGGCGAGAACCACATCGCAGATCGCGGCCGTCTCAAGACGGGGTCGCTCTCGTGGACGTGGATGCCCTGCTTGCGCAGGGCTACCCGGAGTGGCTCTTGTTGGGTTCCGGGGTGGTGAGAAGTTCGTCACGCGACCAAGCCGGCGATGAGGGTGCCAAGCAGGGCTTTGCCACGTCGGCGTGCGTTGTGCACGAACTGGAAAAAGCCGAGGTAGAGCGGCAGCTTGTCCTGCGAGATGCCTCGGTGCGGGCGCAACCAGGAGCGCAGCAGCGACCAGAACCCTTCCACGGTGTTGACGTGGACCTCGCAGAAGCCGTCGCCGTCCTCGTCGCGGGCGTATTCGCCGCGCCCGTGACAGACCGTCTTGTGCCGGTAGCCCCAAGCTGGCAAGCGGGCGTAGACGGCATACTCGTCCGTGTGGACGAGGGCGCCCGGGGCGACGGCGGCGGTGATGATCGGCTTGATCGTGGCCTGCTGCACGTTGGCCAGCATGCGCAGCACGACTTGGCCACCGCGCTGGATCAGGCCGAGGACGGGCGGCTTGTCCTTCTCCAACGTGCCGCGGCCCGGCGCGCCTGCCAGCCTGCGGCGTCGCCCGAGCCGCCCCTTTTGGCCACTTCTTCCGGTTGCCCCTTGTGCCCGGCCACCACGTAGACTTCGTCGATCTCCACCTCGCCTTGCAACTCCACCGCCGGCGCTTTGGCGACCAGCCCGCGGCGCAGCTGCTCCGTCATCGCCTGCGTGTCCGAAGCATCCAGGCCCAGTTCCAGGGCGATCTGCCGGTTCGACAGGTTCAGGCCCATGAAGTACAGTCGCGGATCACTGCATCGTTGTCACAAGCAGGGCACCGGATGCCCTCCGGCCAGCGGCGCTGGCGCACAAAGGCGAAGCACTTCGCATCGTCCATCAGGCCCGAAAGGTTGACCAGCTCGGATGCACCCATGACGCAAGCTCCTCGCGCGAGCCGGTCAGCTACTCCCGTTCCCGCCTTCGTGCCAGCCGTCCTCAGCCCCGCGCCACGGTCCCGACCTCACCACCCTGGAACCCAATAAGAGCCAGGCATGTTAATGACCCTGGTGCCTTTGTGAAACATAACGCCACTCAGAAGTCGAAACAACTTTTCTCGCCTTTTATACCAAGTTCCTGAAAGCCTGACTCCTGGCTTTTCAAAGTGGCGGCGATCTG
>CAXTCN010000383.1:0-3177 GCA_964242575.1 uncultured Acetobacteraceae bacterium | reverse complement strand
AGCCTTGGCACGGTTTGGCCGTCCGGAGATATTCAACACCGACCAAGGCAGCCAGTTCACTTCGTCGGACTTCATCGACGTGCTGAAAGCGGCGGACGTGCGTATCTCGATGGACGGGCGCGGGCGCTGGATGGACAACGTGTTCATTGAGCGGCTCTGGCGCAGCTTGAAGTATGAATGCATCTACCTGCATGCGTTCGAGACCGGTTCGGAGCTGCGTGCTGGGCTTGCGAAGTGGATCGGCTACTACAACCGCGCATCAGAACACCCATCTGTCTATGTCATTGAAGAGAGTAAGCATTGTTGGTCGGGATGCGATCCCGTGGGGTATTTTGGGTTCTGCCGTGCCCGCTCGGTGATGGATCGAGCCGCCGGTGCTGTGAGTGCGGTGCGGGCAAAGATCCAAGGGCCATCGGGCAAGGGATGGATCGCCTCAATCTCACCGGCTTCTGCCGCCAGTCTAAGCGTCTTGGGCGCGACATGCAGGAGGCGCGCGGCCTTGCTGAGATTGAGCCAAGGCTCGTTCCCGTCGTCGGCCGGCTTGTGCACCGGGATGCGGTGATGCGAGCGTAGCGAGGTGACGCGCTCGCGCGTCCAGCGGTTGCCATGGCCCGTGACGAGGCCGTTCCGGTTGAGAATGCCAGCGATAAGGTCATCATTGGCGATCAACACGAGCTGGCGCACTGCGGCAATGACATCGGGGGCGGTGCTGTTGCGCTGCCCTCGGCGGCGCCTGGGCAGACGCATCTCGCTGTGGGTGCCGCCGGTCCAATGGACCACGAGCACGATCTCGGCCGCCTCGGGGTCGAGGTCGGTCACCACTTCCTGGATCACGGTGCGCACGATGCGCTTTTTCAGTCGGGCGTCGGTCGAGGGTGCCGTCCAAACCGCCTTGAGGTCTGACGCCAGCATAGCGAGCGATGCCGGACCGGCGACGGCCGCGGGCACCGTCTCGTTGTGGGCGGCGATCTTGCCTTCGACCTCCGAAACACGCGCGAGCGCCTGGTTCCAGCGCGCCTCCAGCTCGCCCGCTACCAGCCGGTTGGCCGGGTCGGCAGCATCGTATTGCCGAAACGCGCGGTCGGCCGCATAGCGCGCCGCCTCAAGGTCGCGCTTCAGGGAGTCGAGCACCTGGTCCCGCCGCTGGACGGTCTCCTTCTCCGCAGCCACGGCAGCGGCGATGGCACCGGGGCCGACAACGGTCAGCAGCGCGTCCTCAATGGCGTCATCGACGCGCAAGCCGCCAAAGGCGATGCAGCGGGGCTCGCCATTGTCCATCCAGCCACGGCTGCAGCTGTAGCGCGGGATGTGGTGCTGGGCGCCTGAGTAGCGCAGCGTCAGCTTGCGCCCGCAACGGCGGCAGCGGATGAGGCCGGCCAGCAGGGCATCGCCATGCTTCGGCGCGCCATGGTGGCGGCTGGTGGGGACGTTGCTGCTGACCATGGTGCGGATCGCCTCGGCCTTCTCCCAGCTGACATAGCCGTCATGGGCACCGGGCATCAGCGCCAGCCACTCGGCGCGCGGCTTGCGCTTGATCCTCGCGCCAGCGCCGCTCGTGCCATGGCCCATGCCGACGGCCGTCTTACCATAGGCATAGGCGCCACCGTAGATGGGGTTCTCGATCATGCGGTGGATCGTGGCGTAGTTCGGACGCCGCCACGCGACATCGCCGCCGTTCCGCTTCACCGGCAGATCCAGGTCATGCTCATGAAACCAGAGCAAAGCCTGCCTCGCGCTGCCGAGCTCCAGCACCTTGTCGAAGACCAACGTGATCGCAGCCTGCACCCGACGGTCCGGGTCCTTCTCGTAGCGGTCGCCCGCCTTGACGAAGCCCACGGGTGCGCTGACCACGAGTTCGCCGCGACGCGCCTTCTCGTAGCGGGCCGAAAGCG
The DNA here is from genome assembly GCA_964242575.1 of uncultured Acetobacteraceae bacterium. Lineage (GTDB taxonomy): Bacteria > Pseudomonadota > Alphaproteobacteria > Acetobacterales > Acetobacteraceae > JANPPS01. The sequence continues at coordinate 1,285 of CAXTCN010000383.1, read as the reverse complement.
AGCGCTGGCGCAGCAGATCAAGCTCATACTCGTTGAGGCTTCCCTTGAGCCCAAGCAGCAGCCGGTCATTGCCGTATCGCGGCGCATAGACCGTCTCCTGGTCGATCAGGACCGTGTCGACCACGCGGCACATCTCGATCAGCTGCTGCCAGTCCCGGCTGTTGCGGGCGAAGCGCGACACCTCGCGCGCGCAAACGGCGCCGACCTTGCCCAGACACACCTCGGCAACCATCCGCTCGAAGCCGGCGCGCTGGACGCCACCCGCCGCCGAACGGCCGAGGTCGTCATCGATAACCTCGATCTCTGACCAGCCGAGCCCTGCCAGCCGGTCCCGCATGGCGTATTGCAGCGCGCTGCTCTCACGGTTGTGCAGAACCTGATGAGCCGAAGACTGCCGCACGTAGAGCAGCGCCTTGCGTTCCAGGTGATGGGGACGGATCTTGTCAGAGGTCATGGCCGGCCCCCGCTCTTGAGCTGGCTCGGTGCGCCTCGGCATGATCCAGGATCAGCCGTGCCATCAGGCTGGTCAGCATGGTCTGCGTGACCACCGGCAAGTCCTGCCACGCCGGGGTGTCCACCAAGGCGCCGGGCCGTTCGTCGCCGAACAGCTCGGTCTGCTGCGTGGGTTCGCGCCGACCTTCCGTGCACGTCCTGCGGCGCTTGCTCGTGTTGGCTGAAGCTGTCGCTGCCATGGCTCTCTCTCCGAGTCTGCTCGTGAGAGGAGCTTGACGCGCCCGGATGCGGCGCACCCGACGATGCCTGCCGCAACAGCTCGGCCAACGCTGAAAGTGCGGTCAGGCTCACGGAAGGCGTGGCCGTCAAGCGGGCCTGATCGGGGCAGGTCGCCCGATCAAACATCCAGGCCGGAACCTCCAGCCAACGATCCCCGTCAGACCCGGTCAGCGTGCAGCGGAACGCAACGCCATCTGCCCTCGTGATTACCTCATGAACGGCGACCTGACGCCCACACCAGGGATGCCACGGATACAACAGCTCACGAAAAACGGTCCCGTGGGCGTTCTCAAACCCTGTTCTACAACACCGTGCGGCCGCACTCCTCACTCGGCTACCGGCCGCCCGCGCCGGAGGCCGTCGTGCTGGGCATGCCGATGCCGCCCGGCGATCCTGTTCCAACCGGCTCACCCCCACCGCCAGCTACCATACTGCACTAATATTCTGCGCGGACCACTCAATGGGGGCTGGACACAACTCCTCCGGCCTACTCACCACCTCACCAATCCCCTCATTTTCGGTAGTTCCAGTATAGCCTTGATTTGGCTTGGGT
>CAXTCN010000382.1:0-3193 GCA_964242575.1 uncultured Acetobacteraceae bacterium | reverse complement strand
TCGCCGCCACTTTGAAAAGCCAGGAGTCAGGCTTTCAGGAACTTGGTATAAGGGCTATTCCGATCTGCCGGATGAAATACCGACCAGCCGCGAACCAGCTCTGGTCTATGCGGCTAAGTTGGTAGCGAGGGCTGACCCCGAGCCGTGGTTGCTCAAAAATTGGGAGGAGGCTTCGCGCGCTCTGGGATACCAGCACGCTCAGGAACCGAACGTGCCGCTGCGTGCTCAACTGCACAGTCGTTTGAAAGCTGTGTTCAAAGCAGCGGGCAAGCTGCACCAAGAGCTGCACGGATCGAGCAACCTGCCCGACCCACACCTGTTCGGCATCTTGGAACGGGTTGCCAGCGACCTCGACTTGTCCGGCTTGTATCGCAACCTCGATCTGTTGCAGGCCCGTTGTGTTGACGAGATCAAGGCATCGGATAGGAGGGGCGGCGCACACCGTATCCAGCCCAATCCGAGTGGCCTGACGTGCCCCGCACAATGCGCGCTTATCATATTGGGCGCATGGGCAGCCTGCCGTCGTGGCGTTAAAGCCGCCAGCAGCGACCGAGATGCCACCCGCGCCGCGGAAGCACTCTGGCGCGCGTCAGGTGGTCTGGCGCGGCAAGGCGCAACAAAAGCGGAGAATGACCCCGATCATCACGCGCGATGGCAAGTGCCATTTGAGGATGCTGCGGCCAGCGATCCTGTGGCTAAGGAAAAGTGGCGCAGATTTTTTCTACATGGGTGCCCAAAGCAGCGCGAGATGCCAAAAACCTAACCGAAACGAAGTGGCGATTTCGTCTGTTTCGGCAACCTACGCCACCTGAGAGCTTCCGTAGCGTCCCAACTTGCTGCGGAGGCTTCCGAAATGAACCAGAACCCAATAAACACCACGGCCGGTCCCAGCGTCCGCCGCGCTTATAAGCCGACGCTCGACCTGCGGAACCCGCCGCCGCGTGTGGACCGGCAAGCCGGTGCCGTGCTGCTGTATGCGGTGCTGGGTTTCCCCGTGTCACCGCGGACCCTCGAAAGCTGGCCCGTGCCGACGCGCCTTGTGAACGGAAAGGCGACCTTCGACACGGCCGAGCTTCTGGCCTTCGCCCGGGCCAAGCTGAACGAGGCCCCTGTGATCCGCGGCGGGCGCAAAGGTAACGCTGCGTAATAGAAACCCCGGCGCTGCATGGTACCGGGGCGGATCGTTGGGCACAGCGGACGGAACACCCGCAGCATACTGCCCGGCCCCGCGCCGTTCAATGCCTGCCTGCGCTCTCGACCCAAGAGAGAGCATGATGAACACCGAGAACCGACAGAACCGCCCGCCCATGGTGCTGACGCGCCTGTGGGAGCGCACCAGCGCCAAGGACAATACCTACTTCATGGGCCGGCTTGGTGCCGCCCGTGTGCTGGTGATGCAGAACCGCGACCGGCAAGGCGATGACGACGCCACGCATATCCTAATGCTGGCAGAAGCCGGCGAACGGGAGGGCGGCCGATGACCCCCCTCGACCGGATGCGCTTGGAACGTGGCGCAAAGCACTTGCACACACTTGGACCGCGAGCAATCGCGGAGCTGCTGATCGAAGTGGCGCAGATATCAGGCGGTGGGCCGTTCATCCTCGACCAGCTAGACCAGTATGAGCGGCTGCTGACGCCCGCGCTCTTGAGCGCGACCGGAGGCGACCGTTTCCCGTCCCGCCCGTTGCGCTTGGTGTCCCGGTGAACCCGTATGACCTGGCGGCGGACCTGGCAGCGCGTTTTCGGCTAGACAGGCGACCGCGTAGTTGGTGCGGAGACTGCCCGGCGTGTGGCTACCCTCGCGCGTTCGCAATCCGCATGGGTAAGAGCGGCCGACCTTCGCTGTTCTGCGCCAACGGCTGCACCCGCAATGTGCTGGACGACGTAGCCCGGCGCGCGCTGGGGAACGCCTGGACGCCACAGCCCGCCTTAGCAGCAGCGGAGATGGAGGTGGCGCGCGGGCGCAAGCAGGCGTTGGCGCTGCGCATGTTCTCCGGCAGCACGCCGACCACTGCGTCCGACCCGTCCGGCCGCTACCTGGTCCGCCGGGGTCTGGCACACCTGATTGGATGCACGGCGCTGCGCCACCGCGGCGACTGTTCCCACCCGGAAGGCGGCAGGCTGCCGGCGATGGTGGCGGAGGTGCTGGACGTGAACCGGCAGCCCATCGCGGCTCACCGCACCTACCTGACCCTGGACGGCAGCAAGGCCGGCGCGGACCCAGTGAAGGCCAGCCTTGGCCCTGTATGGGGCGGGGCCGTGCGCCTCGACCCAGCGGCGGTGGAGTTGGTGGTAGGCGAAGGGATCGAGACTGCGGCATCGGCCGGGTTGCTGCTGCGCCTGCCGGCATGGGCCGCCATCAGTGCCGGCAACATGGCATCGGGCCTGATCTTGCCGTCAGAGGTGCGGGCGGTGGTTATAGCAGCAGACCCGGACCCGGCCGGGAGAGCTGCGGCTGCCTCGACCCGATGGCAGGCGGAAGGGCGGCGCGTGCGGATCGCCACGCCAGACACGCCCGGGCAAGACTTCAACGACGTGTTGCGAGATCGCGCCTGTTGCGCGGCAGGAGTCGCGCATGGCTGACGGCACAGTCTTATCCGGGGCAGGGTTCACGGTTGCAGACGCGCCCAAAGATAAGGTCCGTTTGCTGATCCGTCCTGCCGATCCGGACGTAACGGTTGGCGCGCTGCGGGATGCATTAGCGGCATCGAACCGGCTGTATGAGCGGGGCCTGCCGGTGCGCCTGGCGCATGACCATCAGCAAGAAGGCATGGTCGCACATCCTATGACGCCCGAAGGCGTGATCCGCGAAGCGCACGGCTGCTGCCGTCCCTACGTGATGCGGGAACGCAAGGAAAGCATGGTCGAAGTGGACGCGCCGTTACCGAAGGGCGTGGCACTGATGTATCTCGACATGCGAGGCGAATGGGGCTTGCCTCCGCTGAACGGTGTTGCATCGGCACCATTGCTGGACGAGGCCGGCGGCATCCGTGCTCACCAAGGTTATGATCCCAAGACGGGCATGTGGTGCGAACGGGTGCCGCCCGGGCTGGACGCCATGGTTCCGATAGTGCCGACAAAGGCAGAGGCCCGGGCGGCGCTTCTGGTGCTGCGCCGCTTACTGCGGACCTTCGCTTTTGCCAGGGCCATTCAGTTCTGATTACATGGTGCCGAGGGCCAGCAGCTGGTCGAA
>CAXTCN010000381.1:0-3197 GCA_964242575.1 uncultured Acetobacteraceae bacterium | reverse complement strand
CGGCGAGGGCCGCGGATCCTGGCGAGGTTCGTCAACGGGCTGATCAAGGTTCCTTTTTGGCGTTCTGCGAGTTGGTGGCGTCGCATTGGTTGGCAATACGGGCAAGACCGATCTTGAGGAGGGCTTCGTCGATCGTCTTTGGGTCGTAGTGACTGAACCACTGCGTCATCTCGGCATGGCTCGGATGTTCGGGGTCAGTCTTGGCGTCGAGTATGCTGTAGAAGCACGCCATCCCGCCGCAGTCTTCGAGCGGTCCGGCCCGTTCGCCGGCGATGTAGCGGGGGTATGAAGCGCCCGGCTCGCCTTGGCGGATGTCGGTGACGGTGAGACGATGTTCCCAGGCGTCCCCGAAGTCGTAAAGGTAGTCGATCATGGTCTTGCGCGGCTTCAGCACGTCACGCAAACAAACCCCGGCGGCCTCGATGCACGGAACTGCGCCCCAATCCTCGTCCATCGGCAAACCGTATCTTTGCTTGCCGATCTTGAACTCCCAGAAATGACGGTCGAGCCATCCCATGGCGATCTGGATGATGTCGTGCAGCACGTCGAGCGTGATCGAGGTTGGCACCTCGACCTCGCGCCAGATCAGGGGGTCGCTGTCACGCAGCTCGATCCGGATCGTGCAAACCTGGCTGAAACTGTTCGACGCCGCCCTCATGCGGTCCAGAGTCTTCGTTTTGCGGATCCTGGCCTGGCTCATGCCGCCAGCTTGGCATCCTGCTTTCCCCAGTTCCAGGGCAGCAACTCGTGCAGGCGCGACGCGGGATGGCCGGCGATCCGTCGCAAAACGTCAGCAAGCCAGGCGCGCGGGTCGACGTCGTTCAGCTTGGCCGTGATGATGAGCGAGTACATGGCCGCGGCGCGGTCGCCGCCGCGATCGCTTCCTGCGAACAGCCACGACTTGCGCCCAAGGGCGACCCCGCGCAGCGCACGCTCGGCGGCGTTGTTGCTGAGGCAGATGCGCCCGTCGCCGAGGAAGCGGCTGAACGTGTCCCAGCGCTTGAGCATATAGTCCATCGCCTTGGCGACCTCGGCATGGCGCGACATCTTGCCGCGCGCCGCGCGCATCCAGGTCTCGAGGTCGGCCACCAGCGGCGCCACATGCATCTGCCGCACAGCGAGGCGCTGCTCGGCGGGCAAGCCGTTGATGCTGCGCTCGACGTCGAAGATGGCGTCGATCCGCCGCACCGCCTCGGCAGCCAGCGGGGCGCGCGCGACCTGGGCCAGGTCGAACAGCTTGCGACGCCCATGTGCCCAACAGCCTGCCTCGGTCAGCGGCCCGGGTTTGCGCCCTGGATGGTAAAGGTCGTTGAACCCCGCGTAAGCGTCGGCCTGCAGAATGCCGGCGTAGCCGGTCAGGTGCTTGTTCGGATGCTCGCCCTTGCGGTCGCGCGAATAGTGGAACATGGCAGCCGGCGGCTCTGGTCCGCCGAACGGCTGGTCGTCGCGCACATAGGCCCACAGGCGGCCAGTCGCCGTCTTGCCGCGCGCCAGCACAGGCACGGTGGTGTCGTCGCCATGGATGCGAGCGGCGGCTATCACGTGCGCCTCGATCAGCGCGGTCAAAGGGGCCAGCGTCGCCGTGCAGGCGCCCACCCAGTCCGCCATGGTCGAGACGTCGATCTCGACGCCCTCGCGAGCATAGGTGTCGCTTTGCCGGTTGAGCGGCAGGTGCTGCCCGAACTTCGCTTCCAGGATCATTGCCAGCAGCTCGGGCCCGGCCCGGCCGCGGGCGATCGGGTGGAACGGCGCCGGCGGCTGGGTGATCCGCTCGCACGCCCGGCAGGTGAACCGCTCGCGCACCGTCTGGATCACCTTCCACTGGCGGGGGATCACCTCCAGCGTTTCCGTGACGTCCTCACCCAGCTTGGCCAGCTTGCCCTGGCAGCACGGGCAGGCGGTCGGGCCCGGAACCACCACGCGCTCGCGCGGCAGATGCGCCGGCAACGGGCCGCGCACCGGCTTGCGGCGGATGGCGCGAGGGCGGGGAGGCAGCCCCTCCTGGTCCGGACCGAGCGCCGCCTCGTCCTCGGTGGCTGCGGCTTCCAGCTCCTCGAGCTGCAGCTCCAGCTGGTCCAGCAGCTTGCGGCCGCGCTCGGACGAGGCGCCGAAGCGGTCGTGTTTGAGCTTGGCAATGAGCAGCTTGAGATGCGCCACCATCGCCTCGGCGCCGGACGCGCGCGCCTCCGCCTCGCGCCGCGCCAGCTGCTCGGCCGCAAGGGCGGCACGCTCGTGCAACAGGGCCGCGCGCAGCGCCTCGATGTCGTCCGGGACTGGATCAACGGCAGGCGTCACGCGGCCGATTGAATCATACTTGCTGCCGGCTGTGTACCCCTTTGTGCAAGACGGGTGCGTCTTTGCGCGGGCTGATGACATCAGCCCGCCATCTCCGGCCGCCACGTCCGCTGCGGGTTCCGCCAGTCGATCCCTTCCAGCAGCATCGAGAGAGTGGCCGGGGTCAGCGAAACCACGCCCTCCTTGGCTTGCGGCCACACGAACCGGCCCCGCTCCAGCCGCTTGGCATACAGCGACATGCCGAGCCCGTCGTGCCAAAGGATCTTCACCAGATCGCCCCTGCGCCCCCTGAAAACGTAGAGATCGCCCGCATGGGGGTCACGCTCCAAGCCCTGCTGGACCTGCAAAGCCAAGCCATTCATGCCGCGACGCATATCCGTATGCCCGTTGGCCAGCCAAACCCGCACGCCCGCGGGCACCGGGATCATCCGCGCAACGCCGCCAGCACGCGCCGAAGCGCGGGCAGGCTCACGTCGCTGCCCACCCGCACCTGGCGGCCATCGCCCAGCTCGATCTCGATCAAGCCCGCCGACTGCCGGGCCGGCGCCGGAGCAGGCGCCGGCCGCGACTGCGTGGCCGGGGCCGGCGTCTCGAGCATCTGCACAGGCATGAACACCGGCATCTCCGCCTCGGCCAGCAAACCCTCACGCACCTGCCGCCGCCACGCAAACACCAGGCTCTGGCACAACCCATGCCGCGCCGCGACGTCGCAAACCCGAACGCCCGGCTCATGCGTCTCCGCGACGATGCGCAGCTTATCGGCTGTGCTCCACTGCCGGCGCCGCTCCCGTCCGGTGATGATCTCCACCACGCCATCCATCAGCACACCTCAACCGCCACCTTAACCAACACTTTAAGGTGGCAAGAGGCTCATGTTCAGGCGGTGCTCGCCGGGTGGATAC
>CAXTCN010000380.1:0-3202 GCA_964242575.1 uncultured Acetobacteraceae bacterium | reverse complement strand
CTCAGCAGACCCCAAAGACTGGTTGGGCCTGAGTGCAGTTCGCTTGGCGTGTGCCTACGGTGGACGACCGCCTTGTCCAGGAGGTGGTCAGGACAGTCCTCGCAGCGATCTACGAGCCTGTGTTCTCGAAGCACAGCCACGGATTTCGCCCGGGTCGATCCTGCCACACGGCTCTCGACGAGATCCGGCATACCTGGACAGGCTGCAAGTGGCTGATCGAAGTGGACGTACGCGGGTTCTTCGATAACATCGACCACAGCATCCTGCTCAAGCTGTTGGAGAGGAGGATCGACGACCGCAAGTTCGTCGGCCTCATCAAGGATATGCTTGAGGCCGGCTGCTTGGATGATTGGGTGTTCGAGCGAACCTACAGCGGCGCGCCCCAGGGTGGAATTGCTTCACCCATCCTAGCCAACATCTACTTGCATGAACTCGATGAGTTCATGGATGAGATGCGGGCCGGCTTTGATCGCGGCGCGAAGCGGCGGGACAACACCGCCTATGAAACGCTGTCACGCCGCATCCACCGGCTTCGGAAGAAGATCGACGCACTTCGGGCTGCACAGGCAAGCGAGGCAGAAGTCCGCGAATGCCTGAGGCAGATCGAAGCGCAGGAGGAGGACCGACGGAAGCAACCATCCGTTGATCCGATGGACCCAGGCTTCAAACGCTTACGTTACTGCCGTTATGCCGACGACTTTCTCATCGGCATCATTGGCAGCAAAACGGAGGCGAATGAGGTCATGGCTGCCGTCCAGGGTTTCCTGGGCGGACGGCTGAACTTGACCGTCTCGGACGAGAAGAGTGGGGTCCGCCATGCGTCGAAAGGATCACGGTTCCTCGGCTACCACATTTGCGCCTTTACGCTCCGCTCGCCGGGCACGATGGACCGGCGGGCGGGGCGGGGCGGTCGGACGCTCCGCGTCCGGCGTCGCCCTACTACAGGAGGCATCAAGTTGTGGGTGCCGCTGGATCGTGTCCAGGCATTCTGCAAAACCAAAGGCTATGGCGTGTTGGCAACGTTTGAAGGCCGCCATCGCCCGCAGTTCCTGGAGTCCAGCGACCTTGAAATCTTGCTGTCCTTCAACTCTGAGCTACGCGGCTTTGCGAACTATTACGCCCTAGCGGACGGCGTCAAAAGCTCACTGGACCGGCTGATGTTGGTTGCCAACCGCAGCTTGTTCAAGACTTTGGCGATGCGCCACAAGTCGTGGGTTCCGAAGCAGCGGGACAAGCTCAGGATTGGATCGGATTACGGTGTCAAATACGTGGTCCGGGGGGAGCCCCGCACCTTGATGATGTGGCGGTTGAAGCATTTGGAGGTGAGGCGCTGGTATAGCCCGGATGTGGATCACATCCCGGTTGGCTCGCGTCTCGCTCAAAGCAGGAACGATCTCGTAGCCCGTTTGCAGGCAGAGACGTGCGAAGCTTGCGGCAGCACAACAGCGCCGTTCGAGATGCATCATGTCCGCCGCCTGAAAGACGTGCGGGACGTCCCGTTGACTCCGTGGAAGCGCATTTCGCGTGCACGCAAGACCATTGTCCTGTGCCGCCCGTGCCATGTCGCCATCCACGCTGGCCAGAGGTCAGCAGGAACGGAGAGCCGTGTGCATTGAAAGGTGCAAGCACGGTTCGGAGGGGGGCGGAGAGATGTCCTCGCAAGAGGCATCTCCCGCCTACCTAACGGAGACGCCGCTTGGTGGCTCCGTCGCCGCACTCGCGGCGATAGAGCTCGCCCCCGCCACTCGGCGGGGAGACGCCCAACCCTTCGCTGGGTGCGGGACGAGGATCACTGACTAAATCGCCACGATGGTGGAGGCAGCCGCACACATGCTGGGCTACGGCGAAGGATATCGGCGCGCATTGGGCATCGACGACGCGCAACGACGCAGCGGAACTGCCACGACGGAATAGCCCAACGATTACAGTGGTTTAGTGTTGACGCGGCTCGCAAAGGCTTCGTAAGGTCACACTACGAATCGAGGAAAGCCTTCCATGCACATTGAACTGCTGCCGGGTTTGGAGAACGTGATCCGTTTCCCTATCGAGCGCCGGGCGCGTCCGACGTTGGAGCTGCTGCGCGAGATCGCGCCGGACAGCCGGGAGGTGTCGCTGACGGCGCTCGCCTTCGGCTTGGAGGAGCCGCCGCACGACCTGCGGCATGTGGTGGACCGCCAGACGGCCGAATACATCCTGAACGAGGTGCCGTCCGAGCCGGGCGAGGTTCGCACGGCGATGCTGAAGGGCATGCTGGAGCCGTTGGTGGTGGCGGCGGTCGAGGCGTGCCGGGTGTCGCATGACACGTCGTGCGACCTGGTGGCGGCGCAGCGGCTCCTGCTGGAGGCAGAGAGTTCGGGCAGCCTGTGGACGGAGAAGCTGGGTGAGCGTGCGGACGCGCTGTCGGTGCGCTCGGCAGAACTGCTGATCGAGGCGCACTTGCGCTACGAGGAGGTTGAGGGTGCGGCGCGTGCGGTGGAGGGTGCGCTGCGTGGCGAGCCCTGGACGCCGTATGACCCGCGGGAGGTCAGCGAGTGGCTGGCCTCTGCCGGGCCGTTCCACTAGGCCCGGCGGACGACGTCGAGCAGGCGCAGCAGTCCGCACGTCTGACGTATCAGGCGACGTGCGGACTGATCCTCGGCAGAGACGCCTGACGGCAGTGGTGTCCCGATCCTGGGGCAGGCTGCCGGGCAGACACTCTCACAACGGTCCGATGCGGACCCCATCCTCGTCATGGTGGCTCGACCTTGCAGCTCGACGGGTCGCCGTCCTCCTTCCAGACCATTAGGGTCTCTTCGGCAGCCTGGTGCGAGTTGTAGCGGGTGAATGGCCCCTGCTCCTTCATGCCTCGCACTCCCGGGCACCGGCTTCCCAGTAGGCGGCATCGCCGTCGCACCGGGCGGCGTTGCGCAGCATGGTGGCGCACGCGTTCGGAGTGTGCTGAGCCTGGGCGGCGCAATCGCGAAGTATGGCAGCCTGCCGACGCCAGCGGTCGGCCTCGGTGAGGCAGAGCGCCCGGCCACGGGCTTGCTGTTCCGGCGTCCTGGCGAACTCGTCCGGGTTGGCCATGTCAGCGACATTCCCGATCTGCGCGCCAGACGATCCGACGCTCGGTGCCGTCCGCCTCGACCAGCGTGCCGGTGTGGTTGATGTCCTCGACGCGGCCGGGGCGTGCGGGCCACCAGCCACGCCCGACGACCGCGGA
>CAXTCN010000379.1:0-3220 GCA_964242575.1 uncultured Acetobacteraceae bacterium | reverse complement strand
TCCTCGCCAAGCTGCAAGTCCGTGCGATGGCACGGGCCCTTCCCATAAAGGAACGTCCAGCGGGAAGGTGATCCTCATAGCATGGCAGAACGGCGGCTGCAGGTGCCCCTTTCCCGCAATCTGTTCCCAATTTGCTATTCCCAAAATTGGTTGATCGACATGGAGAAATGGGAATTGCTCAGGCGCTGGAGTAATCGCCCGTGTCGTATCGAGCCTATGACCGCTTTCCACCCGAACCGGCGGTAGGCGTAAAGAACAACAAAGGTCGAAACAGCCTTAAATCAGACGCCCAAAGTTCATCCAGTTCCGCTGCAATCGACTGCCTTGTCCGACGAGAACTATCCCGCCAGTGCGCGCCCGGCTTGACCCATCTTACCCTGAATATGCGCCAGCGTGGCTTCAAGGCCTGCAGCCTCGCCATCCCAGCCGTGCTGCCGTGCCTCGCTTAATAGGCGAAGCGTGTCAGCCTTGATCTCGCGCAAGCGCGGCAGTTGCTCCGTGTCCACGCGCAGTTGCGAACAGCGTATGCAGGCGTGTTCGTGCGGGCAATCCGTGCCGTAAGGCCGGAAGCAGTCCCCGAGTGCCATCCGCCGGCGGCGGAAGTGCTGCTCGAACTCAGCCCACTCGGCTGCTGTCGGCTCCCGGTATTCGTGGGGTGGCCGGAACACTCGTCTGCGGCCGAGGTGCACCTGGAACTGTCGAACGACCTCTTCCTCGTACACTGCCACGTATCCGCTGGTGGTGTTCAGGTCGGCGTGGCCTAGCAGCTTGGCGGCGATGTGCAGCGGCAGACCGTTGTTGACGGCCTCGGTCGCTAACAGGCGACGGAAATCGTGCGGCTGAAAAGCGACCGGGGTTCCGTCCTGGTCCGCTAGGCCCGCATCAGCGCTTGCGTCCCGCAGGAGCTGGCGGATGCTTTCGCGGCAGAACACGCCGCGCTGCCGCTTGGGGCCACCCTGGAAAAGGTATGGCAGCGGCGCACCGGTCGCGCGCTCACAGGGGTCGTAGCGTGGAATGCAGGAGATGCGTGGCGCCCGGCCCCGCGTCCGTTCGACCACGCGGGCAAGCGCATGGGCCAGCTCCGGGCAGACAGGGATCACGCGCTCCCGATCCTGCTTGGACGGCGCGATCTGCAGCAGCAGGACCTCTCGGTCATCGGTCATTCTATGCCGCCGGATGCTGACGTGCGTCAGCTCGATCAGTTCCTCGCAGCGCAGGCCGGTCAGGCGCAGGATTTCCGTAACCGCCCACGTCCAGAACGCACGGTCCTCGATGATGCGGCAGTTCAGCCACGTCTTGCCGGGTGCATCGACGCGCCGGACGGTCACGGGCTTGATGGCGTCGGCTCGCCGGTCGGCGGCGCTGAGGTGGTTTGGTTGCCGCCGGAACGCGATGCCGCCGCACTCGAAGGTTTCTCCCGGACGGCACGCGCATGCCGCGGCCAACAGGCCGGCGGCAGCGTCGCGGCGCTCGCGCACATGCGCGACGAACCGCGCCATCAAGGGCTGCATCCGGCGGATGCGGGCGTGGGTGCGGGCGCGTTGCTGCAGGACGCTTTTGCGGAGGGATGACAGATCGCTGTCGCGAACCGGCGACGGACTGACATGCTGCGCCCAAGTGGTTGGGTCCGTTGTCGCCCATTGCTGGATGTCCAGATAGAAGGCGCGTACGGCGAAGAACACCGCCTCGACCCCGGCGCGAGGCCGTCCGTCCGGCAACACCCGTACCCGCGCCCTCCAGGCCTCGGCGATTGCTACCGGGAGGGCGAGGCTACAAACCCCCTCGTGGTGGGCCTCGATATCGCACCAGAACAGCCGGAGCAGCTTGTCGGCCAGGCCGCGAAGGAAATTGTGGTCCAACGCAGGCTCACGCTCCTTGAGGTAAAGGGTAAGTGCGTCGCGCGCCGAAGGAGTGCGGACGCCGAAGCGGTCGATGATCTGGTCGACCGTTGGCCGGGGCGCCCGGAAATAGCTGGGCGAGAGCAGCGGCTCCGTGACGACCCCCAGATGGAACAGCAGCCGAGTGACCGAGAAGTGGCCGGTCGCGATGCCATGCACGCCGCGAGCCTGTGTGCGCAGCTCGAGCAGGTCAGCCGTGTCGATCTCGTCCAGGGTCTTGCCAGTGTGAATCAGGATGCGTCCGACGAACCCCCAGGCAGATGACAGGGTGTTCGCACCAAAGCCAAGCTCGCGTGCGGCCTTGACGAGGCGTTGGTGGGCTTGGCGCTCGGTCGCCTCGAACAGGAAATGGTAGATGTCACCGACGTTGTGGCGCAGCAGCCATGGGTAGCTCGGCCTCACCACATGGTACGCGAGAAGGATCTGAACTGCTTTGTAGAGGCAGGTGCGCTCGCTCTGCTTTAAGCCGGCGACCAGGCTGGTCCATGCTCCCTCGGCCTCGAAACGGTTGTCCCAGGCCTGCTGCCACGACTTACTTCTCATTGGTTGCAGCCACGCGAGCAACAACCGCAATCCAGCGCGGCAGCGTGCCCGCTGGTCGCCGCTGACCTCGTACTGGACGAAATGCTCCTCGTAGAGCGCCAGCAGCCCGGCATGGTCTGACGGCGCGACTGTGGCCCAGCTCATGGCGTGGCCTCGTCCGGGCCTAGCAGCACCTGCAGGTCGGCCGGATCATACGTCCACCCGGTATGGCGATCGGCGAGGCGCGGGGCGGAACGTTTGTCAGACAGGTGGGCATGAACACTCGCCACAACCTCGTCGGTCCGGACAACCAGGTAGAGCTGCGTCGTGCCGATGCTTTGGTGGCGCAGGTGGGACTGAATGTGCACAAGCGATACCGCGGGATCCCCGGCGAGGCGGAGCGCACAGGTGTGGCGCAAGTCGTGCGCTGTGATGTTGGTGCCGAGCCGCTGGTTGGCGCGGGTAAAGATTGCGCGCAACGCCGTGTAACCGAGCTGGCGGAACGGCGCGCGCAGCGTAACCCAAAGCGGACCGTCGGGCGCCACAGGCCCGCGTTGGACGAGGTAGCTGGCCAGCCAGCGGAAGAACTCCGGGGAGGCCGCGACCCAGGCCCGGTGACGCGTGCCCTTGCAGGTCAAGCAGACGCGCTGCCCGGCCCAGTCGACGTCCGCGCCCCGCATGTCCAGCAACTTCTGCGCGCGGGCAGCGGAGGAAACGAGTAGGCACAGGATGGCGCGATCCCGGTCGTGCTCAACGTCGGCGAACAGCTCTGCCCAGAGACTGTCGCTGAGTGCCCGGGG
>CAXTCN010000378.1:0-3227 GCA_964242575.1 uncultured Acetobacteraceae bacterium | reverse complement strand
CCGGCGTGCAGTAGCCGCACTGGAACCCGTCGCGCTCGATGAAGGCGCGCTGCAAGGGATGCAGGTTGTCCGGCGTGCCCAAACCTTCGATGGTGGTGACTGCCGCACCGTCCTGCATCACCGCGAGCGTGAGGCAGGCGTTCACGCGCCGGCCGTCCACGAGCACCGTGCACGCGCCGCACTGCCCCTGGTCGCAGCCCTTCTTGGTGCCGGTCAGGTGCAGGTGCTCGCGCAACGCGTCAAGCAAGGTCGTGCGCGGGTCAAGGTCGAGCGACACCGCACGACCGTTGATGGTGAGGCGCGTCGCCATCGTCGGCCCGCCCTCAGCGGCGACCGATTCGGTCTGAGCAGATGCGGTTCCCGCCAGGCCGGTGGCCACCGTGGCAACGCACCCGAGTGCCGCAGAGGATCGGAGAACCGTCCGTCGGTTGATGTCCTGTTCTGGCATGTGTCGTCATCCTCTCAGAGCCGCGTTTCGGAGATGCAGGGTCAGGCAACGCTCCCGCATCAGTTGCGGGCCGCGGCCATGGCAGCGTCAACTTGGTTGGCTGGAAGCACAACCGACGAGTTGTGCTCGCGCACGATTTTCCAGCCGTCGCCGGTGCAGCGCCATGCAAGCGTGGTGAAGCTGCGAATGCCCGTGACCTTGCCGTCCCCGCCTTCAAGCCGGGCGACCCACTGGAGCGTGGCAACCGCGAGGTCGCCGGAGGACAAAACGAACAGCCCCATGGCAAAGCGGTGGTGGGCCGTGTTCAAGGCGGAGAAGCCCGGCTCCCAGATCGCGCCGTAGGCGGCCGGGCTACGCACGACCCGGTGCTGAGGGTCGAAGTCGTCGTAAAGGACGACGTCGGGTGACGACCAATCGTAGTACTTGCCAAGCTTTTCGCGAAAGTTGAGCGGTCCGTCGCCGGCCTTGCGCTCCCAGCCGGCAAGAATCCATTCCCGGGACAGGGCTGCAACCGAGGCGTTGCCTCCGCTGGCGCAGGCCGGGGCGATGGCGGTCTGAGCGACCGCTGAGCTCGCGGCAAGGGCGAGCGCGACGGCACAGGCCAGGACGTTGCGGCGGCGGCACGGCGTGCCATGATACTTCATACTGGTGCTCCCTGAACTTGGTTGGCTGCCGCTGCCGGCACTCCCGGACATGGCTGCGCCGACGTCACCGCGCACGGTGGAAGACCATGCCTCCGTGGTGCAGTTCGTCATCGCTGAAGAACACGCCGTCCGCGTTGAACCCCGTGTCGTCCCAATAGGCGATCTGGTTGCCACGGACTTCGTAGCGGCCCTGGTAGGCGCTCCTCCGGTTGCCGCGGGCCTCGTCATAGCGGTTGTTGGGCAGCAACTCCTGCCTGACATGCCCATCGGCAGTGACCCACATGCCGACATACGGGTGCGGGGTCACCGTTCCCCCCTTCGTGGCTTGGCCTGCTTCCTGCTGGAGCTGCTGAGCAGGGGACAGGAGCGCATCGGCAGGGCCGTGGCCTTGGAGGTCTGCCGCAGGTGTGGCGAGGATGCCAGCGGCGAGCACCGCGGCAGAGGCCGTGTCTGACGGGGACATGATGGAACGCCTCCTATGGTGATGGTGTCCGAACCAGGAGAGCCGGCGAAGGCCGGACTGTGTGGCAGCTGGCCCGTCTCTCGCACGCGGCCAGCAAGGAGCAGGCCCGCAACGGCGGGCAATCGTGATTCAGGCTGGTCGGGAAGCTGGCGTGCGGTCCAGCCGCCATCCCACTCGCCACGATCCATGCGCCACGTGGTGGGTGCAGGAGAACCACTGTGGACCGGCCGACGCCGCGTGCGGCGCTGATCACCATGGCTACCTTGCCCGAGAAATCCCAACTGGCCAGAAAAGTTGCCATGCCCTCTCGCCTGTCCTCGCGTCGCTGTGGCTGAAAGTTGGACGCGGTGGGCAGTCACACAATTTGCCTGCCGCTTCATTCGGCAGTAAGTTTTGCTAACCTATGGCGACCGATCTCAGCGGCATCTCGGTTTTCCTGGCCGTCGCCGAAACGCGCAGCTTTCGCGTGGCAGCCGACCGCCTAGGCATCAGCCGCTCGGCGGTAAGCCAGTCCTTGCGGCGGTTTGAGAACCGCTTGGGGCTGGCGCTGGTGCAGCGCACGACCCGCAGCGTCAGCCTGAGCGAAGCCGGACGCCAACTCTATGACCGGGTTGCGCCGGCGATTGGCGAGGTTGCCGCCGCGATCGAAGCGGCAGGGGACAGCGTTGCCCGGCCGGCTGGGCTGCTGCGCCTTGCTGTGTCCTCAATTGCGGAACGGTTCATATCGGGGCCGTTGCTTGCCAGCTTCATCGAAGCCCATCCCGGGGTCGATGTTGACGTGACGATCACCGACGAGGAGTTCGACATCGTCGCACACGGTTATGACGCCGGCGTGCGCCTCGGCGAAGTGCTGGAGCAGGACGTGATCGCAGTGCCGGTGTCGGAAGAGCAGCGGCAAATGGTGGTTGGCGCGCCGTCCTACATGGCCCGCTTCGGCACGCCATCGCACCCTCGGGACCTGAGCCATCACTGCTGCATCGGTTGGCGTCCCGCACCTGATACGGCCCCCTACCGCTGGGAATTTGCGGAAAACGGATGCGACTTCGACGTGGCAGTCAGGCCGCGGGTGACCACCAATGATATGTGGCTCATGATACGGACCGCGGTAGCCGGCGGTGGGCTTACCTTCGGAATGGAGGAAACCTTTCGCCCCTACCTGGAACGTGGCGAACTCGTTGCAGTCTTGGAGGAGTATTGCCCATCGTTCCCGGGCTTCTTCTTGTACTATCCGGACCGCCGCAATCTGGCGCCTAAGCTGCGGGCGCTTGTCGCCCACGTCAGGCATGCTCGTTTGAAACCCACGACGGCCCGCCTTCACCGATAATTGCCGTTCCGAAGAACGGCTGAGCTGCAACATGTGGTTGCACCCCATTGCACGCAGGTTAGCAGGAGGCGTCGCGTGGAAGCCGGGGGCGCGCTGGTGCTGGGCACCTGCGGCGTGCGCCGGTCAGGCTGTTGGGCCATCCCGTCCGCGCAGCCGGGCAGCATCGGCCGATGGGGTCAAGCCGAAGAAGCGGTGGTACTCGCGGCTGAACTGCGACGGGCTATCGTAGCCGACGTCAAAGCCGATGGTTCCAGTAGCCTGCCGGGCCAGCAGCATGAGGCGGCGCGCTTCCTGCAGCCGCACCTGCGTGCGGTACTGCAGCGGGCTGAGGGTGGTGACCGCCTTGAA
>CAXTCN010000377.1:0-3243 GCA_964242575.1 uncultured Acetobacteraceae bacterium | reverse complement strand
TGTGGGCGCTTCTGGTCAGCACGGCCTGGGTGGCGGCATTCAGCTGCGCACTTGGCCTGGCGGCGTGGCTTGCAATGCGCATCCTGCTGCGCATGCTGGACCAAACCTTGCGCAAGCTCTCCAAGCAAGGCGCTCGTTTCCAGGCGGCGCTCGACAACATGACCCAGGGCTTGTGCATGTTCGACGCCAAGCACCGGCTTGTGGTGCACAACCGGCGCTTCGCGGCGATGTTCGGCGCCCCCGATCCGGACGCTGCCGCATCGAGCATGTTGCCGGGCCAGGGCTTGGGCGCCTTGCTGGCGCCGCCGGCCTCGATGCGGCACGACGGCCAGGATGGGAGCGCGCACGAGTTGCCGGACGGGCGCGTGATCCAGATGTCGCGCCAGTCGATCGCCGGCGAGGGCTGGGTCGCGACCTACGAGGACGTCACCGAACGCAGGCGGTCGCAGGAGCAGCTTTCGCACATGGCCCGGCACGACGCCCTCACGGGCTTGCCGAACCGCGTGCTGTTCCGCGAGCACATGGAGCATGTCCTGCCGCGCGTGCGCCGGGGCGGCTCGGTCGCCGTGCTCTACCTCGACCTCGACGGCTTCAAGAGCGTCAACGACACGCTCGGCCATCCTGTGGGAGATGAGCTGCTGCACCTGGTCGGCCGCCGCCTGCGGGACAACACGCGCGAGACGGACCTCGTGGCCCGGCTCGGTGGCGACGAGTTCGCGATCATCCAGGCGGACGCGGAGCAGCCGACGGAAGCGGCAGCGCTGGCCGACCGGCTGGTGACGATCCTGCAGGCACCGTTCGAGATCATGGGCCACCGGGTTGAGATCGGCACCAGCATCGGGGTCGTGCTGGCGGACGAGACCGCTTCCAGTTCCGACGGGCTGCTGCGCAACGCCGACATCGCACTCTACCGGGCCAAGGCCGGCGGCCGCGGCACTTGGCGCTTCTTCGAGCCCGGGATGGACACCGAAATCCAGCAACGGCGCCTGCTGGAGGCCGACCTGCGTCGTGCGCTCGCACTGGGACAGTTCGAGGTGCACTACCAGCCCCTCGTCGAAGCGCGCACGCAGGCGCTGACGGGCTTCGAAGCGCTGCTGCGCTGGCATCATCCCGAGCGCGGGATGGTGCCACCGGCCGAGTTTATCCCGCTGGCCGAAGACGTCGGCCTCATCAAGTCCATCGGCGCTTGGGTGTTGGCCAGAGCGTGCGCCGACGCCGCGCGGTGGCCCGAGCACGTCAAGATCGCGGTCAACCTGTCGCCGGTGCAGTTCGTCAACGGCAACCTGGTGCGCGAGGTCGAGCAGGCGCTCGCCACCTCAGGGCTGGCCGCCAATCGCCTGGAGCTTGAGATCACGGAATCCGTGCTGCTGCAGGACAACGATGCCACCTTCGGCATCCTGCACCGGCTGCACGCGCTGGGCGTACGCATCTCCATGGACGACTTCGGCACGGGCTACTCCAGCTTGAGCTACCTGCGCCGCTTCCCGTTCGACAAGATCAAGATCGACCAGTCTTTCGTGCGCAACTTGGCGCGCGAGAAGGGCAGCATCGAGATCATCCGCGCGGTGGTCGGCCTCAGCAAGGCAATGGGCATGGAAGTGCTGGCCGAGGGGGTGGAGACCGCGGAACAGCTCAGTATCCTGCAGCTCGAAGGGTGCGACGAGCTGCAAGGCTACCTGTTCAGCAAGCCCCGGCCGGTGCAGGACGTGCAGGAGATCATTGCCCGCCACTTGGCGTCAAAGGGTGGCGCAGCGCACAGCCCTCTGTTGATGGTGGTGAACAACGCTGGGGTGACCAAACCCGCGGCTTGACCCTCGCCGCGGACCGGCGTTCAAGGGCTTTCAAGCGGCGAACATGCTGTTCATGCCCTCAGTCGCGCCAATACCGGCTTATGTGAGTGGTCGCGACCACGGCGGCAGCGAGAAGCATTGCGCCGACAGGTTTGGAAAAGGGTGGCAATTCGAATATAGTCCCAACGACTTCGAACTCTGTGGAAAGCGTCAGGCTCCGGCTTCGGGCAAATTAATCCCGCTGCCTGTTTCCTTGGCTCAAACCGGTGGCAACTCCCAAGATCCTACGGGCTGGTCAGTCGTCAGTCTTTTGTTACTCACCCATCACTGCTGTGCCTGCTTGCCAAGCTTCAGCCGACGTGCGGAACCGGTTGCGCGCGCACCGCACGGCCTTGCCGTCCTCCTCGTCGTAGACCTCCCAGCCATACGGCTTGAGCCCGCTTCCCATGAAGCAGACCCGAAGACGAAAGCGCGAGTGGCCTCTGACAAGGCCTGCAAGGGGTAGCGTCGAATGCCGGGCCGCGCGATGCAGCGCCACGGGTCAACCCAGCTGCAGGTTGGACGCAGCCTGCTTTCCACGCTCCGTCACCACGTCGTAAGTGACCTTCTGGCCGTCGTTCAGGCCAGTGAGCCCAGCCGCCTGAACAGCCGTGATGTGCACGAACACGTCCTTGCTGCCGTCCTGCGGCTGGATGAAGCCGAAACCCTTGTCACCGTTGAACCACTTGACCGTTCCCGCCGCCATGTCGATCGCCTCCGTTTGTGGACGGCGCGGAACCTAGACGGAGCTCGACCGGTTTGCCAACCTCATTGAGATCAGGGCGTCGCCGCCGCTGCCGGTATCTCGGGCAGCGTGGTCCATTGTCCCAGGCGTTCAGACCTCTTCGGCAAAGACGGCCTCATCGGTGCAGAGACCCTCAAAGACCGGTTTGCCGAAGTAGAACCCCTGCATGAACCGAACGCCGACGGAGCGCAGGGCATCGACCTCGCTTCTGCGCTCCATGCCCTCGACGACCACCTTGATGCCGATCTCGGCACCGAGCGTGATCATGCTGGCGATGATCGCCAGGCGGGTCCGGTCCTTGTCGCAGTCCTGCACCAAGGCGCGGTCGAGCTTTACGATGTCGGGCTTCAGCTCGGCCAGTCGCACAAGCCCGGAGTAGCCGGTCGCGAAGTCATCCAGCGCGACCTTGAAGCCCTGCCGGCGGTATTCGGCGATGATGTTGAGCAGGTGAGGCGTGTCGGCAATCGCCTCCGTCTCGACGAGCTCGAAGGTCAGGCGTCTGGGATCGAACCCGGTGCGCGCGGCAGCATCGAGCGTGGCCCGGATGCAGGCTCGCGGCTCATAGACGGCGTTTGGGAGAAAGTTGATGTTGAGCTGCCGGTCCATGCCGAGACGGGCGTGGTTCAGAACCCGGTCTTTTTGGGTTACACAGGTCGCACGAAAAGCGCC
>CAXTCN010000376.1:0-3247 GCA_964242575.1 uncultured Acetobacteraceae bacterium | reverse complement strand
CCCGCGATCGCCATGCCGTCCAGGTCTGCTCGGTGCAGGTGCTGCTCGACGAAGTCGCGCATGCGCGCCGCCAGCGCCGTCCGATACGCGCCTTGGCTTGCACGCGCCGGCACATGCTCGGTGAGAACCATCGCAACCAGGTCGAGCGCTTGCCCAGCCAGCCGCTCCTGCACCGAACACGGGGTCGTGGCGGGCAGAGCCGCAAAGCCGGCCAGGAAATCCCACGTCAGGCGCCCGAGCGGCGTCGCACCCGGCACGCGCGCCGCCGTGAGCGCCTCGGGCGTGCCGAGCCGCCGGCGCATTTCCACGCGCGGTACCTTCAGCACCCATTGCGTAAAGGGTTCGTCGAACAGCAACTCGTAGGGCCGCGTCGTGTCGTAGAGCGCCAGGTCGCCCGGACACAGCCGCGCTTCTCGCCCATCTTGCACCACGCGCCCGCCGCCCTGAACCGCGAACGAGATCAGCATCACGTCATCCGACGACCGCGCGATCAGCTGTTTGGTGCGCGCGACCGTCTGTGCTTCGGAGTCCACACGCGTGAGGCTTAGGCTGCCCGCATCGTGGCTTGCGATGCTGCCGCGGAACCGCTCGCACAATGTCGAGCGGCATTCGAGGGCGACGAACGTCTCGCACACCACGTCGCGCCAGTAGGCGATCCGGTCGGACGGCTGGACGGTGTCCGTCGAGAGCAGCATGCGTGATCTCTATGCATATTAACTGACACGACCTTACCGCCGCGAACGGACCGGGCGGAAGCATTTCCTGAGTTGCCGTGCTGAACAAGATCAGTTGCCGTCCCGGACAAATGCGCCGCGGCTGGGTCGCCTATCATGACGGCTGCCATCCACGGGAGAACACGATGTCTAAGCCGTTCAAGGCGGCCGTTGTCCAGGCCGCACCCGTTTTCCTCGACCTCGCAGGGTCAGTTGACAAATGCATGCGCCTGATCGAGGAGGCGGCCGCCCATGGCGCGTCCGTGATCGCGTTTCCCGAAGCGTTCATCCCCGGCTACCCGTGGTTCATCTGGCTGGACAGCCCTGCCTGGGGGCTGCAGTTCGTCCCGCGCTACCATGCCAACTCGCTGACCATGGGCAGCTCGGAAGCGCAGCGCCTGTCGGACGCCGCGCGGCGCAACCGCATCCACGTCGCCATGGGCCATAGCGAGCGCGACGGGGGCAGCCTCTACATGGGCCAATGGCTGATCGGCCCGGACGGTGAGACGATCTCGGTCCGGCGCAAGCTGAAGCCCACGCACGTGGAGCGCACCGTCTACGGGGAGGGCGACGGCAGCGACCTCGCCGTGCACAAGACCGCGCTCGGCAACGTGGGCGCGCTGTGCTGCTGGGAGCACCTGCAGCCGTTGTCCAAGTACGCGATGTACGCGCAGAACGAACAGATCCACGTCGCCGCCTGGCCCAGCTTCAGCCTGTACGACGGCATGGCGCACGCGCTGGGCGCGGAGGTGAACGTCGCGGCGTCGCGCATCTACGCGGTGGAGGGCGGGTGCTTCGTCCTGGCCCCCTGCGCGACCGTCTCGCCGGACATGGTGGCGCTGATGTGCACCGACGACAACAAGCGGGCGCTGCTGAAGGCGGGCGGCGGGCACGCGCGCATCATCGGGCCGGACGGGCGGGACCTCGCCGCGCCGCTGCCCGAGACCGAGGAGGGGCTGCTTTACGCGGAGATCGACACCGGCCTGATCCCACTCGCGAAGGCCGCGGCCGACCCGGCAGGGCATTACTCGCGCCCGGACGTGACCCGCCTGCTGCTGGACAAGCGGCCACGCCAGCGCGTCGTGACGGTCGGCCACGATCCCGCCGAGGCCGCTCCCGCGGCCGCGTCCGTGTCCGCTCCGGACGCCGCGCCGCTGGACGCCTACTGATGGAGCCCGCAGTTCCCGCCCACCTGCGATGCCCGCGCACGCAGGAGAAGCGCATGCCGGCCGGGTTCGAGACGCCGTGTCCCGCCTGGATGGCGCGCTACACGGAGGGAGCCGGCCCGTTCGTGATGAAGTATTCCGGGGTGCAGCAGCGTTGGTGCGCGGAGGCGAGTGCGAACAGCATAGCTCCTGACCCACACGGCTCAGCGGCGGACGGAAACGGGCTTGGCTTCGCGGATCATCTGGTTGTGCACCTGGACGGCGAGCGCGACCTCACCAAGCTGAGCGGGCCGGCTGCGGGTGCGCAGTTTGGGGCCGATCAGGTGTTTGTAGCGGCCCATTGTCGCATAGAACGGCAGCGAAGCCGCATTGGTCATGGAGGTTCTTCAATGCCGGCTACGGATAACACGGGAGTGCCATCATGAACCGCACCATTGTCTCCATCTTCTACGCTGCGCTCGCTTTAGCGACTCTCGGGTTTGCACGGGCAGCCGAGCCGCTCCACGTCTATGGCCCTGGCGGTCCCATGCCCGCCATGAAGGAGGCCGCCGCCGCGTTCGGCACGGCGCACGGGATCACGGTCGAGGTCACGGCCGGACCGACGCCGGCCTGGATCGAGAAGGCGAAAGCGGACGCCGACCTCGTGTTCAGCGGTTCGGAAACGATGATGACGGATTTCGTCGGTGCCTTTGGCGGCCAGCTCGACCCGGCGGCGGTGCAGCCGCTCTACCTGCGCCCGGCCGCCATCCTGGTGCGGCCCGGCAATCCCGGGCGCATCGCTGGCTTCAAAGACCTGCTGCGGCCAGGCCACCGCGTGCTGGTGGTGAACGGCGCCGGGCAGAACGGGATGTGGGAGGACGTGGCAGGGCGGCTGGGCGACATCGCCAGCGTCCGCGCCTTCCGGTCCAACATCGTGACCTATGCAGGCAACAGCGCGCTCGCACGGCAAGCTTGGACGGAAGACAAGTCGCTCGACGCTTGGCTGATCTGGTCCATCTGGCAGGTGTCCAACCCCACTCTGGCCGACCAAGTGGCCATCGAGCCGGAGTACCGCATCCACCGCGACGCCGGGGTCGTGCTGACACAACGGGGTGCCACAAAGGCGCCGGCGAAGGATTTCGCGGCCTACCTGGCCTCTCCCGACGGCGCGAAGATCTTCGCGAAGTGGGGGTGGATCACCCCGGCGACGCATTAGTTGTTTGGTTGTGATACCAGCCGCCCTAACGAATGACCGGTTTTTGGAGGTTAGAATGGATGCGCTACGTGCAGCGTCCCAATACCCGGACCGGTCAGTAGTCAGGGCGCTTGGTATGAGAGCCTGTTTGACTGTCTGAGATAGTTTTGCGTTGTCCATCTTTGAGGAGATGG
>CAXTCN010000375.1:0-3256 GCA_964242575.1 uncultured Acetobacteraceae bacterium | reverse complement strand
TGCTCGGCCAGAGGTTTCTGCTCGCAGCCTGATCATCGAAAATGGGCAAGAACCGATCAACGTTCAGATTGTGCTCGTGGAACGGCAGGCAAAGCCGGACCGTGGTGCCGGTCCCGGGTGCGGTATCGATTTGGACGACGCCGCCGGACTGCCACACGAAGCCGTAGATTTGGCTGAGGCCCAGCCCCGTGCCCGCACCCAACGGCTTGGTGGTGAAGAATGGCTCGAACACATGCGCCAAGGCTTCGGGCGGAATGCCTGTCCCTGTGTCGGTCACTGCCAGGGTGACGTAGTGGCCTGGCTGAGCATCAGCCTCACGCAGGTCGGCCGCGGACAGGGAAGTTTCGGCAGTGCTTATCGTGAGCCACCCGCCCTCAGGCATGGCGTCGCGTGCATTGATGCACAGGTTCAGCAGCGCGCTTTCCATCTCGTTCGGATCGCAAAGCACCAGCCACTTCCCGTCCGCCAGCTTCAGCTCAACCTGCACGCTCGGCCCGACCGTGCGCCGGATCATATCCTCCACGCCGCGGACGATCTTGTCGAAGCTCATTGTTTCCGGGGCGAGCGTTTGCTGGCGTGCGAAGGCCAGCAGGCGATGGGTGAGGGCAGCCGCCCGCCGTGCGCCGGTTTCTGCCCGTTCGACATAGCCCAACACGTCGGAGGCACGGCCCTGCTGGACGCGGTTGCGGATCATGCCCAGGCCCGCGGTGACGGCTTGCAGCATGTTGTTGAAGTCGTGCGCGATGCCGCCGGTCAGTTGGCCGATGGCCTTCAGCTTCTCGCTTTGCCGCAGCGCATCGGTGCGTTCGGCGACCAGGCGTTCCAGCTCCTCGCCACTGCGGGCCAGCACGTCGTGCACCTGCATCCGATCGTCGATGTCAGTGCAGGTTCCGACCCACTCCGTGATCACGCCGGCC
Organism: uncultured Acetobacteraceae bacterium; assembly: GCA_964242575.1. Lineage (GTDB taxonomy): Bacteria > Pseudomonadota > Alphaproteobacteria > Acetobacterales > Acetobacteraceae > JANPPS01. The sequence continues at coordinate 2,339 of CAXTCN010000375.1, read as the reverse complement.
TCGTCGCGCACTGGCGTGCCGCGAGTTTGATACCAGCAGTAATGGCCGGACGCGGCATAGCGGATGCGGTAATCGACTTGCAGCAGGCCGTTGTTCGCCGCGTCCTGCCAAGCTGCCAACGCGACCGGCCGGTCAGCGGGGTGCAGGGCTTCAAGCCAACCATCGCCAAGGCTCGCCTCCAGCGAAAACCCGGTATAGGCCGTCCATTGGGGGCTTACCCAAGTCCACTGGCTCGGACTGGCCGCCCGCCATACGAGTTGCGGGATGCCCTCCACCAGCGTCCGCAGCCGCCACTCGCCCTCGTCGCGCGCCAAGGCGGCGCGCGCCCGTTCCACCGCGTCCCACGTCAGTGCGGCGACCTCGCGCACGAGATTAATCTCCGCCTCGGTCCAGTGGCGCACGGCGGCGTGGTTGACGTACATGCCGGCGCGCTAGTGCCCCTGGCGGATGATCGGCACGCCGATGACCGCGCGCGCACCGACCTGGGCAAACGCCGAACCCGCCGTGAGCGGGTGCCGCTCGGTGTCGTGGATGCCAAGCACCTCCCCTTGCCGCACCGCGGCCAGGAACACGGTTCCGATCTCATGGGTAGGGAGATCACCCGTGAGAAGGTCCAGGCTGCCATCCGTCCAGCCTCCGACATAGGTCAGCGTCTCGTCGCCGAGCATGTCGAAGAAGCCGACCCGGTTGGCTCCAAGGTGATGTCCCAGGGCGCCGGATGCCGCCAGCATCATGGCGCGCGGGTCAGCGGTCTCGCGCTGTCCCTGCATGAGGCGGAGCAGCAGCGCCTGCCGCGCCTCGCTTGCACGCAACGCTTCATCGGCCAGCGTTGCCTCGGTCACGTCGCTACCCTCGACGAATATGCCGGTCTCGGGCGCCGCAATCTGAGTTCAATGTCACCAGCCTACGCCGGGCAGTGACGGCGGTTCCGGTTTCGTAAACCTCGTCCAGCAGCTCAAAAACCCCTGCCCTTCGACTTCCGGCAACGCTTCCCTCACTGGCTTGCCCAGCACGTAGCGGCTGACAAGCTGGTTGTAGGCTGTGTTCGTCAGCTCGAAAACGTGGTCGGGTCCACGCAGCAAGGCCCAGATATGTGCCATCCAGCCTGGTCGAGGATGAGGGCCGCGTGCGCACCCGGCGCGACGGCGGCAGCGATCTCGGCCAGATGCAGGTTCATCGCCTCGATGTTGCACTCGGGCAGGATCAGGCCGACCGCCTTGCCGTGAAGCGGACAGATCGCGCCGAATATGTAGGTGGACGCGGTGCGCTGATCCAACACCGCCACCGGCCGGGTGCCGCGTTTGGCCCAGCGTCGCCCCAGGTGCGTCTTCTGCCCGACGCGGGCTTCATCGCAGAACCAGACTTCTAGGCGGTCCGCGTCGATGCCCTGGTCGCGCGCGATCTGCTCCAGCAAGCCGGGGAAGCGCTTTTGAAAAGCGCGATCGCCCCTTCGGCCTGTCCATGATGGCGCGGTCGCACGGAGAGCTTGCGGTAGTCCATCGCGCGAAGCTCACGACTCACCGTCTGCGGCGAAACGCTGATCTGGAACACGACCCACATCCAGTGGCACAGATCGACCAGCCGCCACCGCACCACGCCATGCACCGCAGGGATCGGGCCGCTCTCGACCACCGCCGCCAGAGCCGCACGCTGCCCCTCGTCCAACAGTGACGGCTGGCCTGGCCCCTTGCCGTCGATCAGGCCGGCCGGGCCGCGCGCGTTGAACTTGACCACCCAATCCCACACGACCTGCAGCGTCACTCCGCCAATCCGGGCCGCGTCGCTCCGTTTCCCACCCTCGTAAACAGCGGCCAACGCAAGCAAACGTCGGGCCTGACCGGCATGCTTGCTCTGACGCGCAAGCACCCGCAGGCTTTGAGCATCAAAATCGTTCCGCAGCGCTGTCGTCATGGCAAACCCCACCCATTTGCCACCTTGAACCAAATCGTCGCCGCGTCGGACAAAACACGATTGAGCCAACCGCTCAGAGACTTGGTATGAGACCAAGCCCGCGGCCGAGTGGGTGGGCAAGGGCGGACGCGCGCGCAAGTTGCGGGATGCCCGGGTCACGGCACAGGGCCGGCCGGTGGGTGCGGTCGTCTGCATGCACGCCAAAGGCATGAAAGAGCCGTGGTGACCCTTCCCCGATATAGTGGACACCTCGTGTAAGCTCCTGAAGGGGGCAGAGGTGCTGGATGACGACGAAGAACACACGACGGGATTTCACGGATGATTTCAAACGCGGGGCGGTGTCGCTGCTGCGGGGGAGCGGGCGGCCGCTGACGCAGGTGGCGGCCGAGTTGGGCTTGCAGCCCTCGGTGCTACGCCGCTGGCGTGGC
>CAXTCN010000374.1:0-3264 GCA_964242575.1 uncultured Acetobacteraceae bacterium | reverse complement strand
GCTCAGCAGCACGCCGCCGCTGATCCTGGCCGCGCTGTTCGCGGTGTACCTGATCTTGGGCATGCTGTACGAGAGCACAATCCACCCGCTGACGATCCTGTCCACGCTGCTGTCTGCCGGGTTGGGGGCGCTGGCGACGCTGATGCTGTTCGGGCGTCCCTTGGACGTGATCGGCATCATCGGGATCATCCTGCTGATCGGCATCGTAAAGAAGAACGGCATCATCTTGGTGGACTTCGCGCTCCAGGGCGAACGCGACCGCGGCATGTCGAGCGAAGATGCGATCCATGAAGCCTGCCTGCTGCGGTTCCGGCCGATCCTGATGACGACGCTGTGCGCGCTGCTGGGCGGCGTGCCGCTGATGCTTGGCACGGGAGTCGGGTCGGAGATCAGGCAGCCACTCGGCTATGCCATGGTGGGCGGGCTGCTGGTGTCGCAGGTGCTGACGCTGTTCACGACGCCGGTCGTGTATCTCTACATGGGGATGCATAGGAGTTTCTGCAGCCGTGTACGCTAAGGGTTTGACGGCGGAGCGTTCGGCATGAGAGCGAGTTCTCGGCAGAGCGTTGATCGGCCGAGGCCGGCCCGACGCGCAGCAGCGCTAGGCGACAAGCCGCCTTGGATCAGAGTTAGCGCTGCCTGCAACTTCTCCTCGTCGAGTGGCGGTCGGCCTGGATGCTTGCCACGGGCGCGAGCAGCGGCGATGCCATCGCGGGTGCGTTCGACGATCAGGTACCGCTCAAAGTGGGCAATGGCGCCGAACACATGAAACACCAGCTCGCCCGACGCGGACACAGTGTCGAGGCGCTCCTCGAGCGAGCGGAACCCGAGCCCGCACGCCTTGAAGCCTTCCACAGTCGCGAGCAGCTCCTTGAGCGACCGAGCCGGTCGAGGCGCACGACGCACAACGCACACCAGGTCGCCCGGGCGCGCGTAGTCCAACAGGTCGGAGAGGCCAGTACGCTCAAAGCTTCTGCCCGAAGCCACGTCCTCAAACACGCGGATCGCGCCGGCCTCGTTGCGCAAGCGGCGGCGCTGGACCTCCAAATCCTGCTCGGCGGTGGAAACGCGGGCGTAGCCCAGGACTTCAGGCACGTGCGCTCACGCAGTCTGGCGCACGCCGGACAGCGCGCGCTCTACGGCTGCTTCGGCGTGGATGCGGGTGGTGTCAAACAGCGGCACCGTGCTGTCCTCTGGTCCGATCAGCAGCATGATCTCCGTGCAGCCCAGGATGATGGCCTCGGCGCCGCGCTCGACCAGGCGCGCAATCACCGCACGGTAGGCGTCGCGTGAGGCCGGCTTGACCCGGCCTTGCACCAGTTCGTCGTAGATTACCCGGTGCACCAGCGTGCGGTCCGCGTCGCCCGGCACCAGCACGTCAAGCCCAAACCGGTGCTGGAGCCGCCCTTTGTAGAAGTCCTGCTCCATCGTGAACGCCGTGCCGAGCAGGCCAACGGTCCGGATGTTCTGCGCCTGGATGCGCTTGGCCGTGGGATCGGCGATGTGCAGCAGTGGGATGCGCACGGCGGCCTGCACCTGGTCCGCCATGCGATGCATGGTGTTGGTGCAGATCAAAAAGAAGTCGGCGCCACCGCGCTCCAGCCGCTGCGTGGCGTCGATCAGCAGGGCCGCCGCCTCGTCCCATCGCCCAGCGTGCTGCAACGCCTCGATCTCGCCGAAGTCGAACGACCACATCAGGCAGCGTGCCGAATGTAGGCCCCCCAGCCGGTCTCGGACGGTTTGATTGATGATGCGGTAGTACTCGGCCGAGCTTTCCCAGCTCATGCCGCCGACCAGCCCGATGACGCTTTGCTGCGGCACGCTGCGATCCTCCCCAGTGTGACGCTTCGGTCCCGCAACCGAGCGGTTGCGGGACGACCCGGGTGCATCCCTTTGCTGCCCTGGAGTCCCGTCCAGAAACTACGTCCAGAAAGGCTGGCCCGTCCAGATATTCCGGGTAGGTTTCCTGGACGCTTCCTCCCGTCCCGGACACCCCATGCCCGCCGCATCCGCTCAGCTCCTCGCGCCGCACGCGCGCGCCCTCCTGTTCGATCCGCCGGCCGATCGTGACGAGGCCCTGCGCCGCTGCGCGCTGGCGCCCGAGGACCTGGCGCTCGCGCACCGGCACCGCCGCTCGCACAACCGGCTCGGCTTTGCCGTGCAACTCGCCCTCGTGCGCGACCTGGGCCGGCCGCTGCGCCTGGAGGAGACCCTGCCCGATGCGGTCGTTGAAGCCGTTGCCGACCAGCTCGGCGTCGAGCCGGCCGTCTTCGAGCTGTATGCCCGGCGCGACGGCACCCGCCGCGAGCATGCGGGCGAGATCGCGGCGCTGCTCGACCTTCGCCCTATGCGCCAGGCGGACTACCGCGCCTCGATCCGAGCCGCCGCGGCCTGTGCCGCCGGCACGGACCGGGGCGAGCCTATCGCGTGTGCGGTCGTGGCAGACCTCAAGGAGCGCCGCATCACCATGCCGCCGCCAGCCCTGGTCGAGCGCCTCGCGCTCGCTGGCCGCGCGCTGGCCCGGCGGCAGTCGCACCACGACCTCATCCGCGGCCTTGGCGACGAGCAAAGGGCCGCATTGGAAGCGCTGCTGACGGAAAGGGCAGAGGACGGCCGCACCCTGCACGGCTGGATCGGTGAAGTCCCGGAAGGGCCGACGCTGAAAAGCCTTGCCGGCGTCGCGGCGCGGCTGGAGGTTCTGCGCCGCATCCGCTTGGACGAGGAACGGCGGCGCACGGTCCACGCCAACCGCTATGCCATCCTGGCCCGCGAAGCGCGCATCCTGCCTGCGCGCGAGCTGCTGCGTTTTGCCCCGGAGCGCCGGCTGGCGGCGTTTGCCATCGAGCGCCAGGCGTCGCTGACCGATCTGCTGCGCACCAGCCGGTTCAGGCCAGAGGCGTTCCAGGCCTCACTGGCGGCTTAGCGTACACGGCTGCAGAAACTCCCACGCATCCCCTACATGGACAAGTTGAGCCAGTTCCTTGCCCGTCGGCACGCCACAGGTGCCGCAGCACCTTTGGAACAGGTAGCCGCTGCGGGAGATGGCAAGGCTGGGTCTTGAGCTGGCCCATCTTGGCCGGGCATGCACGGCATCAAAGCATCAAGGTCTGCTCTCGGGCATCCTGGACGGCTCCGCTGGCAGCGATGCAAGCCGTTCCGCATCCGCCAAGCTGAACCAAAACCAAGGTTCATCCTGACTGGCGTGTGCCCCTCACCGTTGCATTTGCATCACGCGTTCCATGCTGGGCATATTGTGGTTGAGGT
>CAXTCN010000373.1:0-3289 GCA_964242575.1 uncultured Acetobacteraceae bacterium | reverse complement strand
GCACTCGTTCCGTGAGCCAGATCAAACAAAAACCCTTGTGCTCCTGGGGTCGTCCGCACATGCACCACGCCTGCTATTTGGCCAACTTTGCTGACAACAGCCGCTCGATCCTTACGTTGGACGGCGTACGGTCAGTTGGACCGGGCTTGGCCGGCCGCCACAGCAAGGATTCATCTCCTGTGGACAATTCGAAATCACGACGAGGACAGGTTTCTCGCAGCGCAAATCGACGTAGTCGCCGGGTTTCGAGAGGCCTTCGTCGATGTGGATGCCTCCCTCGCCATTAACTGGGACGTGCATGAAGAAGTTGACGTTCGGAGGAATGTCGCGGCCGTCCATGCCAAGCTCGGCCAACGCCGAAAGGAAGTTGTCACGGCAGCTGAGATCCCCCGGCCTTCCATAGCGGACAGTGTTTATCTCACGACTGCAGCAACCCGCCAACGTGTCGTGACGCCCGACGGTATCCTCGATGACGGTCATTAGAGGTTGAGCCAGGTCGTCGTAGAGAATCACGCCTTTGCTGACGTACACGCTTCCGGCAAGCTTGATCGTGTTCGGTGCGTTGTAGCGAACGTCCCTCCGGTCGGCGTCGTAGAACAGGACGTCCACCGCTTGGCAGCCGTGGAGATCGACGATCCGCAGGATATCGCCGGCCTCCAACCGACGGTGCCAGTAGGCCCGCGCCGGAAGCACCTCGTCCGACATCATCTGCTCAGACGTTTCAAGCATTTCGGTCATTGGATCCCCTCGGTCGTGCGCGCGGCGTTCCGACCCGCAAGCGGTCTACGAAGCATATCTGCGATTGTTTTGGCAGAACTCGGGTCGTTGGCGAGTTGCTATCCCACCCCTGTTAAGGCGGTCCTGTATATAACGGGCGCACGGATTGGCGGACAAGCAGCTGAGCCGTGGACGCTGCAGGCCAAGGCGCTCACCGCGCCTGCAGCCCTGCTCGCAGCCGATGCATGGCGCGCTCCATCCGGTCTGGCGCCTGCGCGAAGCATAGGCGCAGGTGGCCCTCGCCCGCCGCACCGAACGCACTGCCCGGCGCCAGCGCGACGCCGTGCTCATGCACCAGCGACAGGGCTAACGCCAAGCTGTCCCGCAACCCATCCACGCCGAAGAACGCGTAGAACGCGCCATCTGGAGCTGCGAGCCGCACGCCGTTCAGGCCCGCCAGCCCCTCGACCGCCACTTTCCGCCCGACAGCGCAGTAAGCGCGGAACCGCCCGACAAAGGCTTCATCGCTCAAGGCTGCGAGGCCGCCGGCCTGAATGAACGGAGCGACGCCGCTGTGGGTGACCTCGACGACCTCGGCCACCTGATCTCGTGCGCCAGTGGGCAGCACCATCCAGCCCAACCGCCAACCGGTCATCGCGTAGGTCTTGCTGAAGCTGTTGCAAACGATCACCTGGTCAGACGGGTCGGCCACGTCCAACAGCGAGGGCGCAGCCTCGGACCCGTCGTATACCAGGCGGGTGTACACCTCGTCCGCGACGAGCCACACACCATGCGTCCGGCACAGCTCCAAAATGGCCGTGAGCTCGCCGAGGCTTGCGGTCCAGCCGGTGGGGTTGTTGGGTGAGTTCAGCACCATCGCGCGAGCGCCGGGCAGCTTGTCTGCCAGCCGATGCAAGTCCAGGTGGAACCGTCCACCAGGCAGTGCGTTGAGGGGCAGCGCGTCCACACTGGCACCGCGCAGCAAAGTCGCGTTGGCGGGGTTGGGCCAGGCTGGCGTGTGCAGCACGACGCGGTCTCCTGCGCGCACCACGGCAGCGAGGGCCACGTTAACTGCGGTCATGCCGGATGCCGTGACCTGGATGCGTTCCTCACTGACCGGCCGGGCGTGCAGCCGTGTCAGCATGTCCGCGAGCGCTTGCCGCAGCGCCGGGACCCCGCGGACGTCGGAGTATCGCGCGTCGCCGCGGCCCAGCGCGGCCGTGGCCGCTGTGACGGCGCTGGCCGGACCGGTCCGGTCGCTCTCGCCAAAGCACAGGAACTCGGTGTCCGGGCGGGCGTGGGCGGCTCTGGCAACAGCAACGATTCGCTGCGGCATGAGTGTGGCAATGTCCATGTACGCTCCTGGCAACCGCTTTGCTGTTGTTGCTAAATTAGGCCGAACGGGCGGGCTGTGCTCCGAGCCGGAAGCTTCCATGATCAATCTCGCCCTCAGCCGCATCGCGCTTAAGTGCCACGCTTGACCTGGCCAGCCGCCATAACGCCCGCGCGACAACTGAGAGGCCGAGCGGGTGGAAGTGCTGGCAGCGTCCCTGAAAGGTGGCGCCGGCACCGATGCGCCTCGCCGGCCCAGGCAGCGGCCCCTTAGCCATCGTAAGCCACCGTGCGGCTGGTCTGCTCGCCCAAACCAGACAAGCCCAGCCGCAGCGTCTGCCCAGGGCGCAGGAACACCGGCGCCGGCTTCTTGCCCTCTCCCACTCCAGCCGGCGTGCCGGTGAAGATCACGTCGCCCGGGTGCAGCGTCATGCACTGGCTCACGTAGCTCACCAGCGCCTTGACGCCGAAGATCATGCTCCGCGTCGAGCTCTCCTGCTGCCGAATGCCATCCAGGTCGGTGAACAACCCCAGTTCCTGCGGGTCGGCGACCTCGTCCTTCGTCACCAGCCACGGCCCGAGCGGCCCGAAGGTGTCGAAGCTCTTCCCCTTGTCCCAAGTCGGGCCACGCTCGAACTGCCATTCGCGCTCCGAGACGTCATTGCCGACCGCGTAGCCGGCCACGTGGTCCAGCGCCTCCTCTTCGCTCACACGGCGCGCCAACATGCCGATGATGACTGCCAGCTCGCATTCCCAATCCGTCTTCACGCTCCCTTTCGGGATGACGATGTCGTCGTTGGGACCGGAGAGCGCGCCGAGCGATTTCAGGAAGACGATTGGCTCGCTCGGGGTGGCGCTGCCGGTCTCTGCCACATGATCAGCGTAGTTCAGGCCGATGCACACTAGGTTCTTCATGCCGCTCACCGGCGGGCCGATGCGCGCTCCCGGAGGCACCGCCGGCAGCGACGCCGGATTGAGCGCCGACAACTTTGCCAGTCCTGCGGGGGACAGTGCCTCGCCTGCAAGGTCGGGGATCACGCCTGAGAGGTCCCTCACGGTACCGGAAGCGTCGAGCATCCCTGGCCTTTCCTTGCCGGACGGGCCATGGCGTAGCAACTTCATGCCTCTTCCTTCATCGTTGGGTTGAGCAAGGCTCTGAAACGGCTTGTCAGGCCGCGACGGCACTCGGCAGGATCGACGCGCTGGCGTCGTGCCGCCGGCCGGCGCGCAGGCAGAACTC
>CAXTCN010000372.1:0-3295 GCA_964242575.1 uncultured Acetobacteraceae bacterium | reverse complement strand
CGCAGAACCACATGGGTGTGAGGAATACTGCCGCGCTAGCGGCTTAGTTCAATGCGGCCCAGATCCGCTCGTCAAAGGCGCGTTGCAGATGGTCGAGCTCGGCTTCCAACACCTTGCCGATGACGAAACTTCCCGCCAGCAGCACCAGATGGTCAACGTGTGGGATATCGGCCAGCGCTGCTGCGATGGTCTCGCTGTGCGTCACATCCGCCACCCGCCAGCCGGCGAAGCCGTTCGCGATGGCTGCTTGCTGTGCCTTGTCGCGCTCGAAGCCGATTACGATGACCTGTGCGCCGGCAGCCTTGGCCTGGATCGCGGCCGACAGGCCGATGCCCGAGGTGCCTCCGAAGATCACGACGGTTTGGTTCAGAAGCGTTGAGGGGGTGGGAAGTTGGGCGGGCATGCTGTGCCTCATGGCGTAACTCCTTACGGCGGCCGGCGCGACAACGCGTAACCTGGTGCAGGCCCTCAGCTGTGGAAACGCCGGTAGGGTTCAGTTTAGTTATGCCGTCATGGAACCAATCGAACTGGATCGGCTCACCGGCCTCATTGCCTTCGCCCGTGCCGGGTCCCTCGGTAGCTACACAGCCGCTGCGCGGGCGCTCTCCATATCGCCCTCGGCCGTCAGCAAAAGCATCCAGCGGCTAGAGCGGCAGTTCGGCCTTAGATTGTTCAGCCGCACGACGCGATCCCTCGTTCTAACGCCAGAGGGACGTGACCTGCATCAGAAGGCCCTGCAGCTGCTGCACGAGGCCGAGCGGATCGAGCAGGCCGTTGTCGCAGCCCGGACCGAGCCCGCTGGCACGCTGAAAATCACGGCTCCGCTGCCCGTCGGAGTCCACCTCCTCGCGCCGGCGCTGCCGCGGTTTCGTGAGCGGCACCCTAAGATATCGATCGACCTGCGTCTGGGTGACCGGTTCACCGATCTGGTCGAAGAGGGCATCGACGTGGCGATCCGGGTTGGCGACCTGGCAGACTCTCGCTTGATCTCTCGCCAACTCGCACGGCAGCGCGTCTGTGCCTTCGCGTCGCCAGCCTACCTTGCGCGACGCGGTGTTCCCCGTCATCCGGACGAGCTGGCCCGGCATGACTGCGTGAACTTCCGCTACCAGAGTTCGGGGCAAGGCCTACGGTGGCCGTTCCAGATTGGGGGGCAGGTCGTGGAGATCATCCCTCCGGCCGGTATCACCGTCGATGTCAGTGACGCAGTGGCGGCCGTGGTCGCGGCCGGTGGGGGTATCGGCATCTCGCCCACCTACATCGCCGCAGGCTATGTCGGGCGTGGTGAACTGCTTCCAGTCCTGAGCGAGTTCGCGGTCGATCGAACGGCCGTGACCGCCTTGTGGCCCGAAAGCAGGAGCAGCAGCCCCCTCGTCAGGGCATTCGTGACGTTCCTCGGTGAGGTATTTCCGTCGCCGACGCCGTGGGACAGCCTGGTCGCCGCGGCCTCAGCTGATGTGCTCCATCAGGGTGGTTGTATGTAGATAACGAAGTAGGTATCCGACGATGCAGGGTCCGCCCCGCGTCGGATAACCACAAGTAACCTTTCCACTCATGTCGGCTTTGGAAATGCTCGATGGGATGACTCTATGACAGCTATGGGGCGCGGAGCGGCGCAGGCGGATGGGCAATACGGGCCGGAAGCAGGCTGTCGGCTCATAGGCTCCCAACAGATATGAGCCGCCTTTCACAAGGGCATGGCGAGGGGGTGGGAGCTGAAGCCATCCCGTGGCGGCCGATGTGCCGGATGTGCCTGGGCCGAGACCTCAGTGCAGGGCGGGGAGGGTTGCCACGTTCGCCCCGTCGAGGAACGTGCCCATGCCCTCCTTCTCCACGGCCGACTGGAACGCGTCGTAAGCGGCTCCGTCCGTGCCGAACACCTCGTCCCAGACCGTCGAAGTCCCATTCTCGTTGACCACTTCGAGCACCCAGTGCCGATCACCGTCCAGGCGGTAGATCGCCAGCCGCACGGTGACTCCTTGCCGGGTCACTGGTCCCGAGTAGCTCGACTGCACCAACTCAGGGTCGCGCCCCATCGGTTTCTCCTGTCGTGCGATGTTCGCCTTCCGTCACGCCACCGAGGTCCTGTTCCCGGCGGCCCGCTTGGAGAAAGCAGGTCATGTCGGTACGGGCGAACACGATGCACCTGCCGCCTCCCGAATGCCGCGTTGTCGTTCTCCGCGCAAGGAGGGGAGGGTGGCCGAGCAAGGTCCGGCCGGGGTCAAAGCGCGCGCAGCACCCGGACGCGGTCAGCGAAGGCCCGCTTCGTCACGTCGGCCTCAGGGGCGATCAGGTCAAAGCCGTGCGGCACCCCGGGATGCACGTGCAGCTCGACGGGAACGCCTGCCCGCGCGAGCCGGCGGGCATACTCGATGCCCTCGTCCCGCAAGATGTCCAGTCCCGCGGCCTCCAAGTAGGCCGGCGCCACGCCGCCCAGGTCCGTTGCGCGCGACGGGGCCGCAACTGCCGGCACCGCCTCGGCGCCGGCGCGTTGCCCCAGCAAGGCGCTCCAGCCGGTGTGGTTCTCGTCGTGGGACCAGGTGACGAACGGCGCGAGCGCCGAGTCAGGCACCGTGTTGCGGTCATCGAGCATCGGATAGATCAGGATCTGGCGCGCAAGGGGGAGGCCGCGGCTCCTTGCCAGTAGAGCCACGCCGGCGGCGATGCCGCCGCCCGCACTGTCGCCCATCACGGCGATGCGCGAGGGCTCGACGCCCATCTCCTGCGCGTGGCCGGCCAGCCAGCGCAGGCCGGCGTAGGCGTCCTCGACCGGCACGGGATGGGGATGCTCGGGGGCCAGGCGGTAGTTGACGCCCAGCATGGGAACGCCGCACGCGGCGACATAGGACCGCACGAACGGCTCGTACAGGTCCAGGCTGCCGCCGACCAAGCCGCCCCCATGCAGGTAGACGGCGGCAGAACCGGGCGCCTCGCCGCCACGGCTGTACCAGCGCAGTTCAACCGGCGCGCCATCGGGGGCCACCGCGCCGTGCCGGGTGACGGTGACGCCGCCGACCCGTGCCTTCGCGCTGCCCACTGCCGCAAGGAAGGCGTTGGACATCGCGCGGCACCCTTGCCAGTCGCCGCGCTCCGGCAAGGCCACGTCACCGAACGCGGCGTTCAGCGCCGACAAGGGAGCGGCCATCTCAGGATCGAGCGAATGCGCCAAGGTTCCTCCCGTTGTACCGGCCTGGTTGTGTCGTCATAGAACAACCCAAGCTCGACCGGAACAGCCAGGAGTGGCCGGGAGCGGACAAGCGGCTTTCGAGCTGAGCATGTGAATTGCTGCCGTGCC
>CAXTCN010000371.1:0-3309 GCA_964242575.1 uncultured Acetobacteraceae bacterium | reverse complement strand
GGCTGCGCGACAGCCGGGTCGGGCGGGCCTGGATGGCGATCCGCGAGGACGAGACCGCCGCCAGCGCCATGGGCGTGAACACGGTGCGCTTCAAGCTGCTGGCGTTCGCCATCGGCGCGGCGTTCGCCGGCATGACCGGCGTGTTCTTCGTCGCCAAGCTGCAGACCGCGACGCCCGACATGTTCAACTTCAACGTGTCGTCCATGCTGCTGGTCATGGTCGTGCTGGGCGGCATGGGCAGCGTGTGGGGCGTGGTGCTGGGCGCGATGCTGCTGCAACTGATGCAAAGCTGGTTCCTGCCGCAGCTCACCGGATGGCTGCACATGTTGGGCGAGCTGGTCGGCAGCCCGTTCCTGGTCCGCATTGACCTCGTGCAGTGGACGCAACTGTTCTTCGGGCTGATCCTGATCGGCATGATGCTGTACCGGCGCGAGGGGCTGATCCCTGCCACGCGCAAGACCCCGCCGCTCGACATCACGGCGCAGCACGCCGAGGTCACGCGCGGCGGGTTCCTGAACCTTGGCCGCATCCCGCGCTGGGAACCCGGCGCGGGCGCGCTGACGGTTCGCGGCGTCACGGTGAAGTTCGGCGGCCTCACCGCGCTGGAGGGCATCGACCTTACCGTGCCGGCCGGGGGCGTGGTCGCGGTGATCGGGCCGAACGGCTCCGGCAAGTCCACCCTGTTCAACGTCATCACCGGGCTGGTGCCGGCGCACGCCGGGTCCATTCGGTTCGAGGGCGCCGAGTTGCTGGGCCTGGCGCCGCATCAAGTGCTGGCGCGCGGCGTGGCGCGGACGTTCCAGAACATTCGCCTGTTCCCCACGCTCACGGTGCTGGAGAACGTCATGGTCGGCCGGCACGCCCGGCTGCGCAGCGGCGCGGTGGCCTCCGTGCTGCACACCCCCGGCAACCGCGCCGAGGAGCGTGCGGCGCAGGCGTCGGTGCTGGACCTTATTGCCATGTTCGGCAACCGCCTGCTGCCGCGCGTGGCGCAGACGGTCGGCGGGCTGTCCTACGCCAACCGCCGCCGGGTCGAGATCGCCCGCGCGCTGGCCTCACGGCCGCATATCCTGTTGCTGGACGAGCCCACCGCCGGCATGAACCCGGCGGAAACGCTCGAGCTTGCCGAACAGATCAAGTCGCTGCACGCCCTGGGCCTCACGATCCTGATCATCGAGCACAAGCTGGACGTGGTCACGACGCTCGCCGACATGGTGGTGGTGCTGGACCACGGCGTGAAGATCGCCGAGGGCCGGCCAGACGAGGTGCGGCGCAACGAACAGGTGCTGACGGCCTACTTGGGACGCGCCGCCCGGGCGGCGATGGAGGCGGACCGTGTCGCTTGACCGCCCGCCGCTGCTGCAGTTCCGCGGCGTGAACACCCATTACGGCGACCTGCACGTGCTGAAGGACGTGAACTACACCATCGCCGCCGGGGAAATCGTGTCGCTGCTGGGCGGCAACGCCTGCGGCAAGTCCACGACCATGAAAACGATCATGGGCGTAGTGCGGCCCACCAGCGGGTCGGTGCTGCTGGACGGCGTGGCCATCGAGCGGCTGCCGACCAGCGCCCGGGTCAAGCGCGGCATCGCCCCGGTGCTGGAGGCGCGCCGGCTGTTCCCGCGCATGACGGTGTTCGAGAACCTGGAGATGGGCGCCTACACCCAGCCGCGCGGCCCCCAGTTCAACGAGGACCTGGAACGGGTGTTCGAGCTGTTTCCCCGGGTAAAGGAGCGCCGCAATCAGCTCGCGGGCACGCTGTCCGGGGGCGAGCAGCAGATGGTGGCAATCGGCCGCGCGCTGATGGGCCGGCCGCGGCTGATCTGCATGGACGAGCCATCAATGGGCCTGTCGCCGTTGTACGTGGAACAGGTGTTCGACATCATCCAGGCCATCAACCGCCAAGGCACGACCATCTTCATGGTGGAGCAGAACGCCGCCATGGCGCTGCAGATCGCGCACCGGGCGTACGTGCTGCAAACCGGCGTCGTGGTGCTGTCCGGCACGGCGGAGGCGTTGCGGCGCAACGAGGACATCCGGCACGCCTACCTGGGCGAGATGCAGGTGGCGCAGCCCGCCAGCGGCCCGGCATGATCGAGCTTCCCCTGTTCCTCGCCTTCATCGGCGCGGTGGCTGCCTTGATGCTGCTGCCCGGCCCCAACGTGGCGCTCATCGTCGCCAACAGCGTGGCGTACGGGCCGCGCTACGGCCTGCTGACCGTGGCCGGCACCACTGCGGCGATGGTGGTGCAACTCGGGCTGACGGCGCTGGGCATCACCGAGCTGCTGGGCGCCATGGGTCCTTGGTTCGAGTGGGTCCGCTGGGTCGGCGTGGCCTACCTGGCGTACCTCGGCATCGCGCAGTGGCGGGCTGCGCCGGTGGACCTAGCCACCACGCAACCGGAACCGAAGTCGTGGCGCGCGATGGTGCTGCGCGCGCTGCTGGTGTCGTTCTCGAACCCGAAAACCTGGTTCTTCTACGGCGCTTTTTTCCCGCAATTCATCGACCGCGGCCGGGATGTGGGCGGGCAAATGGCTTTGCTTTCCATCACGTTCCTGGCCATCGCGCTGCTGATCGACGGGGGCTGGGCTTTGCTGGCTGCCCGGTTGCGCGGCTTGCTCATGAGCAACGGCCGGCTGCGCAACCGCCTTAGTGGCGGGTTGCTGATGGGCGCAGGCCTGGGGCTTGCGGTCGTCCGCAACAAGTAGGGCCGCGCCCGTCACCGGCGGCTCAATCATTGCCGAAACGTTCACGCATAGTTGTTTCGATATCGCTTCATAATCCGATGTAGCTACACAGGCACCGGAGCTGGAGCAACACGAGCCCGGTATGAGGGTTGGGCGATGCCGGTTTTTGTCACGTCTCATTTGCATTACATTTTGGGCGGCCTGATCGTCGGCTTCTACGCGGTCAAGCGCTTCGGGACGCCTGAGTCCAATCAGAGTTCAACCACTCGCTCGCGTTACCGCTGGAGTTGCTTGAGTTACCTGCTTGCGGCGGAACTCTTGTTCTTCGTCCTGTCCCAGGCTGTCGCATCTGTGGGCGTGCTCAAGGCTCTTACGCCGACGACACAGACACATGTGCCCGCGGAGGTGCTCAACCTTCCCGCACCGCTGCTCTCGGCGCTGCTGATGACCACGTTCATTTCGAGCGTGCCGTTCCTGAGCGACGTGGATCAATGGCTGGTCAGCCGCTTCCGCGATTTAGGGCATATCCCGGATGAGCTGAAACGGCGTGCGGCGGGGCTTGAACTCTCAGAGCCTGTTTGACTGTCTGAGATAGTTTTGCGTTGTCCATCTTTGAGGAGAT
>CAXTCN010000370.1:0-3336 GCA_964242575.1 uncultured Acetobacteraceae bacterium | reverse complement strand
CTGTACTCTTCCCACCCGTCCATCACCTCTACGCCGGCAATCTCGCAACAGGCTCAAGGGCATGGTCTATTACCTTAGTGCCTAGTCATGGAAGCAATCACCCGTGTTTTTCGGGCATAACGGCACTATACCGGCCAAAGGTTAACGACCGGTGAAGACGCGAAAAGAAAAACGCGCGCCGCGCTAAAAAGCCGATTGGCCGATCCGGACGCACCGCCGCATCACCGTCGGAAGCGCCTCGGCATCCAGCGCCGCCACCGGGCGCAGCAGGCCCGGCGCGGTGATGGCCGGCACGCGGGCGGCATAAACGTCCATCCGCAACTGGAAATGCGTGAACCCGTGCTCGGCTGCCCCGGCCAAGCGCCAGTGCGCGGTTTGCGGCGCGTGGGCCAGCGCGTCGTCCATGCTCCACGGCTCCGCCCGCCAGGGTGCGCCCGGCAGCTCCAACATGCCGCCCAACAGCCCCTGGGGCGGGCGGCGGCGCAGCAGGACCTGCCCGGCGTCGTCCACCAGCCAGAACTGCGCGCCGTGGCGCAGCGGGCGCACGGCGCGCGGCGCCTTCTGCGGCAGCTCGGCCGCGATGCCCCGTGCCCGCGCGGCGCAGGGGTCGTTCCAGGGGCACAGCACGCACGCCGGCGCACGCGGCGTGCAGATGGTCGCGCCGAGGTCGAACAGCGCCTGGGTGAAGTCCGCCGGCCGGGCCTGCGCGTCCGGGTCTGCGCCGAGGCGGTCCGCGGCCTCCGCCACCAGCCGGCGCGCGCCGGGCAGCGGGTCCGTGATGGCGAACACCCGCGCCGCCACGCGCTCCACGTTGCCGTCCACCGGCACCACCGGCACGCCGAACGCGATGCTGGCGACGGCGGCGGCGGTGTATGCGCCGATGCCGGGCAGGCCGCGCAGGCCCGCGACCGTATGCGGGAACCCACCCAGCGCCACCACCTGCTTGGCGCAGGCGTGCATGTTGCGCGCGCGGGCGTAGTAGCCGAGGCCGGCCCATGCCTCCATGACCGCGCCCTCGTCCGCCGCGGCCAGCGCCTCAATGGTTGGGAAGCGCTGCAAAAATCGCTGGAAATATGGCGTGACCGCAACCACTGTCGTCTGTTGCAGCATGATTTCGCTCAACCAGATGCGGTACGGGTCCGGCCGCTCGCCAGGTTGCGCGCGCCAAGGCATGATCCGGCGGTGCCGGTCATACCAGCGCAGCAGGGGGGCGGCGGGAACAGGGGTGGTTAGGCCGATGGGGGACGACACGGGACGCGGTATGGCGCGCGAACACAGTGGCAACAACCCCTTGCCCCCGGCCGAGCGGCCCATCGTCGAGCGGCACGTCTATGGCCCGAGGCCGGTCGGCGCGCTGATCCCGGCCGTGACCAGGCCAGCCTTCAAGGCGCGCGCGCCCGGCGTGGCGCAGGTCATGGCGGATTGGGCCGAGATCGTTGGCCCGCAGACCGCCGCCACCGCCACGCCGCGCCGCCTGTCGCGCGGGACGCTGACCCTAGCCTGCGCCGGGCCGGTCGCCATGGAGCTGCAGCACCTGGCCAATCCGCTCATGGAGCGCATCAACGGGCACTTGGGGCGGGTGCTGGTGGAACGGCTGCGGTTCGTGCAGGACGTGACGCCGCCTGCCCCGCCCGCCGCCCCGCCGCGGCGGCGCAAGCCGGTGCAGGTTGAGCTGCCCGGCATCCCGCCGGGCGAGCTCAGGGACGCGCTGACGGCGCTGGGGCAGAGCATCGCGCAGACGCGGAGCGCACGGGATCGCGCTTGACGGACCCGGCCCCGGTCGCACCATAAGGAAGCACACCCTGCCGCACGAGGATCTCATGCCCGTCACCCGCCGCATCCTGCTTGCCGCTCTGGCTACCATCCCCACGCTGCGAGCGCAGGCGCAGCCGGCGGACCCCCGCATGGCCGACCGGTCAATCGGCCCGGCGGATGCGAAGGTGGTGGTGACGGAGTGGTTCTCGCTCACCTGCTCGCACTGCGCCGATTTTCAGAAGACCACGTTCCCGGAGGTGCGCGCCAAGCTGATCGACACCGGGCGCATCCGGTATGCGTGGCGCGATTTCCCGCTGGACCAAACCGCGCTGACGGCCGCCATGGTGGCCCGCGCGCTCCCGGCCGAGCGGTATGAGCCGTTCATCACGGCGCTGCTCGCCAGCCAAGACCGTTGGGCGTTCGCGCGCGGCGTCAACTCGACGGAGGAGCTGGCGAAGCTCGCGGCGCTGGCCGGGATGCCCCGGGCCACGTTCAACGCGACGGTCGCCGACGCTGGGTTGAAGCAAGCGATCCTGGTCACGCAGGCGGAGGGCGAGAAGGCCGGGGTCACTAGCACGCCGAGCTTCATCATCAACGGCAAGGTCACGTCCGGCGCCGTCCCATACGAGGCGTTCGCCCGGGCGGTGGAGGCCGCCGCGTAGCCCAGCGTGGCGGCGCGCATCACCCGGCTGCGCATCGCCGGGTTCAAGAGTTTCGCCGAGCCGGTGGAGGTCGAGGTGCTGCCCGGCCTTACGGGCGTCGTCGGTCCGAACGGCTGCGGTAAAAGCAACGTGGCGGAGGCATTGCGCTGGGCGATGGGCGAGGCGAACGCCCGCAGCCTGCGCGGCGGCGAGATGGACGACGTGATCTTTGCCGGCACCGCGCTGCGGCCCAGCCGGAACCTCGCCGAGGTTTCAATCACGCTGGACAACGAACCCGGTAGCCCAGCCGGCCAGTTCCCGCCGCCGTTCACGGGGCACGCGGAGCTGCAAGTGGTGCGGCGGATCGAGCGGGGCGTCGGCAGCGCCTACCGGGTGAACGGGCGGGAGGCGCGGGCGCGGGACGTGCAGGTGCTGTTCGCCGACCTCGCCAGCGGCGCACGGTCCTCGGCGATGGTCAGCCAGGGCCGGGTCAGCGCCATCGTGTCCGCGCGGCCGGATGAACGGCGCTCCGTATTGGAGGAGGCGGCAGGCATCGGCGGGCTGCATGCCCGGCGGGCAGAGGCGGACGCCAAGCTGCGGGCGGCAGAGGCCAACCTGGCGCGGGCGGAGGACCAGCGGGGGCTGCTGGAGGCGCAACTGCTCGTTTTGCAGCGACAGGCGCAAGATGCCGCGCGCTACCGTGGCCTGTGCGACGCGGTTGCCCAGGCCGAGGCGGCGCTGCTGCATTTGCGCCAGGCCCGGGTGGCGGCGGCGCGTGCGAACGCTTGCGCCACGGTGGACCAAGCCGCCGCGGCCGTGGTGCGCGCGACTGCCGCCGCGGTGACCGCCGCGAGCGCCGCACGGACCGCCGCGGACGCGGTGCCGGGGCATCGCCAGCAGGAGGCGGCGGCTCGTGCCGCGGCGCTGGACGCCCGGGTGG
>CAXTCN010000369.1:0-3345 GCA_964242575.1 uncultured Acetobacteraceae bacterium | reverse complement strand
GACCAGACGATCCCGGCCCCCTGCAGCAGCCATGCATGCATTCCCAGCAGCAAGCCCGACACCGCGCGCTTGTTCTCGCCGGCCTCCACCTGGCCCAAGGCGGAAACGACCGTCATGACCGGCTCCTTCGTCGGCGGCATCCGGCGCGCGGCCGCCAGCTCCTCGCGCAGCCAACGGGCATCGCCGCCGGCGTATCCCATCAGTTCGGCTTCGAGCACCGCGCGGAACCAGCCGGCAACGCCGCCGCCCGCGAGCGCCACCCCCTCGCGCAGCCAGGCATTCGCCTGCTCCTTGTCGCCGCCCTGCAGGGCGACCAGGCCGCGGGTGATGCGCAGCAGCCCGCTCGGGGCATCCGGACCATCCCACTCGGCCGCCTGCGACAGGTCCTTGGCGGCGAGGTCGGGACGCTTCGCGCGCATCTGCTTGCGGGCATGGGCCAGCTGCAGCTCGATCATCTGCCGGCGCACCCCGGGATTGATCGGGTCGATCCCCAGCAGCCGGTGGGCAAACCCGGCCGCTTTCTTGTAGGCCCGGCGCGCCACCGCCGACTGGATCGCTTGCAGCAGAACCTGGCTGTCATTAGGAAAGCGCTGCACCGCCTCGTCCGCCAGCCGGTGCCAGTCCTTTCCCCGCAGTTCCTCGCGATAGTATGCAATGCGCGCCAGCACAGTGGGAATGTGGTCGGGATCCACATCGCCACTGCGTTCCAGATAGAAGATCCCGGGGTCGCTTTCGCCGTCGCCCTCGATCTCCGGATGCAGGGTCGCGAGGTGCGCGAGGTGGCGGTAGATGACGCCCGCGGACAGCCTCGACGCGCGGTCCTCGGCCGCGCCGGCCAGTTGGGCGGCAAGGGACCAAGACCGTTCCGCAGCCTCCCAGTCGCCTTGCGCCTCGGCTGCCAGCGCCCGCACGCGATGCCCCTGCAGCGGCGGCAGCGGCCCGAAGCTCTTCTCGAACTGCGGCACACGGTCGGGGAGCTGCGGCAGGAGATTCAGGCAGGCGCTCCTGACCTCGGCCTGCGGCAGGTCGGCCTGCTTCAGCAGCCAAGCGAACAACGCTGCCGGGCCGCCGCGTGCGGCCGCTGACAGGCGGCCCAGGGACTGCACGGACGCCGCTTGCAAGCCGCCGGTCTCGGCTGCAAAGGCCTGCTGCGCCGGCGTCAGGCGGTGCCACGCATCAGCGTCGAGCCCGGGCCCTGCACGCACTGCTGCCTCCACCGCCTGCCGGAACGGAAAGAATGGCGAGCCCGGTCCGATGGCCTCCAGCAGCCGCCGGGTCCGCTCGGGGTCTGGCGGCAGGGTGGCAAGGCATTTGAGCAGCAGGCGAATGGGCCGGAAGGCGGAGCGCAGCGAGATGCGCTCCAGGTGCCGGTCCATCTCCTCCGCCGGCGCGCCGTCGACCCAGGCGGCCAGAGCCTCGCGCGACGCGACGGCCAGTTCGCGCCATCGCCCTGCTTCGGGCGGGTCGGGGTGTGTCGGCGTAGGCAGCAGCGGCACCGCCACCAGCAAGGCGGCCGTCAGCCCCTCGAGGGCCGCCCGCTGACCGGGCGGCAGGGTGCCGCTGGCGACGCAGGGCAGCAGATGGGCCACCGCTTTGGCCTGCTGCCCTTCACGGATTAGGCAGGTCGCGTAAAGGTGCGGGTCGCGCAGCGTGCCGGCTGCGGTCAGGGTGTTCTCGAGGACCATCGCGGCCTCCTTAAACATGCCCTTGGCAGCCAGCGCGCGGGCCCGACCGCCGTAGGCGTCGGCCAAGGACTCCTTCCATTCCGGCCGTGGATCCTGCCGGACCAGTTGCTTGAAGAGTTCGACCGCTTCCTTGAACCGTTCCTGTTGCAGTGCCTCGGCAGCGCGTGCCGGCAGGGTGGCCATCGAAGCGGGAGGTGGCGCGCCGCGCCGCTGGGGCTTCGTCACAGGCAGGGTCTCCATACGGCTTGCCAACGCGCCGTGCTCATGGTGCGCTCGGCACCATCACGCCGATTTGCGCGGCGGTGCGGAGCAGGTCGCGGACCGAAGCAGTCGCACAGAAGGACCTCAGTGCAAAACTGCCGTCCCGGGCTTGGGCAACGCGACGATGGAACGCATAGGGCCGCTCCCTTGTTGTCTGGATGATCAATGCCCTGCAAGGCCAACAGGCGCGCCGCCACAAGGTTCCAAGGAAGACCGGGGTGGTGAGGCCGGAACCAGAAGGTAAGGCATCCGGCGCACGAGCAAAAGCGGAAGCAAGCGGCCTGCTCGCGCGAGGAGCCTTTGCCATGGCCGCATCCGACCCGGCCAACCTTTCGGGCCTGGCCGACGGTGCCAAGTGCTTCGCGCCGCTGAGCCAGCACCGCTGGCCGGAGGGTGCGCGCTGCCCTGCGTGTAGCAGTGGCATGTTGTCCGAGACTGCCGGCCGGGCATCGCCAGCCGATGTGCGTGCGGGTCTGCGTGCTGGACGCCAAGACTCCCCCAGCCAAGTTGCCGCCGAACGTTTCAAGGCTGAACCGAAGCCTGCCAACCCTGCACCGCATGGTCGTGCAGGCCCCTGCGACACAACCGAAGCACGACACATCGTGGACGCCGCAAAGGGAGGGGCACGACCGGACACGCGGCGACCTGCGCGACGTTGCCCTGCCTTGCGGCTCGGACGCCAGGACGTGGGGGTGCTACACAGCCAGCCATGAGCGCATCCGATCCCATTGCAGACGCCACCGCCTTCACGCCGGGCGAGCGCGACTACATACGCCGCGAGCTCGACCGGTTCTTCTCGACCCTGCCGAACGTCGCCGACGGCTTCCAGCTCCGGACATGGCGGGGCGGCCTGCAGGCGGGCCAGCCCAAGGTGCCGCTTGTGGCCCGAGGCCTGCTCGACCGGGGGCTGATGCGCCTCGAGCCGACGCCCTGGCCGCCGCGCCTGTTTTTCACCGAAGCGGGCCTGGCGGCGCTGCGGGCGATGATGGCCGACCGGCGCTTCGCCAACCCCGTGACGTTTGCGCACGTGCGCCAGGAGCTCGGCATCGACCCAGGCTCGGAGGCGCCGTAGCCCGACCTTGGTGCATAAATTGCGGCCCGATGGCTTCGGCCATGCGAGGAGCGAGCGTATGGGGCCGCTCCCTCGTTCCCTGGACGATTGATGCCCTACAAGGGGTGTTGGTGCAGGGATGCGGTTTGGTGGCCTGACGCTGGCATCGGAGCTACTTTCCTTCCATGCCATTCAAGCACAACGCCGCTCGCCGCCATCGCATCCCGCGCGCCCGCTACCGCGTCACGAACTGGCCGGTGTATGAGGCCGGCCTGCGGCGACGAGGCGACCTGACGCTGTGGCTGGACGAGACAGCCCTCGCCGGCTGGGCAGCACCGAAGCGGAGCA
>CAXTCN010000368.1:0-3349 GCA_964242575.1 uncultured Acetobacteraceae bacterium | reverse complement strand
GCCAGCACAGAACGCCGCCTGATCACGGCGTCACCCAAATCCCGGCATAGCTCGCCCAGCGGCCAAAGGTGTCGATGCGCAAATCGATATTCGCGTTCGGCGCGATCTGATTCTCCGCTAGACTCCTGACATAGCCTGCCAACGTCCGGTTGAATGTCAGCACGAGCACACGAACAGGGGTCTGAATGGCAAGTCGTGCATGGCGGGCGGCGAACATCAGACAGAGAGATCGCAGCCTGAGAAGTGCCGTTGAGGTCTTACCACTGCCAGCGGCTCCGCAGATAACCTCCACGCCAAACCGGTTCTGGCTGATAAGCGGAAGCTGCTCTGCAGTGGCAGTGACCCGAGGTAGCGTCTTCAATTCAATCCCCCAGCCGCCTTTGTAAGTCTGAGGCGCAGCTAATCCCTGGTAGTTGTGCCGTCGGCGCAAAACCCCTCGCACATGCTCGATCACCCGACAACCTAGCTGCCCGCCGGTCCGCCCTCCAAACCGGATAGGCCGGATACCACCACCTTTGTCAGGAAAGTGTCCTGTCGGACCTGGACGCAAGGCAGGTTCTAGGTTCGGAGCGGAAGGTTCGGAACGGCCGGGATTGTCGCAGAGCGGGTGAAAAGCCTTTCACGCTATGATCGCTTTCGAGATCAACAGGCCGCTCACGAATGGCCGAGTTGGGATCGAGAGCGGACCGCTGTCGGAACGTGTCCGGCAGGGTTCGTTTGGCGGACACCACAAATCGTCAGTTGACCCGGCCCCTGGGACCGCCCCGATAAGGAGGGCGGTCAGCAGCCGAGGTGAATCGTGAACCCTTCCGCCCCGTTCCTCAGCCCGTCCGAAGCCGCAAGGAAGCTTGGCGTCTCCCCCAAGGCGCTCCGGCTCTATGAGCAGCGTGGCCTAGTTGCCCCGATGCGAACCGGGGCCGGATGGCGGGCCTACGGTCCCGGCGAGATGGCCCGCGCCGCTGAGGTGGCGGCGCTGCGCGCGCTCGGCCTCAGCCTCGCCCAGATTGCGCGCGTGCTGGAAGGCGACCCCGCGAGCTTGGAAACCGCCCTGGCCGCGCATCAAGCAGCCCTCGAAGGCCAGTTCCACCAGCTTGCCGGCACCGTCGAGAAGGTCCGCGGCCTGCGGGCCAGCCTTGCCCAAGGCCAGGCACCCGCTACAGGGGAGCTGGTGCGCTTGCTGGAACCAGCCTCTGGACTCTGCACCGCCTTCGACCTTCCCTGGCCTTGGGGTGGCGAACGGTTCGAGCTGCGCGGCGTCCGGCCGCTGACCTACATCATCGGCCCGCTGGGCAGCGGCAAGACGCGGCTGGCCCGGTGCTTGGCCGAAACCCTGCCCGGCGCCGCTTTCCTCGGCCTAGACCGCCTGGCAGACGGGGGCATGGCGGCGCGAGCATTGCTGGACGCCGACCCGGCTCTGAAATCGCGGATTGATCGCACCCTGACTTGGCTGGTCGAGGACGGCGCCACGGCATCGGCGGCGCTAACCGCGCTGCTTGCCGGGCTGGAAGCAGATGGCCCGGCCATCCTGGTCGTAGACATGGTGGAACAAGGGCTGGACGGAGCCACGCAAGAGGCATTGATCGCCCACCTGCGCCGCCGCGGGCCTGAAGGGCGACCGCTCTTCCTGCTCACGCGCTCCTCCTCGATCTTGGATTTGGACGCCGTAAGCGCCGGTGAAGCCATCGTCCTCTGCCCCGCCAGCCACAGCCCGCCAACATTCGTCGCCCGTCCAGGCGCCCCCGGCTATGAGGCTGTCGCCACCTGCCTGGCGTCGCCCGAAGTGCGGGCACGAACGGAAGGCGTCATCGCGTGGCGGCCCCAGGTTGCATGAGGGCCGTGCCACCCCGCCGCCGACCAACCGACAGAACAGGGCGTCCCAGCGTGCGTCGCTGCATGGAGGTTGAAGGGTGCTGACGCCATATTTCGCGCCGGGCGCAAGCTCGATGGCTGTTCACATCGCGCTGCATGAGGTCGGCGCCGCTTCCGACGCGCGCCCGCTCTCCTTCCACCGGCGTGAGAACAAGATGCTGGCCTACCTGACGCTCAACCCGGAAGGCAAGGTGCCCACCCTCCTCGTTGATGGCCGGCCATTGACGGAAGTGACCGCGATCCTGTTCTACCTGGCCCGGCGCTTCCCGAAAGCGGAGCTGCTGCCCGAAGGTGCCGAAGCCGAGGCGCAAGCCCTTTCGTGGCTGTCGTTCATCGCTTCAACGCTGCATCCGGCCCGGCGGCGCGGCCTCGACCACGCCATGACCGTGTATAAGACCGCGGACGCGAGGATGGCCGGGCCGGGTTGGGTTTTCGGCCGCTACTCTGTGGCCGACATTCACCTGTTCCGCTTGTTCTGCCGGCTGAATGCTTCGCTTCGGCCACCACCGGATGCCTTTCCGAACCTTGTTGCCCACCATGACCGGATGCTGGCCCGTCCAGCCGTTCAGCACACCCTCAAAGCAGAAGCGGCTGTTGGCTATGAACTGCCGGCCTGAGCATCGCTTGCACTCACTGTCCGTCAGGATTGGTCTGATGTGTAGGCGGTCAAAGCCCGAAAGTGTCCCTAATCAGCCGGGCGCATTCCGCAGGTGCTGCTATCGCCGTGTCCACCTCCAAATCATAGGCGATGTCGCGGTGAACGCGGCCGTACTGCCAACGCGCCAGGCCAATTTCCCGGTCGCCACGCGCACGCTCCCTCGCTTCGAGCACATCAAGCGGTGCGAAAAGGCCAACCAGACGGAGGTCGAAGGACCGCAGAAGGGCACGATACTCCTGCGTAGCTCCAGCCCCGATCATAACCTCATCGACGATGAGGTTGTTTCCCTGCCCGGCCATCGCGGCGACGGCGTGCCGCATACCGCGCATGGCACGTTCGAGGACCGGGCCGGACCTTATGGCGATGATCGGCTTGCCGCCGTCCTGCGACGCCTCGAACATGAGGCCATCTGGATGGGCGAGCATCTTCTCAGGCAGCATGTCCAAGAAGGCGTCCATGGCGACGCGCAGGAACGGCTTGGAGGTGATCGCCTGAAGCGCCTTCGCCGTGGAGCTTTTCCCGACGCTGCCAATGCCGTTCAGTATGATGATCTGCGGCTGCGGTTCCAAGCGGCCCTCCGTCGCGCCTCGTTCATGCTGGTGGTTATCGTTGGAGACAGCCTTTCTAGGAAGGGCTGCATCGGGGCCGAGAGCGGACCATCATCGCAAGGTGTCCGCCAGGATTCGGGTACCATTGGCGAAATCAGGAAGGTGTTATAGTGGACTAGGCCATGTGCGCCATGATTGAGGGTATTAAGCAGATGTTCCTACTAGTACCTCTGCACAGAGGTTTTGACTGTTTGAGCGTATCCAGGATTGAGCG
>CAXTCN010000367.1:0-3356 GCA_964242575.1 uncultured Acetobacteraceae bacterium | reverse complement strand
GAATGCAGGCGGCAGCGCTTGACCCACCTCTCCCGCCCCGAGCTGCACCAGGCCCAGCCCGGTCCCCCGGGCAAAAGCGTCGGCCAGGCGCGTTGCGGCGGTTTCGTCCAGGCCAGACGCGTCGTTGGCCTGCTCCAGCAAGAGATGGCCCTGTGGCGTCAAACGCAGGCCAAGGCGAGGCATGGGCGGCTGCGCTCCTCACAGATCATCCGAATGCCAGCCTGAGTGGGCTTAGGATTGGTTTAGGACAAGAGTTCGTCTCAGGGCGAACGCATGAAATGCGAGGCGCCCTGAGAGGCCCGTAGCTTCAGTTTCTGGACCGAACGCAAGGTCGCGCAGCGCGCTTTAGGCTGGATAGCCCTTGGCGGGATAAGGAAGCCCCGGCGGCTTTCGGCCTCAACGGCAGCTGGGTCAGCCCGGCCTGAGCCGGGCCGCCAGCGCACGTTGCTTCTGTTGAACACGCTTGGTGGCGTGAGCGGCCCAGATCGCGGCCGGCACCCATCCGACAAGGCTCGCTTGCAGGCCGAGGCACACCAGTCCAGCAATCGGCCGTTCCATCGCAAAGAAGGCTCGCCCAGGCACTATCCCGACGGCGAGCAGGCGCACGAGGTCTTGGCGTCGCTCTCCATCCATAGAACTCGGCTTTGGGCTTGTCCGGCGGCTTTGTTTCGTACGAGCCTTTGCCCAAATTGGATCGGGTGGCACGTCACCCAGGGTATTGCGGGTTACTCGAGGTTCTGACCCGAAACCGCGTTGATCGCGCTTCTTGCTACGCTTCCTCACTGCCATACCATGCCCCACTTGCTATGCCGCATGGCCCGGCGTTCTAGGACCAGTGATCCGTCCGTGCCAGCAAGGGAGCCTGCGTCATACGCCTAGGCGTCAACTGTCCTGAGGTCAGCGCTGCGGGACAGGATGGACGCGGCACGATGCGGGCGGAGTGGCAACAGACGTTCTCATTCGGCCGACCCTACCGCCGTATGATCCTCTGCCACCATCCCGAGCGCTGGCCGACTGCAAAGCCCATCTCCTGTTCGAGCGCCTGCAGGTCGAGCCGGACCACGTCGGCAAAGCGGCCCTTGAGCACGAAGTCCGGCACGCTGCGGGCGAACTGCCCAGCCTGGTTCGTGTCGCCGCCAAAGCTGACCGTGAGCTCCCCGGCCCTGCGGTTCACCGCCACGCGCTCCCCCGCGTCGGCCAGCATCGCCTCGAGTTGGTCGCGGAAGCGCCGGTGCCGGATGCCGAAGTAGTCGTCGAAGCCGGGCGGGCGCGCCCACGCCGGCAACTCGCCCAGCGCGTCGTGCAGCACAGCGATGAGCACGGCCGACGAGCGCGCCAGCAGATCAGGGAAGCCGTCTGCGTCCGCGTCGATCTCGGCCCGCATGGCGCGCACCTCGGGGATGAGCCGCTGCAAGTAGGCGCGATACAGCGCCGTGCCGATCTCCTTGTGCGCGCGCCGGGCCAGGCGCTCGGTGACGGCGCGGTTCTCGGGGATGGCCGCGTCGATGTGGCAGGTCACCATGCGCTCGGTAAGATCGGGCGGGATCGTGCTCACGTCGCGGTTGGTAGTCAGCACGACCGGCGCATACAGCCGCCCATCTCGCCGCCTTGAGCGCCGTGCAGCCCTCGAACAGCTCCTCCCAGTTGGCAGCGCCCTGCGACAGCAGCTCGGCGCGGAACACCGTAAGCGGCGCGGCAGGGGACCGCGGGGCAGCGCTGGCGAACAGATCATCGGCCATGCTGCGCCCCCTACCCCGTCGTGAATGGCAGCAGCATGGCCTAGCCCACCCAGGCAAGCCAAGCAGCGCGGGGCCGTCCGACGACGGAAGGAATGGAGCTGCAAGCTAGGAAGCACAGCCGGCCTGGCATGCTATGGAATGCTGCATGACAACACCCGAGCCAGTTGCACCCGATGCCTTCACGCCCACGGAGCGGGACTACATCCGCCGCGAGCTCGACATGTTCTTCTCGACACTGCCGAGCGTCGCTGACGGCTTTCACATCAAGACATGGCGGGGCGGACCGCAGGCAGGGCAGCCCAAGGTGCCGCAAGCCGCCGCCGGCATGGTCGAGCGTGGGCTGTTGCGCTTGGACACAACGGCCCGGATGCCGCGGCTGTTCTTCACCGACGCTGGGATCACGGCGTTGCGGGCCATG
This sequence comes from uncultured Acetobacteraceae bacterium, assembly GCA_964242575.1. Lineage (GTDB taxonomy): Bacteria > Pseudomonadota > Alphaproteobacteria > Acetobacterales > Acetobacteraceae > JANPPS01. Next base: position 1,199 of record CAXTCN010000367.1, on the reverse strand, counting down.
ATGGCCGACGCGCGCCTGGCCAACCCGGCCAAGTTCGCGCACGTCCGGCAGGAACTCGGCATCGACCCGGCTCCGGAGCACGGGTCGGCTGACGCCTGAGAGGCCTGCGCGCCGCAGATGGTGTCGCGTCCGCACAGAGGATGTTCCAACATGCGCGCGGATGGCGTAAGGGGCCATTCCCTCCAGACAAGGTCACCATGGCACGCACGCCCAAGGCTGCTTCCCCTCCCCCCGTTCCTGCCCGTCGCGGCCGCAAGCCGACGGCAGCCGAGCCGATCGAGTTCGCTCTAGTCGAAGACGGCGACACCGAGGGTGCACAGGCCGTCGAGGCTGAGGCCGCCACCGTCACTCCTGTCGAAAAGCCCGCCCGCGGCAAGCCGGGCCCTAAGCCTAAGCCACGGCCCGAGCTTGCCATGCCCACCTTGTCCGAGGCGGACGAGCAGCAGCCCGCTATGGACTTGGACCAGCCTGCTGCCGCGCTGGAGTCAACCCTTGGCCAAGACGACGCGATGATCGCCGAACTGGCCGACCTGGTCAGCACCGATGACGGTGGCGCGCCTGCGTCCAGCGACGCTGGTGCGGACGACGTTCCACCGGTGGCCACCCAGGACGGCTCCGAGCAGGCAAAACCCGCGGCACAGTGGGACCGGGCTGCCGACACGGTGCAGTTCGACTGGCCCGCCATCGAGCGGACGGCCGCGCAGGACGGCCCGAACCAGGTCATGGCCAAGCTGCTGGTCGCAGCACGGGCTGAGGGCGCCAACTCGCGCTGGCCGCTCTAACGGCTGCCGGCGACAGCCAGGCTTGAACCCTGCCGCGCTCTGCGCTGCTGGAGTGCCGCGCGGGCGTGGTTCAAAGACGGGTTACAGCTGGAGCCGGGTTGACGCTTCCAGGACGGCTGATGGCACGCTGACGTTTTCAGGTGCGGTGCGAGATGGATCAATGTGTTGGCGCAGCGGCGAGGCTGCCTGGAAGCGGCCGTAAGGACTTGGCCATTCAGGCGCTGGCGCAATCAGCGACGGTCAGCGACCTCGCCGCCCGGCACGAGGTGAGCCGCAAGTTTGTCTACCAGCAGACGCACAAGGCAGCATGTTGCATGGAGGTGGCTTGTGGCACCGCAGGGTGGGCTGACGTAAGAAGCTTGCCCCTGACCTGACCCTGGAAGCCCACCTTGCCGTTCAAGCTGAACCAAGACCGCC
>CAXTCN010000366.1:0-3361 GCA_964242575.1 uncultured Acetobacteraceae bacterium | reverse complement strand
CCGGCAGGTTTGTCTCCTGCTGAACATGCCAGCCTTCGCTGGACGCACAACCAGACCGTCAGGCTCCCACGCTGGCGCAACCCGGCCTCGTAGACCGGCTAGTTCGTGACCCGGTGTCGCTGGCGGGGAATGTGGTGGCGTCGATCCTGGTTGAGCTTGAAGGGCACTGGGCATCCGCGGTCAGCAAGGGAGCGCGCTCCTACCCCGCCCAGCGGTCCAGCACCAACCAATAATCCGGTCCATGCACCACGGTGCCGCACCTGCAAAGAGCGCATCAAGTCTCGCCGAAGGTGGCGGTGAAGTGCTGACTCGAAGTGCCGGCCATTGTCATTGGGTTGGTTCCGGGCACCCGTTTTTGGTCGTCGTCGGGATGGATGTAGGCGTTGCCTGTGCCGAGCTGCTGCTCTAGGAAGCTGCCGCCGTTCCGCATCGCCTCCGAGCTGCCGTCGTACCAGCCGGTGATCGTGGGGTTGCCTGCACCGTCCTTGGACACCATGCTCGCTGGTGCCTCAGCCGCGATGCTCCGAGTGTCGCCGACCGACTTACCCTGGCCGTCCTGCACGCTGATAGAGGCGTTGCGGCCGGTGATGTAGCTGACGTTCGTGTTGTTCGTCCCGCTCGCGTCGGCGAAGAACTCCAGCCGACTGGCATCCGGCTGGTAAGCGCCCTCCGAGTTCGACTTCGCTATGAAGCCGCCCTGGCCATTCTCGTAGCTAAGCGTGCCAGTCTGTCCGGGCTTGAGGGTGATCTCGGCCGCCGACGTAGCGGTGGAGCCGCCGTGCAGGAACATGCCGATCTTCTGGTCCTGGCCGGAAGTGTTGGTGATGTCCACCGAGTTTGGGCCGCTACCGGCCGAGATTGTCGGAGGGCCGCCTGCTGGCGCGCCGCCCAGGGGACCCGGGGGAGGCAGGCCGGGTCCCGCAGTCCCGGACGCGCCGCCCGGCGTGGGCTGACCGCCCGTTTGGAACTGCTCGCCGGCTGACGGCCGGTTGCTCGTCGGCGTTGGGCCGCCCAGCGCTGTGCCTGGGCCGCCGCCGTCTGCGCCCTGCATCTGGTCGAGCAGACTCTTGAACGTAGCCACTAGCTCGGACAGCGTCCGCTCGACGCCGTTTGGGAGGCCGTTGCCCGATCGCGAGCAAAGCTTCGCGTCGGGGGTGGTCAGGGTGTTGCTGCCGGGTGTGAGGCCCGCGTCGTTGATCCGCATGTCTGGTCCTTTCGTCGAATGCGTGGTGGTCTGCCGCCGCAACAGCACCGAGGTTGTGGGACGGATCGCTCCCTGCGACGCCTGCTGCCCCGTTCCGACCGTAGGTGTAGCCTAGACCCCGCATGCTGACAGCAAGCTGACCTCAACGCCGATCCCACAACGGCCCCGGATCATCGAGGGTGCCTGCCGGGCAGTTGGGACAAGGGGATCAGCGGCCCGACGACGCGCGAAACCGAACCTGTCGCCGCCGATGGCGTTAATGGGTGGATGCCCCCGACGGCATCTACGTGCCAAAATGAAGGTGTTGAGCAGCCGCTTGAGGGGGCACCCGTGGGACAGGCTAGCACAATCGGATTGGACGTCGCGAAGCGGTGCCAGCCGCTTTCGTACATGCGTCGGGTGCTGGGCGCGTGCGAAGCGTCGGCGTAGCCGCGCGCCGTATCGATGTCTTCCGGCGTGATCGCCAGCAGCAGGTGGCCGTCGTCGCGCTTGCGCTCTGGGGTCTCAGCCAGCGCGTCTGTGGCACTATCCACGCCAGTAATCCTTTATTCCCCCGCTGCGTGATCCTAACTGGTTCCATCCTGCCCTTCTCTGTCCAAGAATCATGCGGCATGGGTCAGGTTGCAGTCAGCTTGCTCTGCTAGACGAGCGTCGTGCGGCGCTGCGCCGCGCACCGAAGAAGCCATTCCTGCGTCTGTGCCGCATACCAAGAGGGAGGACTGCTGTGGACCTCGATCCCCAGCCTTTCACGAGTAGGGCCCATTTCACGCCCTCCACCGCGCCACCGCTGGGTTGGGCTTCGCCGACCCGCCGCCCATACCGACCCGAGGTCATCAGATGTCGGTCGAAGGTACACCGGCTGAATGGATGGCCTGGATCGACCGCTGGGTCGCCACATCGACCCTGACGCCCGAAATACGGCGCGAGTATCGGGGCATTCTAGCCAAGGCCGGGCGGTGGCTGACAGCCGAACAGCCGGCGGTCATCACGCCCGCGGACTGGACGCGTGAAACCTGCGCCGCTTGGGTTGCACGGGTCACGCGCCTGGGCGTCGGCGAGGCGTTGTCAGGTTGGCAGCCCCTGCTGGGCCGTGGCAGCTTCTCGGCCATGGCGCATGTTCCCAACCCGTATCGTGGCTTCCGCTACCCGGCCGAGGTGATCCAGCACGCCGTGTGGCTGTATCACTGCTTCAGCCTGAGCCTGCGTGACGTCGAGACGATCCTGTCCGCCCGCGGGATCGTGGTCAGCTACGAGACCATCCGCGAGTGGGGCCTGCGCTTTGGTCGGCAGTTCGCAAATGAACTGAAGCGGCGCCGGCCGAGGCCGGGCGACAAATGGCACCTCGACGAGGTGTTCATCCGGATTGGCGGCAAGCAGCACTACCTCTGGCGTGCGGTCGATCAGGACGGCCACGTGCTGGACATTTTGGTGCAGAGCCGGCGCAACACCCGGGCCGCCAAGCGGTTCCTGTGCAAGCTGCTGCGCGGCTTGCAATACGTGCCTCGGGTGATCGTCACCGACAAGCTCAAGAGCTACACGGCGGCGAAGCGCAAGGTCCTGCCCCATGTCGAGCACCGGCAAAGCAAATACCTGAACAACCGGGCCGAGGTGTCGCACCAGCCGACACGCCGACGAGAGCGGCAGATGCAGCGGTTCAAGTCAGCGCGCCACGCCCAGCGCTTCTTGTCCACCCACGCCCGCATCCACAACCACTTCCAGCTCCGCCGCCATCGCCTCACCGCCGACCAGCACCGGACCGCCCGCGACGCCGCCTTCCGCGCCTGGCGCGAGGTCACCGCAGTTGCTGATGCCGCATAGGCACCGAAGCCGGCCTGAGGTCATCAACACCCTCCGCCCGTCAACCTGACAACACCCTTCAATTATCCAGTTGATAATGCCGCCATAAAATGTTTCGTAAACCCTTTACATTACGCACGTAAACTGCACAATCCTAGAGGTTTGTAAACGCAGGTAGACCGGGAGAGTAGGCTTTGGTCACCAAGCCGTCCCGTCAACAGGCCAAACGGTCCCCTGGCCCTGCTGCGTTTGCCCTCTCTGTCCTTGTACCTCACTCTTTAACGACCGTTTACAGCGTGAAACGCGCTAGCCGCCATTATTCATCAGCTTGAGCGCACTGCCTGCTGAGACGGGTGTTTC
>CAXTCN010000365.1:0-3370 GCA_964242575.1 uncultured Acetobacteraceae bacterium | reverse complement strand
CAATGGCCAGCGCCCAGTCCTTCAAACACGACGCCCGCTTGACCCGCGTCAAGATTACGACCGCTGCCTCATACAGCAGCGTGCGTGCCAGCGTGTCGCCGCACTTCGAGATCCTGTCGCTGCGGTCAACGTCGCCCGACTGGTACTGCCTGGGCGTCAGTCCCGTGTGCGCGCCGACCGATCGGGACCGTGTGAAGCGCTCCGGGTCCTCGACCGTGCTCACGTAAGCCAGCACGGACAAGACGCCGATACCGGGCACGCTCATCAGCAGGCGGCAGGTCGGACTCGCTTTGGCCAATGCACGCACTGCCTTGTCAAACGCGGCAATCTGTTCGCGCAGTTGCCACCAGGCCACCAGCATGGGCCGCACGATCGGCGCCAAGTCGTCGCGGTCGGCCAGCAGCTCCTCAACGCGCCGGTCAAATGGAAGCCCTCGCATCGCGCCCGGCAGCATCCCGAACGTCTTCAGCACGCCGCGGATGTGGTTCGACAGCCGCGTCGTCATGCCCACGAGCTGCGCCCGGGCGCCAAGCAGGGCGCGCGCCCGGTGCGCGTCAAGCGACTTCACGTGCACCGGCCGATACCATCCCGTGCGCATGATTTGTGCCAAGCCCTCGGCGTCGTTCTGGTCCGTCTTGTTCATCTGCATCTTGAGCGCGGCGCTGGCGTGCCTTGCATCAAGGCAGGTGACGTCCAGCCCGCGGCCGCGCAGCTCATGCACAAGCCAGGGCATCATCGGCCCTGTCTCGACACCGATCCTGGCGTCCTCTCCCGCGTGCCCCCCACCATCCGCTCGATCTGCCCTGGGTCGGTGGCGCACTGGCCGCGCCACAGCCTGCGGCCGGTCTCATCCACGACGCAAAGCGCCGTCAGCTTCTGTGACACATCCAAACCAACAAATCGGGTCATCGAACCGCCTCCCATGGTGCAAACCGCCGGGCAACAGGCCCGGATCGCAGCATCATGGATGGCCTACGCCCCCGCCGCGATTACCCGATGTCCACACATGCACCAACGCCCAGTTCCGCCACACATCATGCACGCTGAAGCGGGCCGAACCGGCGGCCAGTCAGCCCTGGTCCTCCACTGTAATGGGCAGTTCAGCCAAAGTGGCGGCTGGTGACAGAGCTGTTGGGAACGGGCCGCCTTGCCGTGACGACGCCGTCGGAGACTATCGGCCAGCTCAGGCGTGAGCTTGGCCTCCCAGTCGTGCACCACTTGATGGCTGAACACGATGCCGCGCAGGGCGAACATCTCGGGCAGGTCGCGGAGCGCCAGCTTGCGGCGCAGGCGCCAGAACACAGGAGGGCGATAACGTCGGACGATACTGCGCCCGGTTCAGCAGCGTAGAGGAGCGTTCGTTGAACTGCTTGCCGCAGGCGCGGCAGCGGAACCTGCGGTAGCCCTGGGCCGTGCGCTCGGGCCGTTCCGTGCCCGCCGCGCACCCGCACTCCACGCACCGCATCCCGTCCGCCCCGCCCCTTGCGGGACGGCGCTATAGCCGGACCACCCACAGCCGACTAGGCGCAATGGCGCGAGCCCTGACGTAACCGGCGCGGCACTTGCCAAGGCATGGACCCGCAAACCGCTCACCAAGCGGAAACTATTCACTTGATCCGCGGCCTTCACCGGATGGATACGCTCTACCAGAGCACCCCGTCCTTGATCTCGACCGGAGCCGGCGGACTCTCGCCGTCGATCGTCTGCAGCAGATCCGCCTCGATCGCCTTGGTTATGGCCCGCATCGGCACGTCGTGCAGCGTGTTCTCGAACGGGTCTTCCAGGTCGCGGCCGATGCGCTCGAGCGCCAGGAACATGGTCCCGATCACGCTGGAGCCGATCGGCGTCAGGTAGCCTAGGTGATGAACAAGGCCGAGCGGCAGCAGCAGGCAATACACGCGGATGAACACCTGCGGGAAATGGTTGTATTGCCGCGGCAGCGGCGTGTTCTTGATCCGCTCCAGCCCGCCCTGGGCGTTGGCCAGCTCGCTCAGCGTCCGGTCGAGCTCGGCGGCGCCGATGCTGTCGACGCCGTGGCGCAGGCGAGCTGCCGCGAGCTGCCGGGCCATCGCCACCTGGATCGCAGCCGGGACGTTCGGCGCCGGGCGCAGCCAGGCCATCGTGGCGGGCGGCAGGTAGCCCTCCAGGTCACCCCACGGCGCCTGCCGCAGCAGGTGGCGCCGCAGCGCCAGCGCGTAGGCGATCTGGTGCCGCACCAGGCTGGCCTGGAGTGCCGGATCGTCCGTCAGCGCGATCAGCCCGCGGGCGAAGCTGCGCGAGTTGTTGACCACCGACCCCCAGAGCGCCCGCGCTTCCCACCAGCGGTCGTAGGAGGCGTTGTTGCGCAGCGTGACGACGACCGCGAGCGCGCTGCCCAGGAGCGGCAGCGGCAGGCCATCGACTGCAAGCCATTGCCACTCGAAGACGACGTAGAGCACGGTGACCAGGATGTCATACGCGAGCAGCATGACGACGGGCGGGCCGATGTGTCGGACGACGCGGCGGACGTCGAGATCGCGGCTGACGATCATGGGACGTTGGCCCGCGTTGCACGCGCCGCCTTCGTCAGCGGCACCGGCGCGCCGGTGCCGCCCTCCATGGCCGTGACGCTGCCGGTCTCAATGCTGTAGACCCAACCGTGCAGCGCCAGCTGCCCGGTGGCCAGGCGGGCCGCGACGGCGGGATGAGTGCCCAAGTGCGCGAGCTGGGTGCGGACGTTCTGCTCCACGAGCGCCTGCACCCGCGCCTCCCCTTCGAGGCCGGGTTGCGTGGCGGCGAGCACGCTGCGGGCTGCCTCGGCGTTGCGGAGCCAGGAGGCGACGGTCGGCATGGCGCGCAGGCTCGGGTCGTCCGGGGTCAGCAGCGCCTTCATCGCCCCGCAGTCCGAGTGGCCGCAGATGACGATGTTGCTGACCTCCAGCGCCACGCAGGCGTACTCGACGACAGCCGACACGCCGCCCAGCATCTCGCCGTAGGCCGGCACGATGTTGCCGATGTTGCGGCAGACGAATAGCTCGCCCGGGTCTGTCTGCGTGATCAGCTCGGGCACGATGCGGCTGTCGGCGCAGGCGATGAACAGGGTTTGCGGCCGCTGTCCGGCGGCGAGCTCGGCGAACAGCCTCTTGCGCTCGGGAAAGGCGTTCTTGCGAAAGCTGCGCACGCCGGCCACGAGGCGGTGCATGGCATCGCCGTGCTTTCCCGGTGCGGGCTTCGCCTTCACCGGCCGTGCCCCGGCTGAGCAGGCGCGCGCCGCCGGCTGGGCGACACGAACATCGAAGGGGTAGCCCTGCGCTCGGGAGAAGCAGGAAGTCGTAGATTTAGAGCGTCCTCAGCCTGACTAGAATCGAACAAGCGCTTGCGTTTGGTGTCG
>CAXTCN010000364.1:0-3372 GCA_964242575.1 uncultured Acetobacteraceae bacterium | reverse complement strand
CCTGCGCCTGGATCGACACGTCAAGCGACGCCACCGGCTCGTCCAGCACCAGCAGGTCCGGCCGTAGCGCCAGCGCCCGCGCGATGGCCACGCGCTGCCGCTGCCCGCCGCTGAACTGGTGCGGGAACCGGGTGCGGAGCGCCGGGTCAAGGCCGACGCGCTCCAGCATTCCGGCCACGTGCGCGTCCGCGCCGGCGCGGGTCACGATGCCATGCGCGACTGGCCCCTCTGCTACCGTCTCCGCCACCCGCATCCGGGGGTCGAGGCTGGCGAACGGGTCCTGGTGGATCATCTGCACGCGCGGCGTGAGCTTGCGGGCGCCGCGGGTCAGGGGCGCGCCGTCGAACCGGATCGTGCCCGTCGTGGGCACATGGATGCCGGCCGCCATGCGCCCGAGCGTGCTTTTGCCGCAGCCGCTCTCGCCGACCAGGCCGAGCACTTCACGGTGCGCCACCTCGAGCGAAACGTCGCTGACGGCGCGGGTGACCTGCGGGCCATGCCGCGCGCCGAACAGCCCGGCGATGCGGTCGCCGATCCCGGCTGGGCGGACGAAGCGCTTGCTGACGTGGTTGATGGATAGCAAAGTGGTCACGACGCCGCGGCGGCCCTCGCGAGTTGCTTGTCGAGCGTCACCAGTTCCACCCCGAGTGCGCGAGACAGCCAGAGGTAACTGGCGTCATATGCCGTAAGGGATGTTTTACCTGCAAGGTCAAGCACGGCGGCATGGTCGACATCAAGGGTGCGGACCGAAAGCTTCTGCCACGCACCAAACGCTGACATGATCGCGGACCGTTGTTCAGGAAATCGCCGGACTTTCACCGCACAGGCATTGGTGACCTCGAACCGAAGAAGGTGTGGCGCAATCAGGTCCGCGCCGTCTAACCTGGTGAATACTGCATCCTTTTCAGGTTCATCAAACAACACTGCAATCAATGCCGACGCATCGACAACCTTAACGGCCATCCCGGTCCCGGTCGGCCCTAATCATGTCCGCGGCTTCGGACGGCATATTAAAATCAAGGTGGCTTAACTTTTCCACTATCTCTCTCAACGTCAATGTACCTTTCGGCTGCACCGCAGCCTCTAGGATGGCAAGCATTTCTCCTTGTAGAGAGCGATGGTTGCGTTCCGCCTGCTCACGCAAGCGTTTCACGACATCGTCGGGCGCGTTCTTGATCGACAGGTTCACGGGCATGGAGCCGTTTATGCTCCAATTCGGATCAATCGTCCAGCGGATAGTGGCACAGCGCCTCCTGCCCTGCCCCGAATGCCTGCCACGGCGGCGGCTGCACGCAATTGGCCTGGACCCTCGGGCAGCGCGTGCGGAACAGGCACCCGGGATCGTCCCCCGGCGGTGGCGCGCCCGCTGCGACTTGCGGCAGCCGCGTGCCCGGTTGGTGGCCGCCCGGCACGGAGCCGATCAGCGCCGCCGTGTATGGGTGCCGCGGCTGCGCGATCACCGCGTCCGCTGTGCCGCGCTCCACGACGCGCCCGGCATACAGCACGCACACGTCGTCCGCGAGCGAGGACACCACCGCCAGGTCATGGGTGATCCACACGAACGCCGTCCCGGTCTCGTCCGCGAGCCTGCGCACCTCCGCCAGGATTTGCCCCTGAATCGACACGTCCAGCGCTGTGGTCGGCTCGTCCGCTAAAATCACCGCCGGGCGGTGCAGCAGCGCGATGGCGATGGCGACGCGCTGCCGCATCCCGCCGGAAAGCTGGTGCGGGTAGGCGTCAAGCCGTTCGGCCGGGCTGGGAATGCCCACGGTGCCAAGCGCGTCCCGGGCGCGGATGCGGGCGGCGGCGCGGGACACCCTGTCGTGCGCGCGCACCGCCGCCTCCATCTGGGTGCCGACGCGCAGCACGGGGTTCAAGGTCATGAGTGGGTCCTGGAACACCATCGCGACCCGCGCCCCGCGGATGCGCCGCATGGCCTCGCCCTCCAGGGCGGTGATGTCGGCGCCGTCCAGCAGGATTTGCCCGGACACCACCCGGCCCGGCGGCTCCAGCAGGCCGAGGACCGAGAACGCGGTGACCGACTTGCCGGACCCGCTCTCGCCCACCAGGCCCAGGATGCGCCCGCGCCCGACCGAGAACGACACCCCGTCCACCGCCCGCACCAGCCCGGCGCGCGTCGGGAACTGCGTGCGCAGAGCGCGAACTTCCAGAACGGGCGTCACCGCCGGCGCCGCGGGTTCAGCACTTGGCGCAACTGGTCGCCCACCAGGTTGATCGCCAGCACGGTCAGCATCAGCGCGATGCCGGGATAGACCGAAATCCAATAGCGCCCGGACAGCATGAACTGGAACCCGTTGGCAATCAGCAAGCCGAGCGAGGGCCGGGTGATGGGCAGGCCAAGGCCCAGGAAGCTCAGCGTCGCCTCAAGCGATATGGCGGTCGCGACCTGCACCGTCGCTACCACGATCAGCGGCGGCAAGGTGTTGGGGAGCAAGTGGCGCAGCAGCACCCGCATGGGCGACAGCGGGGTGGATAGCGCGGCCTCGATGTAGTCCTTGCGCCGCTCCGCACTGGCGGCGCCGAACGCGGTGCGGGCGAAATAGGCGTACTGCGCCGCCACCAGCGCTGCGATCAGTTGCGGCACGCCCTGCCCCAGCATCGCCACCAGCACCAGCGCCAGCAGGATGGCCGGCAACGAGAGCTGCAAATCCACGGCGCGCATGATCACCGCCTCGACCCGGCCGCCGTAGAACGCCGCCACCAGGCCGACGCTGGCGCCCAGCACGAACGCGACCGCGCCCGCCGACACCGCCACCATCAGGCTGAGGCGCAGGCCGTATAGGATGGCCGACACTAAATCCCGCCCGGCGTTGTCGGTGCCGAGCCAGTGCACGTAGCCGCCGGACCCCACCTCGCCGGGCGGCAGGCGCGCGTCCGATAGCTCCAAGCCGGACTGGTCATAGGGGTCCTGCGGCGCAATCACCGGCGCCAGCACGGCCAGCAACGCGATGCACAGCACCACTCCCAACGCCACGACGGCGACCGGGCTGCGGCGGTACTCCGACCAGAACGCCCTCAAGGCGCGGCGCGTGCCCGTATCCGCGGGTCCAGCAGGCCATAGGTCAGCTCGACCACAAGGTTGATGCCCACGAACAGCAGCACCACCAGCACCAGGTAGGCCACCATCACCGGCCGGTCGAGCGAGGCGATGCTCTCGATGATGAGCTTGCCCATGCCGGGCCAGTTGAACACGGTCTCGGTCACCACGGCGAACGCCAGGGTTGAGCCGAACTCCAGCCCGAACACCGTCACGATCGGGATGCCGATGTTCTTCAATACGTGCAGCGACACCACCTGGCGCTCCGGCAGGCCCTGGGCGCGGGCGAAGCGGACGTGCTCGCTGCCCATCAC
>CAXTCN010000363.1:0-3398 GCA_964242575.1 uncultured Acetobacteraceae bacterium | reverse complement strand
GTCGCTGAACACTGAGGACACGCCGGCAAACCAGCAGCTGACGCTGGCGATCTAGCCCGGATTATGCGCCAGTTCGTCCGGTATCCGCCGAAGGGCAGGATGTTGGCTGATCTGCGGATTTCGTTGCAGAAACTTCATGAAATCCGCATTTCGCATCTTATCAAGCAAAATCAATGATTTGTTTCAGGATCGGCAATTCTCATGAATAATGCAGGCTAAATGCCAGATCGGCAGCCGTGTAGATCTGCTCCCGAAGCCATGCGTGGCCTTGGTCGTTTTGGCTTTGTGCGTGCCACAGGACAAGCATTTGCGTCCGGGGAAGCTCCAGGGGTGGCGGGAACAGGTCCAGCTCGCCTTCGTGCCGCTTAAAGAACCTGCGCGGCATCGTGCACACGCAGTTGCTGCTGGCGAGGATTGAGGAGGCCAATGCGTAGCTCTGGATCGAAACCGCGACATGCCGGGTCCGCCCGAGCGCCGCAAGCGCGCCATCCACCAGCCCATGGAAGCCGCCCCCGTCCGCCGAGATCAGCAGGTGGTCCAGCGTGCAGAACGTGTCGAGGTCGAGCGGCTGCGTGCCCCGTGGGTGGGCCCGGCGCTGCGCGGTGACGAAATCGTCCTCGAACAGGAGCCGCTGCATCAGGTCGCTCCTGGCCCCGCCCGGCCCTGACACCAGCACGTCCACGGCGCCGCGTTCCAGGCGGTCAGTGATGTCCGGGCCTGGCGCGACGAAGGCCATCTGCACATGCGGAGCCCTGGCCATGACCCGGGCGACGAAGCCGGGCAGCAGGATGGCGGCCGGGTTCTCGTAGATCGCGACAACGAAGGTCCGCCGTGTCTGCGACGGGTCGAATGCGTCCGGCCCCTCCATCATGCGGCGCAGTTGCGCCAGCACGCTGATCAGCTCGGCCTGCAGGCCTGCTGCCCTGGATGTTGGCACGATGCCGCGCCCACTTGCCGCCGGTACGAACAGTGGGTCGGCAAAGGCCTCGCGCAGCCGCGCCAGCCGCGCCGACAGGGCCGGCTGGCTGATTCCGAGCCTGGCGGCGGCATGGGTCACGTTGCGCGCCGCCAGCAGCGCATCCAACGCGAGCAGCAGGCCCATGTCCATGTCGGCAAGTTCCATGTCGCGCTTCCTACCCGAATCCGGGCTGCAAGGCGCCATCGGTGGCGCGGATCGGACCTATAAGCCACCGTGCCCTCCCGCCTCGGGCGTTTCGGATGCAAGTAGCCGGTAGAGCAATTGGGAGACACGCCTTGCAAAGCACCTTCGCCACATCGGCCACGCCAGCACAATGACCCGCAAAGCCGACACTTACCAAATCGGTGGCGCCACGGTGACACGGATTGATGAGCTGACGTTGCATGCCTTCACGCAGGACACGCTTTACCCCGGCTCCGACCCGGAGGCGCTGGAGCGTCACCGCGCCCAGTTCGGCCCCGGATCACTGGACGCTCGGACGGGTATCCTGATCCAGAGCATCCACACGTGGCTGGTCCGCACCCCCCGCCACACGATCCTGGTTGACACAGCGACGGGAAACGACAAGCACCGGCCCAACGTTCCGATATTCCACCACCTGCAGGAACCGTTCCTGGCCAGGCTTGCGGACGCGGGCGTGCAGCCGGCGGACGTAGACCACGTGCTGCTGACCCACCTCCATGCCGATCACGTGGGCTGGAACACCCGCCTGGACGAGGAACGCTGGCTTCCGGCCTTCCCCAACGCCCGTTACGTGTTTTCACGCCGGGAGCAGGCCTACAATGAGGCCCTCTCTAGCGGCACGGCGATCCCGGCACCGGACGCGGCGCTCGGGCCTATGGTCCGCACGCCGTTGCCGGGCGTTTACGACGACAGCGTGCGCCCGGTGGTCGAGGCCGGGCTTGCGGACCTGATCGAAGTTGACGGCAGCGAGGTGCTCGACGGCATCTCGTTCCTGCGCACGCCCGGGCACAGCATTGACCATGCCTCGATCCGCCTTGTTTCGGAAGGGCAGGAGGCGCTGTTCGCCGGCGACGTGATGCACCACCCGCTGCAGGTGTACGAACCCGGCCTGACGTCCTGCTTCTGCGAGTTCCCGGAGGCGAGCCTTGCGTCGCGGCTTTGGGCGTTGGAGCAGGCGGCAGAGCGTGGCGCGACGGTGTTCACCACCCACTTTGCCGAAACCTCCGCCGGACGCGTCACCCGCACCGGAAGCCGCTTTGATTGGCAGTTCGTCTGAGCTGGGCTGCCGGGGAAGGTTCCACCATTCCGCGCCGGGTATGGGTGTGTTGCGCGCTCTGGCACATGCATCTTGCCACCATCCACTGCCGCCGGTCCCCGCCGCAGGATCGAGACCAGGGTGAGGCGCTTGGGTATGGTGGTCCGGGTCCAGCGTTAGTCTTCGGCGGCTGTGAGGCGCTTGGGCTTGGTGGTCCAAGTCCAGCGTTAGCCTTCGGCGGTTGCAGGCGCCTTCCCCGAGGGTGAACCGCCCGTCAGCAAACGATATTCCTGCGGCGTCCGATGACCAAGGCCCATGTGAGGGCGGTTCTCGTTGTAGAATAAGGTTTGAGAACGCCCACGGGACCGCCTTTCGGGAGCTGTTGTATCCGTGGCATCCATGGTTTGGCCTTCAAGTCGCCGTCCATGAGGCGATCACGAGGGCGGATGGCGGTGCTTTCCGCTGCACGCTGAGCGGGTCTGCCATGGATCGTGGGCTGGAGGTTCCGGCCTGGATGTTCGATCGAGCGACCTGCCCCGATCAGGCCCGACTGACCGCCGCACCCTTTGTGAGCCTGACCGCACTTTCGGCGTTGGCCACGCTGTTGCACGAACGCGAGGGAAGGACCTGCCGCCATCGCCTTGCTCGACCGCAGCGGCCCCGCAGCATCAGGTCGGGCCGCAGCTCCAGCCGTCTCCACTGGCCGCGCCGACCGACGCCAGCGATAGATCAGGCTGGTGCAGATGCCGTGCCGGCGCGCCAAGTCCCGCATCCGGGCTCCGGGAACGCAACACTCCTCGACGACACGAGCCCGGAACGCCGCGTCATGTACGCGCCGCCGCTCGCCAACAATCTCGATCCGTGCCTCTGTGGCTGCCACTGTGGCAGCCTCAGTAAACACCATGCTGCTACTGCTTTCCATGCAGCCAAGCAGACCAAACCAGCCTCACCCTCGCAAGACGGCCACCAGCCCACGCTTACTCACGATCACCCAAGGCACATATTGCAAGCCGCGCAGCAGCTTGCGAAAAAACCGCTTGGCAGCCCGGGTGTTGCGCCGGCTCTGCACCAGGATGTCCAGCACGTGGCCGTCCTGATCGACCGCACGCCAGAGGTAGTGCTGCTTGCCGCCAATCCGGATGAACACCTGATACTGTCGTCGAATTTAGGCTGCAGGTTAGGATTGCCCCGGAGGTGATC
>CAXTCN010000362.1:0-3407 GCA_964242575.1 uncultured Acetobacteraceae bacterium | reverse complement strand
GGTCGTTTCCGCACGCCTTGTGTAACCCAAAAAGGACGGATTCTGAACCACGCCGCAGAATACATCGGTCAGCGCGACCACGGCGTCGTAAGCCTTCTGCATGGTCTTGGGAACAGATGTCGAGCGAGGGGACTTCATGGCTCAAACCTCAACGGGCGCGGCATTACCGCTAGGATGCCTCCTCGTCCAACTGCCTGCAAACAGTGAGAGGTCCAAACGCTTGCCGACCTCGTAGCTCCCGTTTGAGCCGAACACCGACATTCAAGATGTCACTATCGGACGCTTACCCAGGCTTTTGCGTTGCCCCAGATCAAGCAGCTGCGCGCCTCCGCCGAACCCGTCCAACATTGGACGGCTGCAGGACAGGCTCCAGCGGAACCCCCATAAACCAGTGAGACCCAGTTCCTCCGCGCAGCGCAGGGCGAACGTGATGACGTGCTCAGGCTCTGCATTCTCTCCGGCGTGCAGCCAAAGGTGGGAACCCGTGGGCGGCTCATCGGCTTGGGCCTCGAAGCCGATCGTCTCGTCGCCGTCTTCGAGCTCATCTGCAAACTGGCAGTATAGCGCGAGCGCCGGGGCGACGTTCTCCGCCGTGCCGACCGGAAACAGTACGGACAAGGACGCATAGTAGTTGGCCATCATGGATCTCCAGAAACGCGAACGCCCGCGCAATGGCGGGCCTTCGGGAAGGGTTGTTCGAGATGTCAGCCAGCCCATGCGCTGACGTTCATCGCCGCGCCTCCTGCGTTCGGGTCGGCATCGTGCTGTCCATGTCCGACACGAAGCCAGGCATCGCCAGCACCGCGTAGAGCGCAGCCGCCATCAGCGTTGCTCCCACAATCACGCGCATCGTCACCCTCGTCCTCATCGTTCCCGTCCTTCTGCTGGTGTCCCGTTTTCCGAGACCCAGCCGCCACAGCCGATGCGCACCGGGCGGGGCAAGGGCGCGCACTTGGGCGCGGGCCGCTCGCGGCCGAACCCTTGCGGCGCCCGGGGCGACAGCGGCAGGCCCTCCCCTGCCCTCCGTTTCCGCTTCCCACTCTTCCGATCTGCTGCCAGCTCTCCCGTCGTTTCCGGTTCAGCGCACAGGAGCTGGCTGCCGCAATGGAGACCTCAGCTCAGAGCAGCCGCTTCGGCCCCGGTTCGGCGCTGTGCACGGGCTTCTGCGTCAGGGTGCGTTCCACCTCGATCCGATGGGCGAGACATGCCCAGACGGTCTGGTCCTTGCGCGTCATTGGCGGCCCGAAGCCGAATGCTGGGAACCGGCAGCCGCAGACGTGGCACCGCCGCGCCTCGAAGTCCTGAACGCCTTCGGGCGTCTCACGGCCTGGCTGCGGTGCTGGCGCATCCCAGGCGCCCTCGGCCGCCGTCGCTGGCCGTCCAGTGGTTCTCATCGGATCACCTCGACGCTGCCGGCGTAGCCCGCGACGCGAAGAAGCTCGCCCTCTGCCTTGTCGTCGGTCGTGAACACCGTGAACACCGCGTCGAAGTCCCATGTACCGTCCGGGTCGCGCCTGCCGTCCACCACCACGCCCTCAACCGATTGCGAGCCGTCGTCCGCCTCGGCACGCACGTATGTGTCGGACAGGGCATCGCCCGTCACGGGATGTTGGCAACGGGCGCGCAAGCGAGCAGGCAACCGGGAGAACGCGGCGGCAAGATCCACCAGGCGTGCCGGCCGGTCCCGCTGCTCGATCAGCCGCTCCAGCTCGGCCAGGAACAGCCGCGCCGCAAGGTTGGCCGGCCACGGCTCCCACGGCTGCATGCCGGCCGGCAGCTCGGCGCCGTAGCGCAGCAGCAACGGGTCGGTCGCCAAAGGGGCGAGTTCTATGCCGAGGCTTTCCTTCATATCGGTCAGGGACCAACCGGCGACATGGAAGGCCTCGCTCGCCGCTGCCAGCCGGTCAGCGTGCTTGTGCCGCGCGTGCTCCTCCGGCGTCCACGCCGGCAGCTGATAGCGGCAGGCCACCGCGGCGCTTAGCCGGGCCGTCAGGGCTGCAAACCCGGGGCCGAGGTGCGGACGCAGCGGCGTCACGGGATCGAACCCGCCCAGCAGTGCCTCCTCTGAGTCGTGCAGCAGCTCACGCAGCATCTGCGGGTAGCTGAGCGGGCTGCCGCTCGCGTCCTCATGGATGGCGAGCACCAGCAGGCTGTGCTGGGCGACCGACAACGGCAACGGCCAGCGCGAGTGCCCGCCCCAGCGGTAGGTGCGCGACAGGCCCGTGGCCAAGTCGTCATCGGTCCAAGCACGCAAGTCGGGGTTCAGCAAATCCAGCTTGCGGCCGGAGCGCAGCAGGATGAACGCGCGGTCGGGGATCATGCCACAGCCCTCCTTGCCAACAGGGCGTCATTCCAGTCGTTCTCTCCACCGGACGGCAGCAGCCGCTCCGAACGAACCCCCGCCGCCTGCGCCATCGCCGCCAGCTGCACGGCATAGCGCTGACCCGGCTTGTCGGCGTCCGTAGCCGCGACCAGCACGCCTTCGGGGTGTCCGGCCAGGCCCTGCAGCAGCAGGTCCAGACAGGCGAGCGTGAATGGCCCCATGCCGCCCGTGGTCGAGACGCAGAGCGTGTCAGGGCGCAGTGCTTCCAATGCCGCCAGGCTCAGGGCGTCGATCGGCGCCTCGCACACCACCAGCCGGGTCAACAGGCCGGTGCCGCCAGGCATCCGGAATAGGGTCTTGTCGGTGTCCTCGGAGAAGCCGCGCCAGTCCGGGCCGCGCATCTCGATGCCGGTGAGCTGGCCCTCGTGGTCACGATGCGCGAACCAGGCGCTGCCACACGGCCCTTCGCGCGCAGCGTCGAACAGGTCGGCCGCCTGCAACACGCCCGCGGGCAGCCCACGCGTGATTGTCAGATAGGTCCACGTCGCCGATCCCCGGGACAGCCTGCGCCGCTTCTCCCAGCGCTGCGCCACCGGCACGCATGGCTCGGCCCTCTCGCGCCGCCGCTCCGCCTCCGGGAACGCCGGGCTCATGCCGACCATGCCGCGCAGCAGCTTGCGCACCTGGCCGAAGTTCAGGCCCGGGTCCAGGTGCTGCGCCAGGCTGAACACGTCGCCCTTGGCCTGCGACATCGGGTCCCACCAGCCCTGGCCGTCGTGGTTGACGATCATCACCTCGCCCGCGCCGCGGCGATACTTCAGGCACTTCCGCGTGCTCTCCGTCTTGTCCAGGCTGTAGCCGTCCTGCTCCAGCAACAGCGCGCAGCTCACGCCTGCTCGCAGCTCCATCAGCTCCGTGTCGTTCCCGCTCATGTCCGTGCTCCCGTCCGGGGTGGCAGGGCAGAGCCGGGGTTGGATGGCGTCGTGCCTTCTCTCCCCTCCCCTCTCCGTCCTGATCCCCCACCGGCACCCGCGGCCGCGAGCGGCGGGGCAAGGGCGTGCGCAGCACGGGAGCGCGTCAGCGT
>CAXTCN010000361.1:0-3443 GCA_964242575.1 uncultured Acetobacteraceae bacterium | reverse complement strand
CGATGGCGGGTAAGTGGGACATCCGGCGTCTCGGCACGCTCGAGGCCGAGATCAGCCGGATGGGCGAAAAGTCCGGCCGCGGCCGGATAACCTCATGGGATGCCGCGTTTGCGGCAGGTCTGACAATCGCCTGCCTGCTGAGCTACGAGGTGATCACGGTCCTGCTGAGTGAATGGGTGGGCCGGGCAAACGAATTCCTGGGTGGCATGTGGACCGTCGTCGCGACGGTCTTCGTGTTCAGGAACGCCGGCGCTGGTGGCCTGGCGGCCGGGATGGCGCGGTTCGTGGCGACTTGCGTGAGCATCCTGCTTTGCTTCCTTTACCTTCTCATCTTCCCGTTCACAGCCATCGGAATGGCTTGCCTTATCGGTCAGGCGTCCTGTTTCTGGCATTCGTCGGCCAGCGGGACGACATCGTCACCACAGGCATCACCACCGCCGTCGTGATGGTCGTCGCAGGTTTGAGTCCCGACCATGCGTGGCAGCAGCCACTGTTGCGTTTGCTGGACACAGTGGTTGGAGTGGCGATTGGAGTCACCTGCAAGTGGTTGGTCCTTGTGCTGTTCTTCCGGTTCACCGGGGAAGTGGCATCGCCGCCGGGGCGGACAGCGATTTCTGAGACTAAGACGTGAAAACCAGCCGGACTGGCGGAAAACCAACTACGCCGCATTCCAAGGCTGGGCCGTCCGCCACGGCCCATATCAAGGGGCATCCCATGCATAGGCCACGGGGCGTGCGGTCCCTTTCCGTGCTGCCCCTGGCACAGGCCACGCCGCCAAACGCCAAGAGCTGATCCACTTCAACCAGGAGACCCACAATGCAACGCACCCTTGTTACCGTCCTACTCGCCAGCCTGCTCGCTGCCTGCGCGGACACCCGTCCTGACACCCTTGTGTCCCCAAGCCTTGACAGCGGCGTCACCTCCAGCAACGGCGGCGGCACGCGCACGCTCGGCAACCAGCCCAACGTCGGCGTCACCACCCGCGTCGGCCCGGTCCGGTGAGGACCCCGCCCGCCACGGGACTGGCGGTTGCCATCCTGCTCGCATCCACCGCCGTTGCCAGCGCGCAAGCGCTGCGGAACGGTCCCGAGTGGGGCGGCAAGAACCACCAGCCGACGCAGGCCGAGGTAGCCGGCCGTGAGGACCGTGCCAGGGTGCGCTTCTCCGTCCCAAATGCGGCAGGACGACCGGACGGTGGAACAGATCGGCCGGGAGCTCCTGTATGACGAGAACGTTGAGCTGCCCCGCGACCCCGCCCGTCCAACACCGCCCTAGCGGCAGCCTTTGACGCAGGAGTCAGCACCATGCCCAATGCCTCGAACCCCCGTTCCTTCGACCCGATCCGCGGCAAGGACGGCGCCACGGTGCTCGGTCCCCGCAACGCGGGGCACGAGGCGCAGGCGCATGACCTTCTCCGCCCGCCCCCCACGGACAAGGGCAGCATGCCGAACCTGCGCTGGTCCTTCGCCGACAGCCACAACCGGCTGGAGCAAGGCGGCTGGGCGCGCGAGGCGACGGTGCGCGAGCTGCCCGTCTCGACCGCGATGGCAGGCGTCAACATGCGCCTGGACCGGGGCGGCGTGCGGGAGATGCACTGGCACAAGACGGCTGAATGGTCGTTTATACTCAGTGGCCAGGCCCGCATCACCGCGGTGGATGAGAACGGGCGCACCTTCCAGGACGACGTGGCGGCGGGCGACCTGTGGTACTTCCCGCCGAGCATCCCGCACTCGATCCAGGGCACCGGGGAAGATGGGGTCGAGTTCCTGCTGGTATTCGACGACGGCGCATTCTCTGAGGACAGCACCTTTCTGCTGTCCGACCTGTTCGCGCACCTGCCCCGCGACGTGCTGGCCCGGAACCTCGGCTGGCCGGAGGCGGCGTTGGCCTGCATCCCGGACAAGGAGCTTTACATCTTCCAAACGGCCCCGCCTGGGCCGTTGGAGGGCGACCGCATGGCAGGCGCCGGGCCGGTGCCGCACCCGTTCAGCCACCGCATGACGGCGCAGGAGCCGCAGCGCTTCCCGGGCGGCACGGTGCGGATCGCCGACAGCGGCAACTTCCCGGCTTCCACCCGCTTCGCCGCGGCGCTGGTGGAGTTGGACCCCGGCGCCATGCGCGAGGTTCATTGGCACCCGACCGGCGACGAGTGGCAATACTACCTCCAAGGCCAGGCGCGCATGACGGTGTTCGCGTCCGGCTCGGTGGCGCGCACCTTTGACTACCAGGCAGGCGACGTGGGCTACGTGCCGTTCGCGATGGCCCACTACGTCGAGAACACCGGCGATGCGCCGCTGCGCTTCCTGGAAGTGTTCGCGAGCGGGCGTTACGCCGACGTGTCGCTCGCGCAGTGGATGGCCCTGACCCCGCACGGGCTGGTGGCGGCGCATCTCGGCCTGGACCGGGCCTTGCTGGATGCCCTGCCGGCCGGCAAGCGTCCCGTGGTGCCGGCGTGAGCGGGCGCCTGCAGGGCAAGGTCGCGGTTGTCACGGGTGCGGCCCGCGGCATCGGCAGGGCGTCCGCGGCGGCGCTGGCGCAGGCAGGCGCAGACGTGGCCGGGCTAGACGTGGCCGGCCACGTCAGCCCGACGCTGGACGTGGCGCCCGCCCCCTCAGCGGAGCTGGAGGAAACGGGCCGCCTGGTGCAGGCCGCGGGGCGGCGCTGGCTGCCCCTCACCTTGGACCAGCGCGACATGCCGGCGTTGCGGGCCGCCGCGGCGCAGGTCCTGCAACAGTTCGGCGGCCTCGACATCGTGTTTGCCAACGCCGACATCCAGGCGTTCAAGCCCTTGCTGGACATGGAGGACGCGGACTGGCACGACCAGATCGACGTCAACCTGACCGGCACCGCCAACGTCCTGCGCGCGTTCGCGCCGCTTCTGGTCGAGCGCGGCGGTGGGCGCATCATCGTCACTTCCAGCACGTAGGGCCGGCACGGCACCAAGTTCGGCGCCGCCTACTCGGCGTCCAAGTGGGGCATCCTGGGATTGATGAAATCGGCGGCGCTGGAATTGGGCGCGCACGGCATCACCGTGAACGCCGTGATCCCCGGCCTGATCGACACGCCGCTGACCCGGCACGCGGGCCGCTACGTCCAGGTGCTGCAGGAAGGCGGCAAGGAGCCGACCGGCGACCCCGCCAAGGACGAGGAGCAGGCCAGGACGCTGCTGCTTGCCAAGACAGGCGTGGTTCAAAGCTGGGTTACAGCTTGAGCCGAGTTGACGCTTGCAGGACGGCTGATGGCACCCTGACGTTTTCAGGTGCGGTGCGAGATGGATCGGTGTGTTGGCGCAGCGGCGAGGCTGCCGGAGAGCGAGCGTAAGGACCTGGCCATTCAGGCGCTGGCGCGATCGGAGACGGTCAGCGACC
The DNA here is from genome assembly GCA_964242575.1 of uncultured Acetobacteraceae bacterium. Classification (GTDB taxonomy): domain Bacteria; phylum Pseudomonadota; class Alphaproteobacteria; order Acetobacterales; family Acetobacteraceae; genus JANPPS01. The sequence goes on along the minus strand of CAXTCN010000361.1, from coordinate 75 downwards.
TGGCAGCCCAGCACGGGGTCAGCCGCAAGTTCGTCTACCAGCAAACGCACAAAGCTCGCGCGGTGCTCGACGGCG
>CAXTCN010000360.1:0-3549 GCA_964242575.1 uncultured Acetobacteraceae bacterium | reverse complement strand
CCGCTGGGCATGCGCTGCCACTTCCCGGGAACCACCGTCTCCGCTGCTGCCGCCAAGGCATCCTGCCAGGTGACGTCGCAGGGCAGCGTGGTGCACAAAACGATTGTTGGTGCCGGAGCGCCGGGTGGCATAGGGAGATTGTCCGTCCTCCATTTCTGATCCCAGAGAGCCCAGCGTGCCCTTCAAGCTGAACCAAGACCGACGCCGCCACATTCGGAGGCAAACCCACAAGGTCACAAACTGGCCGGCCTACGAGGCCGGGTTGCGCCAGCGCGGGAGCCTGACGGTGTGGTTTACGGACGAGGCGATTGAAGCGTGGGCGGCTGAGCCCCGTAGCACCCGCGGCAGGCAGCCTTGGTATTCATCCCTGGCGATCCTGACGGCGCTGACGCTCAGGGCTGTGTTCCGCCTGGCTTTCCGCCAGACCGAGGGCCTGATCGGCTCCATCATGGGCCTGCTCGGACTGACGCTGCGCGTGCCGGACCACACGACGCTCAGCCGCCGGTCAGCGACGCTGGACGTGCCACGGCCGTCGCGGCCCAGCGTCGGTGCCGAGCCGCTGCACTTATTGGTGGACAGCACGGGGTTGAAGCTGTGCGGTCCCGGCGAGTGGCTCGTCGAGAAACACGGCACCCGCACACGCCGGTCGTGGAGGAAGTTGCACATCGGCCTCGATGCCGAGACGGGCCAGATCGTTGCCGCCTCGCTCACGGCCAAAGAGGTCGACGATGGCGCCGAAGTCGGCGCCTTGCTCGACCAGGTTGCAGGAGCCGTGGCCTCGTTCACCGCCGATGGTGGGTACGACCAGGACAGCGTGTCCGCTGCTGTCACTGAGCGCCATCCCGAGACGGCAATCGTCGTGCCCCCGCGCGTTACGGCAGTGCCGAGCGCGACGGCCGAGATCGCGCCGACGCAGCGCGACCGCCACCTCCAGTGTATCGCCGCGCACGGCCGCATGGCGTGGCAGAGAGTGTCGGAATACACGAGACGAGCTTTGGTTGAGGTGGCTATGGCTCGCTGGAAACAGGTGATCGGGGACGGGCTGCGCGCGCACACGGACGAGCGTCGCGCGACCGAGGTCGAGGTGGCTGTTCACACGCTCAATCGCATGTTGGAATTGGGACGCCCGAACTATGTCCGCACTGCCTGACCCCGAACGGGGCTGGGTTCGCCGTGCCTGCACGCCTGATTTGTGCACCACGGTGGCGCCGTTCGTTCCAGCCTGACGTTCTTATGCCGCAGAGCCCAGAGGCTTTCAATTAGGCAGGCATTGACTTTCAATTGGACGAGGCTTTAGTTTCAATTGGGCAGATCACTATAGCCTGCCGAGGTGTCTGCTCATGTATCCCCGCTTCATCGAGCCACGCATCCGGAACGCGCTCGCCGACACGCGTGTCGTATTGCTGTCGGGGCCACGCCAGTCCGGCAAGACCACTCTCGGACAGAGGCTTGCGAACGACGGCATGGCCTATATGACCCTGGACAACGCGACGGTGCTTGATGCCGCGCGCGGCGATCCCGTCGGCTTCGTCCGCGGCCTGGACAGGGCGGTCATCGACGAGGTGCAGCGTGCCCCTGGCCTGATGCTGGCGCTCAAGGAAAGCGTGGACGCCGACCGCCGGCCGGGACGCTTCCTGCTCACAGGTTCAGCCGACCTAATGGCGCTGCCGCGTGTCGCAGACTCGCTAGCCGGGCGTATGGAGGTGATGCGACTGTTCCCGCTGGCACAGTGCGAGCTGCGCGGCGCCAACTCCGGCTTCTTGGCCGCAGCCTTTGCAGGCGAGGTGCCCAGGGTTGCCGAGACACTGGTTGGCCACGATCTCGTCGCGGCTGTTCTCGCAGGCGGCTACCCCGAAGCGCTGACGCGGCGCTCCTGGTCACGCCGTCAGGACTGGTATAGCGGCTACCTGGACGCCATCGTCCAGCGCGACGTGCGCGACGTCGCACAGATTGAGCAACTGCAGTTGATGCCCAGGCTGCTCCGGGTGATGGGCGCGCACGCCGGGCAGCTCGTGAACTACTCCGGCTTCGGCGCCTCGCTGGGGATGAACCACGTCACCACACAGAAGTATGTCGGTGTGTTCGAGAGCTTGTTCGTGGTCCGCACGCTGCCGCCCTGGCATGGTAACCTGCTCAAGCGGTTAACGAAGACGCCCAAGCTGCACTTTCTGGATGCAGGGTTGCTTGCCGCCCTGCGTGACTTAACGCCGGATCGCCTGCGAGCCGACCGGACCCTGTTCGGGTCGTTGCTGGAAACCTTTGTGTTCGCTGAACTGCTGAAGCTTGCAAGTTGGGCTGACGGCCGCTTCGAGTTCACGCATTTCCGTGACAAGGAGCAGAATGAGGTCGATGTGGTCATCGAGGACCGCCAGGGCCGTGTGGTCGGCGTCGAGGTCAAGGCGGCGGCGACAGTCACCGGCTCAGACTTTGGCGGCTTGCGGAAGCTGGCGGACGCCTGCGGCGACCGCTTCGTTCTGGGGCTTGTGCTGTATGACCACGACAAGACCGTGCAGTTCGGCGACCGGCTCGCGGCGGCACCGCTTGCCGCGCTATGGTCGTGACGGCGAGACGCAGATGCACCGAGTTGGCTTCGGGACATCACCCACAGGAAACGGGCAAGCGCGTTGAGATCACAGGGCTGAACAGACTGTCACTGGCCGCCAAAACGCCACTTTCCATAGACGCAGATTATCACTCTCACTCAGTCAGACTGACCGGCTCTGACCATTCGAACATTCAAGTCAGGTCACTGAACGGTAAGAATTGACGGCTTTCCGACGGTCCGCTTCGCGGCAGCAGATTGTGAAACCGGACGTTCAAATTCCTTTTTGGGAGACAGAAGTGCTGCTTAGGGAGGCAAATACCATGCCTGCACTTTGATGCATCTTCAACAAGAAACCGAGAAGATGTCGTTTAGCGGGAGGCACGGCCCAGACGTAGGCACTACTAGACCAAATGTTCGCCAGAGAAGGGGTGACCACCCCTCCCACAATCTTGCAAAACTACCCTTTGACCTGTCTGTAAGGCTTTCTCGCGGGCAGCTCCGGCCGGGATACGGCGAGGGATTTCTGGGCGCGCCGGTGGTAATCTGTCCGCGTTCCGGCGACAGCCGGTCGGGATGTGGAGGCGCCGATGACCCGGCGCGGCGGGACGGTTCCGAGCCTGACGGTGCGGCTGAGCCATGAGGCTACCCGGCTCAGCCAGGCGCATGTCGCTACAGCGTTCGAGTTGCTGGTTCCAGTGCTCGAACGACAAACCCGCTTACCGTGCGCTGAGGCTGACAAGCATGACACCGATGCTGCGCGCGGAGGCGCAAAGCTGATGACCGATCCTGTTGCAAAGCGTTACGTGACGAATTCAGCGATGCCACGCACCGGCGTGCGAAGCCGGTAGGGGAGCGACAACATGCGAGACGATCTGCGCACTGCCCTTTACGCCCGCGTGTCGTCCGAGCAGCAGGCGGGCGACAGCACCATTGCCAGCCAACTCGCGGCGGGGAGTGTCAAAAACCTGGGGCAGCCTGCTTGCTTGCCTGTCTCGGGCTGATCG
>CAXTCN010000359.1:0-3553 GCA_964242575.1 uncultured Acetobacteraceae bacterium | reverse complement strand
TCGTCCGTCAAGCCGCAGCCGTGGCCTGACTGCCCGGGAATCTGCCCCGGTTACGCAAACAAGGAGCTAACAGTGGGTTACTTCAGGATTGTGGGCACCGGGGCGCAAGCGTCGGAGCTGATAGAGAGGGTCGCTTCAACTGCTACGGAGGCTGAGGTGGAGCGCAGTGCTCTCCAGCGGCTTTGCAGAAAGAACGGCAGGGTCGAGATCATTGGACAAAGCGGCCGTGCGGTCACGTTCGACAAGCTGCGGCGCCTCGCACGCGAGGAGGCCATGGCAGGCCACACTGGCGACGGAGCCGGCGCCATCTGACGTCAACTCCAACAGACGCCTGCATCAGCAACGTCACGCCAAACAGGGATAGGATCAACATGGGTGCGCTGCTCTACCTCGTGGGGATCATGGGAGGCGCTGCGACCAATGTCGCAGTCGGCATGAACACCACCTTGGGCAAGGCCTTCGCCGAGCATCACATGTTGGCGGCCCTGGTCATTCAGGCGATCGGGGTTGTCGCTCTGCTTGCGCTCGCGCTGATCGGCGGCGCCTTCTCCTCGCGCCCATCCTCCGCGACCCTCGCCGGCGTGCCGTGGTGGGCCTGGGCGGGCGGGGCGGTGCAGGCGCTCACTGCCTTTTCCGTGCTGCTGGCGGCTGGAGCGGCAGGCGCTGCGCTGTTCAGCGCCTTGACGGTCGCAGGCGGCACCATCACGGCGGTGGCCCTCGACCACTTCGGCCTGTTCGGCTTCGAGCAACGTGACGCCACCTGGCTGCGGGTCGGCGGCTGTGCCTTGCTAGTCGTGGGCACAGTGCTGGTCGCGCGCGGGTAGCGGAACGCCGCTCGGCCGCGAACGCTTGACCGGTGGCCCGGGTAGCACGAACCCGGGCGGCGTCGCGCTATGCCGGCTGGCCGCCACCACCCGTCGCACCGAAGATCTGGCCAGTGGAGAAGCTGTGCGAGGGGTCCGCGGCGGCCACATATAGGCCAGCGATCTCGGCGGGCTGGCCGGGGCGGCCCAGGAAGCTTTTCGAGCCGAACTGCTGAAGCTTCTCGGGGGAGGCGCCTCCCGACACCTGGAGCGGCGTCCAGAACGGACCTGGCGCCACGGCGTTGACGCGGATGCCCTTGGGCGCGAGTTGCTTGGCCATGGACTTGGTGAAGTTGAGCACGGCGGCGCGCGTCAAGGCATAATCAACCAAGTCCTCCGACGGATCGCCCGCCTGCTCGGACGAGGTGTTTACGATCACGCCGCCCGGACCCATGATCGCGACCGCCGCCCGCGTGAGCCAGAACGGCGCGTAGACGTTGGTTTTCATGGTCGCGTCGAAGTCGGCACTTGAGATCGCGTCAATGCTCGGCCGGGTCTGCTGGCGTGCGGCGTTGTTGACCAAAATGTCGAGCCCGCCCAGCTCGCGCACGGCCTGGCTCACCAGTTGCTGGCAGAAGGCCTCATCGCGCAGGTCGCCGGGAATGGACACTACCCGGTGCCCCTCTCCGCCGAGCAGCGCCAGCACCTCGCGGGCATCCGGCTCCTCCTCAGGCAGATGGTTGATGACGACGGACGCGCCCTCGCGCGCATAGGCGATGGCAGCGGCGCGGCCGATGCCGCTGTCGCCGCCGGTGATGAGCGCGCGCTTTCCAGCGAGCTTGCCCGAGCCCTTGTAGCTCGCCTCGCCATGGTCGGGCCGTGGAGTCATCTTGGACGCCAGGCCTGGCCAGGGCTGCTGCTGCGCCGTGAAGGGTGGCTTGGGATAGGCGCCCGCGGCGGGCGTGGTCGGCGCGCCCGGCTTCTTCGCTTCCTGCGCGACCGCCGAGGCAGCAGCGGTGGCGGCGGCTGTGACTGCTGCAGCGGCGACGAAGGCGCGACGAGAGGTGTCGGTCATGCGGCGTGGTCTCCATCTAGAACCAGCGGCTAAACCGCCGCCGCGCAGTCGGGTTTCCGGAGTGCGAGTTACAACGACCAAATCTCATCGGGCGGCGGTGCGGGTAGGCAGTCAGAAGCGCAGTTGGCCCCGTAGCGCGACAGCGTTGAGGCTGCGTGGCGTCTCGCCGCCTGTGATGTCTGCATGCTGATACTGCAGCGTGAGCCGCAGCTCCTCTGTGGGATACCAGCTCAGCCCGATCGTCCAGGCGCGCTGCCGGCCCCCACGCACGCCGGCGCCGTTCAGGTCAGCCGTTGAGAACCGCGCGCCCACCTCCACCGCGCCCCATGACCCGGCAGCCAGGTTGAACGCCTCCTTGGGCGAGGGCCGGCCCCAAGCGGCTGTCTCCGGCATCCAGCGGCGAGGCTTGCCAACCAGGGTGTAGGCGGCCTGCACATACCAGCCGGAGAAGAAGGGGTCGCCTGCGCCCGGGCCGCTGCGATCCGCATGGCCTCGGTCCACCCCGATGCCGTACCACTCACCCTGCATCCAGAGCCTGCCCCAACCGAGTCCTGCCTCAACGCCGCCCATGCGTGCGCCCCGGGCCGCGATCCGGCCCGTTGACAGCGAGGGGTCGGCCTCCTCAACCTCCAGTTCCGGCTGATCGGAGAGCTCCAAGCTACGGCGTCCATCTCCGCCTCGCGGCGCTCGGAACAGCCAAGTGCCCGACGCGCCGAGATGCAGCGCAATGCCGTCGGTTTTGATCGCGAGGCCGGCGACGCGCCCGAGGACAGCGCGCTGGTCGCTCTGCGCGCCCGGCCCGGTCGTGCCGCCTGTCAGCAACGCAGCCGCGAACCAGCGCTCGCCCGTTGCCCCGACCTGCCCGCCGACCCGACCCGCACCCGCGACCAAGCCGCCCACGATGTTGACGATGCTCGCCCGCTCCAGAAACAGCAGATCGGCGGCACTTTGCGCGAACTCGAGCGTGAAGGCCGGCTTGAATACCCCGGCGCGGACGACGAATGGATCAAGGCCCGTGTAGGCGGCGTCGGCCTGGAAAAGGCGTGAGGCGCTGCCGGGCGTCGCGCCAAAATCGTAGATGACGCCGAATTCCAACTGGTCCGCCACGGTCGCCTCGACGCCGGCGCGTGCCCTGCGTAGGTTGAACCCAGTCCCTTGCCCGCCACGGCGAGACTGGGCGAACGTGCCGCCCTGGTCGAGTTGCAGCAGCACGTAGGGCTTCAGCTCCACAATGCCGAGCCGGACGTTTGGCGTCTCCCCGCGAGCTGCGGCAGAGAGCAGCAAGGCCAGGAGCAGGGGTATGAGGGACTGCGGGGTGGTAAAGAACACCATGTTTATGGGCCTCCAGCAGCGTTCCAGCCCGGACGCGGACGGTTTGAGAAAGTGCAGCAGAACTCCGGGTTTCCGCTCCAATCATCCAGCCTTGACCAAGCTCGGCTGGCATTCATAATCCAATGACGAATTTTTGACGCACTGCCACGGAATGCATCACGCTTTCAAGAATTGAACGTTCAACCCGGCTCATCCGGTTCAGGAAGGCGCAGCATGCCCAAATACATCCTTGGTACCGCGTTCGCAGTCATGTTGGCGGGTGGCGCGCAAGCTGCTCCCGTCTATGTGGCATTGAACTAAGCCGCTAGCGCGGCAGTATTCCTCACACCCATGTGGTTCTGCG
>CAXTCN010000358.1:0-3555 GCA_964242575.1 uncultured Acetobacteraceae bacterium | reverse complement strand
CTGCGTGCCTATCACCGCCCCGAATACATGGCAGCATAGTCAAACAGGCTCTTAGGCCTCGTCCGACCCCGGTCAGCCCTTTGCACCGCCGGGCAGCAGCGCGCCGACCATCTCGCGCGCCGTGTTGACCAGCACGCTTGCCGTGTCCGGCTCGCCTGTGAACAAGGCGTGGGCGAAGGTGCGGGCCTGCTTCAGTGTGATGTGCGGCGGCAGCGGCGGCACGTTCGGGTCCGTCACCATGTCCAGCACCACCGGGCGGTCAGCGGCCAGCGCCTCGGCCCAGGCGGGGCCGACACCCGCAGGCGTTTCCACCCGGATGCCGCGCAGGCCCATCAGCTCGGCGATGCCGGCATAGGGCAGATCCGGAAGCCGCTGCGCCGCGTCAAACTTCGGGTCGCCCACCTGCACCCGCTGTTCCCAGGTCACGTAGGTCAAGTCCCGGTTGTTCAGCACCAGCACCACCAACCGCGGGTCGGCCCAGCGGCGCCAGTATTTGGCGACGGTGACAAGCTCGCCCAGGCCGTTCATCTGCATTGCCCCGTCGCCCACCAGCGCCACCACAGGGCGGTCCGGATGCGCGAACTTGGCAGCAATGGCGTAGGGCACGGCGCAGCCCATGGTGGCCAGCGTGCCCGACACCGACCCGGCCATCCCCGCCCGGAACCGCAGGTTGCGCGCATACCATACGCTGCTGGTGCCGCTGTCAGCCGTCACGATGCAGCGGTCCGGCAGGCGCTCGGATAGTTCGTGGGCCACAAGCTGGGGGTTGATGGGGTCTGCCGGTTGCCGGGCCTGGGCCTCGGCCTGCTGCCAGGACTTCGCGACAGAGGCCTCGATCTTGTCGCGCCATACTTGGTCGGTGCGGGGATGGAGGAATGGCAGCAGAGCCTGCAAGGTCGCCCCGGCGTCGCCCACGAGGTTGACCTCCATGGGGTAGCGCAGGCCCAGCATGGCGGGCCTGATGTCCACCTGCACGCCGCGCGCTTGGCCTTCCTTGGGCAGGAACTCGGTGTACGGGAAGCCGCTGCCCACCATCAGCAGCGTGTCACACCCCTGCATCAGCTCCCAGCTTGCCTCCGTTCCCAGCACGCCAATGGACCCGGTGCAGTACGGCACCGTGTCCGGCACGGCAGCCTTGCCGAGCAGGGCTTTGGCAACGCCAGCGCCTAGCCGCTCCGCCACGGCCATCACGGCGTCACCCGCCCCAAGGGCGCCTGCGCCTACCAGCACCGCCACGCGCTTGCCCTGGTTCAGCACGTCCGCCGCGCGGGCGAGCGCGGCCGCGTCCGGCACGGGGGGCGACTGGTCCAGGCCCACGCCGGAATGCGTCATGGCGTGCTCGCGTGACGGCTGCTCCATCGGCTCTAGCTGCAGGTCGTTGGGGATGATGACGCAGGTGACGGTGCGCTCCGCCTTGGCGATGCGGTAGGCGCGGTCCACCAGGTGCCGCACCTGCGCCGCCGTGCTGGCAGTTTGCACATAGGCCGCCACGTCCTTGAACAAGGATTGGAGATCCACGTCCTGCTGGTAATTCGAGCCGATGGCCGAGCGCGCTTGTTGGCCGACGATGGCCAGCACCGGCTGGTGGTCGAGCTTGGCGTCATACAGCCCGTTCAGCAGGTGGATGGCGCCGGGTCCGGAGGTGGCGATGCACACGCCGACCTCCCCTGTGAACTTGGCGGTGGCGCAGGCCATCAACCCGGCCATCTCCTCGTGCCGCACCTGCACGAAATCTATGTCGCCGTCTCGCCGGTCCAGCGCGCCCATGAGGCCGTTGATACCGTCACCTGGGTAGCCGAACACCCGGCTCACGCCCCACTCCTTGAGGCGCCGCCACACGAAGTCACCAACAGTTTCGGCCATGATCAGGACCTCTGAAGTTTGGTCAGCGCGGCCTCAATACAGCCCAGCCAGCCACCGGCGGCGGAGCAGGTCAGGGGTGGAGGCGAACCGCAGATCGCGGCTCAACGCCAGGGGTTGGGTCACGATCAATGGCGCCGAACAGCAGCGCTCCGCACCAACTGCGGTAGAGTCTGCCGGGACAGGCCGAGCACTGCAAGGCTACCCGCCAGCAGCAACCAAGCTGACGGCTCCGGCACTGCGGTGGCCGCCGCAACGTTGGATGCGATCACGTCGTAGCCCGCGTCATTGGGATGGACGTTGCCGATTGGCAGCACGCCACCGAACGGGCCGGGCACGCTGGATCCGGCTGGCTGCACGGCCTGGAACGTGAGAGCAGCCTCACGGCCCACGAACGAGGGGGCATTGTCCACAAAGATGGCACCGAACTGCGCCGCAAGACCCTGGATCACGGCATTGAGCGCCGTGCCACCCGCATTGAAGATGGGTGCGGCTGGGCTGTCCGGGTTGACCGGGAACGGGTTGTAATAGCCGAGCAGGATGAGGTCAGCACCTGGTACCAGGCTGCGGACCTGCGTTAACACCGTCGCGTAGTTCGCCCGGTAAGCAGCAAGGGTCGCCGGGATTTGTGCGATGGCTGCCGCCTCAGCCGCAGGGGTGTTCTGCATGGGGGCCAGTGCCGCAAGCTCGTTGAAGCCGAGCGTCACGCTAATGGTCGTGACCGTGTTGCCCAGTGCCTGCTGCTGCGCCACCGTGTTGCTGAACACGGCGCTCTGCGACAGGGCATTGCTGTTGCGGTAGCTCAGGTTCTCAAGCTGCAGAGGGCTGTCGCCACGACCCACCACCGGCGGGGTGCGGCCCGCATTGGTGACGAAGCTCGACGCGGTTTCTCCGTCAATGGCCAGGTTGACGACGTTGGGCCGCGTGCCGGTGCGCGTGCCAAGGACGTCGGCAAAGCGGCTGACGTAACCGCGGTCACCGAACGATTGCACATACAGCAGGTCGGTTTCGCCGAATGTGATGGAGTCACCCAGGGCGATGTAGGTGGGCGCCGCAGCGGCCGGACGCGCCAGGGCCAAGGTTGCCGTGAAAGCGAATGCCAAGGTGGACGCCGTCGCAAATTGTGAAACTTTCACGCATTTTCTCCTTGTTCGGCAGCACTGAGACGTTCAGCACGTTTGAACAAGGCAAGTTCCCAAATTGCCTTGTTTGAGAGCCTGTTGCACAATCGCTTTCGGGAACGTCGCGATGGTGCGTTTTGGTGTTGACGGCTCTGACGAAGCACGATTCGATCGTTGCCCTCCCACGACACGGACCGAGCGATGGCGCAGCACTTTCGGAAGCCGGAACGACGTCAGGCCTTCCTGCTTCCGGCCGACATGATGGACTGGCTGCCTGAAGGCGACATCGTCCACCTGGTCGTCGACGCGGTGGCGATGATGGACTTGGGCGAGTTCGAGGCTGACTACAAGCTGGGCCGCGCGGGGCAGGCGCCGTTCGCGCCGCAGGTGCTGCTGGCTTTGCTGATCTACGCCTACTCGCACGGCGTCCGCTCGAGCCGGGTGATCGAGCGGCTGTGCGGCCGTGATGCCGGTTACCGCTTCATCGTCGGCGACGCTGTCCCCGACCACACGGTGATCGCGCGGTTCCGCCAGCGCCATGTCGGGCGCATGCGGGAGGTGTTCCTGGCCGTGC
>CAXTCN010000357.1:0-3558 GCA_964242575.1 uncultured Acetobacteraceae bacterium | reverse complement strand
AGAAGCACCTTCGTCTCGTCGAGCATCAGGCCGATCTCCGCGAGCGTGCTGACCATCGCCGGCCGGCTGAACGTCGCAAGCTCCGTCGTCCTAACCTCGCCCGCGCTGGTTCGGTGAGCAGGACATGGGGCGCATCCCCCCGCGCGACCGCAACATTGCGCTCGTGTTCCAGGACTACGCGCTGTACCCGCATATGCGCGTGCGGGAGAACATCGCTTTCCCGCTGCAGCAGCAAGGTTTGCCCACCAAGGCCATCCATATGCAGGTGGCGTGGGCGGCGGAGCTGCTCGGGTTGGAAGCGCTGCTGGACCGCTCGCCAGCCGAGCTGTCCGGCGGCCAGCGGCAGCGGCATGCGCACCGAAATTAAGCGCCTGCAACGGGGGCTTAGCCTGACCGTAGTGTTCGTCACCCATGATCAGGAGGAGGCCATGGTACTATCGGACCGCATCGCCGTGATGAACGCGGGGGTGCTGCAGCAATTCGCCGAACCGATGACGGTGTACCGGGAGCCGGCGAACCAGTTTGTCGCCAGCTTTATCGGCAGCCCGCAAATGAACTTCCTGCCTGGCCTGATGGCGGGCGGCGGCTTGGCGGCGGGTAGCCTGCTTGGCGTGCGTCCGCATGACTTGTCGCCGGCGCGCCGTCCCGGCCCTGACGACTTGGTAATTGAGGGCACGCTGGCGCTGATCGAGCCTGCCGGGCCAATGACGTTCCTGGATGTGGCGTTGGCGGACGGCAGCTTACTGAAAGCGACTTGCCTCGACCCTGGCACCTATCGTCCTGGCGAGACGCTCATGCTCGCGGTACCGCGCCGGAACGTATCAGTGTTCGACGCGACAAGCGGCGTACGAACCGACGCGCTGGCGCCAACGGACGGGGACCGGGTCCGGGCGGACGGCAAGGCGGTTGCCCATGGCGCCTGAGCAAACTTCAGCAGGCTTGAACGAGATGCTGCAAGGCTTGATCGACGCGTTGCTGCCCGGCGGCAACGGCTTCCCAGCGGCAAGCGCCACCGGGATGACCGAGTTGCTGGCGGCGCGCTTGCTCGCCACGGACCCTACGTTGCTCGGCCGCCTCGCCGACAGCCTTCGCACGCAGGGCGCGTTGCCGGAGGCGCCGGAAGGCTGGCACACCGCGGCCACGAGGCTGGAGACGAACGAGCCGAAGCTGTTCGACGAGGTTCGGAAGTACGCCTACCTCACCTATTACGAACAACCGGGGACCATCGCCTCGATCCGCGCGCTCGGCCTTCGCTACAATGACGCGCCGCTTCCTGACGGCTACCCAGCCGAGCCGTTCGACGCCGGCATCGACGGCCCGCGCCACGCCTGCGGACACTGGATCGCAACCGAGCAGGTGCGGCGGGTCGATTTAAGCCTGCTCGGCCTTGAGGGGGTCTCATGAGCAAGCCGGACGCGGTGAATGTCGTCGTGATTGGCGCCGGCGCAAGCGGCGCGATCAGCAGCCTGGTGCTCGCGAAGGCGGGGCTGCGGGTCGTCTGCCTCGACCAGGGCGGGTGGACCGAGCCGGCTCAGCACCCGCACTACAGCGGGGATTTCCAGTATCAACGCCAGAACCGGTGGAGCCCGGAGCCCAGCATCCGCCGTGGGCCGGACGACTACCCGGTCGAGGGCGGGCAGTCGCATGCGTTGATGTGGAACGGCGTCGGCGGGTCCACGAACGTCTATGCAGCCTTGTGGCCCCGCTTCCGCCCGTCCGACTTCCGCAAGGGTGTGGAGCACGGCCTCGCGCCGGACTGGCCGATCACCTACGAGGACCTGGCGCCGTTCTATGACGAAGCTGACCGGCTGGTGGGCGTGAACGGGCTGGTCGGCGACGCCGCAGCGCCGCCGCGCGCGCCCTACCCGGTCGGTCCGTTGCCGATGCGCGCCAGCGGCCGGGCCATTGCGCAGGGCTTCGAGCGGCTGGATCGGCATTGGTGGCCCATGCAGGCGGGGATCATCTCCGAGAACTACGACGGGCGCGCCGCCTGCAACGGCTGCGGCAACTGCGGCTCCGGCTGCCCGCGCGGCTCGATGGCGAAGATGTCGATCACGCTGTGGCCAAAGGCGCTTGCGGCTGGGGCAGAGCTGCGTCCCGGGGCGCGTGTGGAGCGGATCGAGACCGGGCCGGACGGGCGCGCCACCGGCGCCGTTTACATCGACCGGGCGACGGGCGCGCGGGTGCAGCAGGACGCTGACGTCGTCATCCTCGCCGCCAATGGCGTCGGCAGCCCGCGGCTTCTGTTGATGTCGGAGAGCGCCCGGCATCCAAGGGGCCTGGCTAACTCCAACGACGTGGTCGGCCGTTACCTGATGCACCACACGCTGGTTGCGGCCGAGATTTGGGTGGACCAGCCCATCAACTCGCACATCGGCAACTCGGGCGCGATCCTCAGCAGCGAGTTCGCAGAGACCGACGTGTCCCGCGGCTTCGTCAACGGCTTCAACTTCAACGTCGCCCGGACGGGTCCCGCCGGCACGGCCGCGATCGGCGCGTTCAGCCAGCATCCGGCGCCTTGGGGGGCGGAGCACCACGCCTGGTTCGCGCGCCATTTCGGGCGCAGCTTCGGCGCCTACGCCATTGGGGACGACCTGCCGCAAGCCTCGAACCGGATCACGCTGTCGCAGACGGACGTGGACAGCGACGGGCTGCCGGCCGCCAAGCTGCACTACGTGCCGCACGACAACGACGTGCGCATGATGCGCTTCGGCATCGAGCGGCTGCATGACCTTGCCCGCAGCGTCAACGCGTTCGATGTTATGGTCAACGACTACATTGAGGACGGCGTTTACCGCACCCCGGCCTGGCACATGCTGGGCACCTGCCGCATGGGACTGGAGCCCGGCGGTTCGGTCGTGAACCAGTGGCACCAAAGCTGGGAGGTGCCGAACCTGTACATCGTCGACGGCAGCAGCTTTGCGACCGGCGGCGTGGTGAACCCGACCAGCACCGTGACCGCGCTTGCACTGCGCTGCGCGCGGCATCTCGCGGCAGGGTTCCGTGATTTGAGAGGTGCGACGGGCGCTTGACGCGGGGCCGGACCTCCAACGCCCTCCACATGCGCCGTTCCTTGTAACCCTCGTGGCCGCGGCGGGGTTGACCCAGTGCCGCACGGCCGCGCAGGCTGCCGCACCGTTGGTTATCTGGGAGGACCCGCCATGCGCAGACGCGAGCTGATCGCCACGGGCCTGGCGACTTTGGCCGCGCCCGCTATCGGCCGCGCGCAAGCCGCCCGGACCCTGCGCTTCGTGCCGCAGGCGGATCTGGCGTTGCTAGACCCGATCCAGAGCACCGGCTTTGTGACCCGCAACCATGCGTTCCTGGTGTTCGACACGCTGTTCGGCTGGGACGAGCAGTACCGGGCGCAGCCGCAGATGCTGGAGGGCCACCGGATCGAGGATGACGGCCGGACCTGGCTCATGACCCTGCGGGACGGCCTGCGCTTCCATGACGGGCAGCCGGTGCTGGCCCGCGACTGTGTCGCCAGCATCCGGCGCTGGGGGGCGTTGGTGCACAATTCAGGTTCTGTGCGGGGCTTTGGCTGGGTGCGAACTG
>CAXTCN010000356.1:0-3561 GCA_964242575.1 uncultured Acetobacteraceae bacterium | reverse complement strand
GCAGAACCACATGGGTGTGAGGAATACTGCCGCGCTAGCGGCTTAGTTCAATACAAGCAAGGCTGGCTGTTGCAGACCTTCCAGGACGCTATCCGGGGCTGCCGACCGGAGGTTAGCGACAAGAAACTGACAGTCCTTGCCCACTCGCTGCTGGCGTTGCTAAACGGTCGGGTCGCTTGGTCACGCGAACCCGGGGCGATGACAGCCCAGGACCATGCCGACATGGCGTGGGGCATGGTGCTGTCCGCCGCCGGACCATGACGCGATCAGCCCAGGAACGCCATCCGCACCGGGCTGTCGGCTGCGCCGGGTTCAAGCGCCGTGGACAGCTCCGCCACGCGCCGGGTCGAGGCGAGCACCCTTTCCAGCGTCCGCGCCCGGTCGGCCTGGTCTGGCTTGTGCTCCAGGATGTCCAGCAACACCGCATGGAACTCGGCCTCGTGCGCCGGCGACATGCGCGCGCGGCCAAACACGACCTCGCCCAGCCAATCCGGAAAACCCTTGGTGATGTCGAGCTGGTTGCCGAAGTAGTGCAGCAGCTTGCCGGAGCGGTTGCGCACCGGGGACAGGAACAACAGGTTCCAGAATGCCGAGCCGTCCTTGCGGTGGTTCACGATCCACTCGATGCAGCCATGGCCCTCGGCGATGGTGCGGCCGATCCGGCGCGCAGTGGCCTGGTCGGTGCCGGCCCCCTGCAGGAAGCGGCAGTTGCGGCCAATGATTTCCGCGTGCGGGTAGCCGGTCATGGCGGCGAAGGCGTCATTGGCGGCGATCATCGGGTGGTCCGGCAGATGCGGGTCCGTCACCACCATCGGCTCGTCGCTATGCTGAATCGCCGTACGCAGCGCTTGGGTGATGGGGGCCTCGGTGATCGGGCTTGGCATCGGCGATGTCCTGTATGATCCGCGGCCAACATAACCTAACCGTGGCGCGCGCAGAACGCTTCTACGCCCAGAGTGTGAAATCCTGCATCGCAGCGCCCAGTTGGTCGTGCGGTCAGTCTCACCAGGCGAGGCGCAACGACGCCGCCCTCTGCTTCGGAGGGAACCGGTGCCGGATGACGCGGGCCGGGTTTCCCATCATCACCGCGACCGGTTCTTTTGATTGTCTTGCCCGTGTCGCCTTGGCGCGCGGTACAGCACATGCCGCCGGAATGGATGGCTCTCAGGCAGGGCGGGGTGGTCGAAGTCGCCTTCTGCGTCGTGCCGCATCCCGATCCGCTCCATGACCCGGCGTGACGCCAAGTTGCCCGGGACGGCATAGGCCACGATTTCAACCAATCCGAGCGGCCCGAAACCGTGGGCAAGCGCAGCCCGGGCCGCCTCGGTGGCATAACCTTGGCCCCAATGCTCATGAGAAAGACGCCAACCTGCTTCGACCGCCGGGGCAAATGGGGCCGCAAACGCCACATGCTGTAGGCCGACGAAGCCGATGAACGAGGCATCGCCCAGTGCCTCCACCGCCCAGAAACCGAACCCGTGTGCTGCGATATGCTCCTGCAAACGTGCAGCCTGGGCGTCGCTCTGTTCGCGCGTCAGGGTGCCGGTAAACCAACGGCGCACCTCCGGGTCAGCGTTGAGGGCGGCGTAGGCGGGCAGGTCCGTCTCTCGCCACGGCCGGAGCAGCAGTCGGGGTGTCTGGAGTTCAATCATGCGGCGGTGAGGCCGGCATGGGCAGACAAAGTAAACGGCCGATCCTTGGTACGGTGACCTCTCAGTTCAGGAACATCTTCCCCGGATTCATGATCCCCCGCGGGTCCAGCGCCGTCTTGATCTGCCGCATCACCGCCAGCGTCTCCACGCCGTGCTCCATCTCCAGGAACTCGCGCTTGCCGATGCCGACGCCGTGCTCGCCGCTGCACGACCCGCCCAGCGCCAGTGCCCGCGCCACGATCTGCTTGTCGAGCGTCCAAGCCTGCGCCAGCCCGTCCTCGCCGGGCGGCACCAAAATAACGGTGTGGAAGTTGCCGTCCCCGACATGGCCGACGATGGGCGCGGTGAGGCCAGACGCCGCGATATCGGCCTTCGCGCCCAAAATCAGCTCGGCCAAATGCGAAACTGGGACAATGGCGTCGGTGGCGATGCCCCGGTGCCCCGGCTTCAGCGCCAGCCCGGCCCAGTACGCGTCATGCCGCGCACGCCACAGCCGGTTGCGCTCGGCGGCGTTCGTCGCCCACTGGAAGCCCTGCGCGCCATGCCCGGCCGTGATCTCCTCGACCAGCGCGGCCTGTTCCGCAACGGCAGCCGGGCTGCCGTGGAACTCTAGCAGCAGGGTCGGGGAGGGGGTGTAGCCCTGCAACTTCGAGTACGCGATGCAGGCACCCATCTGCACGTCGTCCAGCAGCTCGATCCGCGCGATGGGGACGGCGGCCTGCAACACGTCGATCACCGCGTTCACCGCGCCGGCCAGGGTGGGGAACTGGCAGATGGCGGCGCTCATCGCCTCCGGGATCGGGTGCAGCCGGAGCTGGATTTCGGTGATGGCGCCGAGCGTGCCCTCGGAGCCGATCATCAGGTGCGTGAGATCGTATCCCGTGGCGGACTTGCGCACCCGGCCGCCGGTGCGGATCAGCCGGCCGTCCGCCAGCGCCACCTCCAGCCCCAGCACGTTCTCGCGGATGGTGCCGTACCGCACGGCGGCGGTGCCGGAGGCGCGGGTCGCGCACATGCCGCCGATGGTGCACTCGCTGCCGGGGTCCACGGGAAAAAACAGCCCCTGGTCGCGCAGGTGCTCGTTCAGTTGCTGCCGGGTGACGCCGGCCTGGATGCGGCAGTCCATGTCGGCGGCGTTCACCTCAAGCACCGCGTTCATGCGGCTGAGGTCCAGGCTGATGCCGCCGCGGACCGGGGTGACGTGGCCCTCAAGCGACGTGCCGGCGCCGAACGGCACCACCGGCACATTATGCTGGTAGCACAGCGCCAGCAGGCGCGCGGCCTCGGCGCCCGTCTCGATGAACGCGACCGCGTCCGGCAGGGTGCGCGGCTGGGTGTCCTCGCCGTGGCTGTGCTGCTCGCGCAGTGCGGCGTTGGTGGTGAGGCGGTCCCCCAGGAACTCCTGGGCTTGGGCAATGACGGCGTCGACAGGGCGGGCCATGCTGCTTGTCCTTATCCTCTGCGAATTGACGCTGTTGCGGCCCGAGCTTAGCCTGCCGCGATCACTTGAGGAAACGCTAGATGGCAAACAAGGTTAAGCAGCTCTGGGCGGCCGGCAAGCCGGCGGTCAACGGATGGCTCGCCATCCCGAGCGGCTTCTCCGCCGAAGTCATGGCGCAAGCCGGCTGGGACAGCGTGACGGTGGACTTGCAGCACGGCGTGCAGGACTACTTGTCGATGGTGCAGTGCTTCCAGGCCATGCAGATGCACCCGGTGCTGCCGATGGTGCGCGTTCCCTGGAACGAGCCGGGCATCATCGGCAAGGTGCTGGACGCGGGCGCCTACGGCGTGATCTGCCCCATGGTCAACACCCGTGCCGAGGCGGAGGCCTTGGTGTCCTATGTCCGCTACCCCCCCGCCGGCAAGCGCAGCAACGGCCCGATCCGCGCCGGCATCTACGGCCAGGGCA
>CAXTCN010000355.1:0-3572 GCA_964242575.1 uncultured Acetobacteraceae bacterium | reverse complement strand
CCTCTTCCAAACCGCGTAGGAAGCCCGCTCGGGTCAGTTCACTCGATTGCCCTGGGCTTGGCTGGCTCGACGGTCTCGGCCGCACCTTCGAACCGCTGCCGGGCTTTGGACTTCGGGGTGGCGCCATCGAGCCGACCACACCGGTGCCACCGGTCAGCGCCGCCAGCTCTGCCAGCTTGCCGCTTCCCAGCAGCGACCCGGCACCGGTGCCTTCGCGCCGCTGCGACACCATGCCCACCACCTCGTAACCCAGCGTCTTCACCAGGCGTCCTAGCTCCTCAAGGCTGGCTTCGTGCGCGACGTCGTCGACCTCCGGCATTTGGATGCCAACGAGGACGGCGAGTGGGACGGGGGGCTTGGTCTCCATGACACCAATATAGCATTGATCTGGCTAAAGCTTGGAAATCGCACCCTCTCGGTCGGACCCGGCAATTTGCGGTGAAGTGCTTCGTCCCCGCCCGCACCGATCCCGATTGCCCGACACAGGGCAAGCATGGCTGGGCGCTTAACGCCCCGTAAACACGCGAGGGGCGCGGCTAACGTCCGCTCAAGCCCAACATGCTCCCGGGAGCGGACAGGCGGCTTTCAGCCAGAAACAAATGCCTCGTCGCGTCCTGCTTCAGCTGTAGCGGAAGGCCGCGTCCTCCAGATCGATGCCGGGCAGTGCGTCCTTCTCCAGCCAATGGTCCTGGGTATGCGCCCATTCCGGCTTGTTGCCGCACCTGGGCAGGAGATGCAGCCCGCGTTGCAGGTAGCCGGGGTTGAAGTTCTCCGGGTCGATCCAGGGCAGCAGCTCCATCCCCTCGTCCTCCGGGCGTAGCGCGACGCGGACGATGCGGGCCTGCCGGACATCCATGTGGTTGATGAGACGGCAAACGAAGTCGGCCACCAGGTCGGCCCGCAGCGTCCACGCCGCACGGAGATAGCCGAACACCCATGCCAGGTTCGGCACGCCGGTGAACATCATGCCGCGGTAGGTCACCGTGTCGGCGAAGTCCAGCGGCACGCCATCCACCGTGAAGGCGATGTCGCCGAGCACGCTCAGGTGGAAGCCGGTCGCCGTGACGATGATGTCCGCATCCAGGTGCTGGCCCGACGTCAGCCGCAGGCCGGTGGCGTCAAATCGCTCGATCCCGTCCGTCACCACGGAGGCTGACCCGGCGGCGATCGCCTTGAACAGGTCGCCGTCGGGTATGTAGGCGACGCGCTGCCGCCATGGCCGGTAGGTCGGGGTGAAATGCGTGTCGATGTCGAAGTCCGGACCCAGATAGGCGCGGGCCGCGTCCAGCAGTGTTTGGCGGGCCGCCGCCGGGTCCTCGAAGGTTTGGCGGGTGAAGGTGTCGCTGTCGCGCATGATGCGGCGGCGCGTGATCTCGTGGATCCAGGTCTCGTCCACGTCGAGGTCGCGCAGCTCGTCCGCCAGGGCGATGGCGTTGCGGCCGGTGCGGAAGAAGGTGGGCGAGCGCTGCAGCATGGTGATGTGCCGGGTCGTGACGGCCATGGCGGGGATCAGCGTGGCGGCCGTGGCGCCGGAGCCGATGACCACGACGGTCTTGTCCGCGTAGTCCAAGTCCTCGGGCCAGGTCTGGGGATGGATGATGCGGCCCTTGAAGTCCGACATGCCGGGCCAGTGCGGCGTGTAGGGCTCGTTATGGCGGTAATAGCCCTGGCACATATACAGGAAGCGGGCGGTGAAGCGGACCGGATGGCCGCCGGTCAGCGCGTC
Organism: uncultured Acetobacteraceae bacterium; assembly: GCA_964242575.1. Lineage (GTDB taxonomy): Bacteria > Pseudomonadota > Alphaproteobacteria > Acetobacterales > Acetobacteraceae > JANPPS01. Next base: position 1,846 of record CAXTCN010000355.1, on the reverse strand, counting down.
AACTGTCCACAGCGCGTCCGTCGTGGACCAGCTCGCCGCCGTGATGTGATGGCCATAGCGGATATGGGCATCCAACCCGTTCTCGGTGACGACTTCGCCCAGGTAGCCCTGGATCTTGTCGGCGGTCGCGATGGGCGCGCCGGTCCAGGGCTTGAAGCGGTAGCCGAACGTGTAAAGGTCGCTGTCCGAGCGGACGCCGGGATAGCGGTGGGTGCGCCAGGTGCCACCGAACCCGTCCTGCGCCTCCAGCACGACGAAGCTCTTGTCCGGGCATTGCTGCCGCAGATGGTAGGCAGCGCCGATGCCGGAGATGCCGGCGCCCACAACCACCACGTCGAACGCCTCGACGGCAATCTGGGCTTCGGGCCGGGCCTCGGGAGCCATGACGTTCATCGACATATCCTGCCCATGCTTTGTCCCGGAGCTTAGCAGGACGAGAGCGGCGCCTCCACGGGGTTCGACTGCCAAATGAAGGCGGTTCGGTGGCTTGATGACAGGCAACCCGCCGTGGAACCGGACGTGGCCACGGGATGCACGAGCGCCGGGCGACGGGGCGTGTGGCAGGGTGCAGGCCGAGCAGTCCCGATGCGGAGCCGCCGGTGGTCGGATGGGTAGCCTCGGTTCGACAGCGGCAGAGCTGATGGTGCATCGGGAATGTCCGCTTTTCGCTTCCGCTGACTCCACAGCCAATAGTCCGCTTTCGGCCAATCACGATATCCGAGGAACGGCTAGAACGGCAGACATCAGAACCAACGAGTGGTGTTGGTTCTCCTTGGAAATCCTACATACCTGGCGACGGCGAGGAGGATGGTTTGCGAACCGCAGCTTCCACCTTGCGCTGAGATGCCTCGGCGTCCACCCGCAGGCCTCGTAGGTGGGCGTCGATGCCCTGCCCCAAGCCACGCAAGCTCTCTGCGTTGCGCTGCAACGCTTCGCTGAGCCCGGCGACGTGCCGGGCCAACGTTCGACGGACCGCCTCGGCTTGCACCAACCGGCGTGCCTCGCCGCCTGGGTTGTCCCCGGCCCTCACCCCGTCCGATTGCTGCTGCACAAAAGCCCGCACGCGCTGACCGCGTTCCTGCACCGCGAGTTCCTGTCCGATCCCTTGCAGGGCGTCGTCGTTGCGGCACATGGCCCCATTCAGTGCTACCCCGTGTCCAGCTATCTCCCGATTTGCAGTCAGATCCCGCACGTGCCGGCGTATCTCCTGACCCGGGTTCCTGCCGTCGGCTTCCATCTTCTGAAAACGGTGGCTCTGCTGGATGAGGGTGTCCACCGCATGCTCCAGGCCAGCCCGCGCCGCCCGAGCCAGGTCCATGCGGTATTATGGAGCAGCCGCACCTCACGGGTCTGTGACAGCTTCACCCGATCCCGAACGGGAGGGGGGTGAGGTGTAGGTACCGTGACGAGCACGGTGGCGCTCCGACATCACCAACCAGCAGAACAAATTTGGGTAGCAGCATATTTGACTCGGTAGGATTGATTATGGCCGTATCAGACTTGTGGCCGCGACCTTATCGGCTGCGTAGCTTTGCAGGCGTGGTCATGCGAATCTCTGACGATCTTCGTAAATGCGTTGTCTTTATTGGTTCTACCAATGGCGACAACGCTTTCAAAGCAAAGGGTACGGGCTTTCTCGTGCACTACGAACATTACATGTACTTGGTCACCAATCAGCACGTTGCTACTGGTATTGGCGACGATCCATTTGCGATCAGAATAAACAAGTTTGAGAACATGTCTGATAATGTTGAGATCGATCCGCTACGTGATGGTATCAAATGGCACCATGATCGTAGCTGCTCAACCCGGTTGAGAGACGAGCTGCCCGCGTAAGGTTTGTTGG
>CAXTCN010000354.1:0-3592 GCA_964242575.1 uncultured Acetobacteraceae bacterium | reverse complement strand
GGAGCCGTCCGAATTTACCTGTCTCACTCCAGGGGTTCACTCCAGCGGGAGATGGTAAAGCGGACAAGTCCATTGGCTCACTCCCTGCCAGCCTTGCATAGAATGCATCAGCGGACGCCGTGGCTAAGCAATCGCCACGCCGCCGCGCACGCCAGGGCCGCGACGATGACCGGCTCCATCGGGGAGCCCGTGCGGCACAGCGGCACGCCCCAGGTCCTGCGCAGCGGCCACGCCAGCCGCAGGCCGCGCGGCGTCAGCATGTCGGCCGCGAGGTGGGACAAGTAGCCCACGGCCAGGGCCGCCACCTCGCCACGCCGGTATCCCGCCTGCAACAGCAGTGCGACCAGGCCCAGCACCGCGAGCGCCGAGTGGGTCACGCCACGGTGGCCCAGCACCGCGGCTATGGCGCCCGAGACCGGCCATGTCCGCCGCCCGACCCAGGACTTGGGATGGTCCACGTCCGGCAGCAGCGACCCGGCCACCGCCAGGCCGAGATAAACCGGATTGACCGGCGAGAAGCCCAGCAACGGCGCCACGGCGACCCATGCCGCAAGGCCGACCACGACGTGGGACCGGGCCATCATTCCAAAAAGCCGTCCGCGCGCCTCAAGGCAGGCGGGCGAGCCGCTCGAACAGCAGGTCAAAGAACCCGGCCGCGTCCGCTTGGTTGAGGTAGGTGGCGTTGGCCGGCCGGCCGGTGACGCCGGACCAGTCGGCCACGGTCATGCCGAGAGTGAGCGGGCTGCTGGTCTCCACCGCCACGTTGATGCGCCGCCCGCTGAATAGGCCGGGCCGCAGCAGGTGCGCGATGACGCAGGGGTCGTGCAGCGGGTTGCCCTCCCGCCGGTGCAGCGCCGTGCCGTCCGCATCGGAATACAACGCCGCCACGGCGCGCGCTGCCGCCGTGCCGATATGCCGCAGCCGGTCCAGCCGGTCCTCCGTCACCTGCACCTGGTGCGTCAGGTCGAGCGGCAGCAGCGTGAGCGGGACGCCGCTGTCCAGCACCACCTTGGCCGCTTCAGGGTCGGCGTGGACATTGAACTCGGCGGCGGGGGTCACGTTGCCGCCCTCGCTGCGCGCGCCGGCCATCCACACGACGGCGGCAATGCGCGGGCCAATGTCGGGCGCCTTGGCCAGCGCCATAGCGAGGTTGGTCGCCGGGCCAAGCAGGCAGAGGGTGATCTCGCCCGGCGCAGCCGCGCGCAGCGTGCCGATCAAGTAGTCCACGCCATGTTCCGGCCGTGCGGGCGTTTGCGGCTCCGACAGGTTCAGGCCGTGCAGGCCCGTGTCGCCGTGCACGTGCTCGGCGGTGATGGGCGGCCGCACCAGCGGGCGGGCGCAGCCGGCATAGACCGGGATGTCCGGACGGCCGCCCAGCTCCAGCACGCGGCGGGCGTTGGCCTCGGTGCGGGCGACCGGCACGTTGCCGGCCACCGCGACCAGCGCCAGCACCTCCAGCTCGGCCGGCGAGGCCAACGCCAGCAGGATTGCGACCGCGTCGTCCTTGCCGGGGTCGGTGTCGATGATGATTTTCTGGGCCACGCCTTATGCCTTGGACAAGTGCTGGGCCTTGGACAGTTGCCGGGCGACCAGTGCCACGCAAGCCTCGAACACCTCCAGGCTGTCGAATGGACGGTCCCGCCCGTCAGTTGGCAGAACGACGGGATGCCCGCCGGCCTGCACCGCCGCTCCCTGGATCATCAGGTTGTCCGGCAGTCCGAAGCCCTCCACGCTGAGGCCGAGGATCGGGTCGGGCTGCGCCAGGGTCTGTTGCCGGCAGCGCTCGGCGAAGGGGGTGGCGCTGTTGGAGTAGCCGAACACCGGCCGTCCGCGTCCGAGGAACCAGCCGACCTCAATCAGCGTGCCGCTGTCGGCGGACGCGCCGCGGAACGGCGTGAGGTTGGCTATGACCAGGTCGCAGGCCTCCATCATGGCGATGTCCTTGCGATAGATGGTGGCCCAGGCGTCCTCGTTGCCCATGGATTGCAGGCTGGAAACGTCCTCGTTCAGCGGTGGGCGGCCCTCGATGCCGTGGCGCGCGCAGATTTCGACCTTGCGCCGGGCATGGGCGGCGGCGCCCGGCAGGAACACGTCCGGACCGGCGAGGTAGGCCGTGGGCATCATGCCAGGTTCTCCGGGCCGAACGCGTGCGGCAGCAGCTCGGCCAGGCTGGTGCGCAGCAGCGCCGTGCCTGCCGGGTCAATGATGCGAACGAGCGTGCCGGGCGTGCCGAACTCCCGCAGCTTCTGCCGGCAGCCGCCGCACGGCGTGCAGGGGGCGTCGCCGCCGCCGGCCACCACCAACTCGGCAATCCGGCGACCACCGGCCAGCACCATGGCGGCGATGGCGCCCGCCTCGGCGCAGGTGCCCTCGGGGTAGGCGGCGTTCTCGACGTTGCAGCCGGCATGGACCGCGCCCTCGGCCGTGCGCAACGCGGCGCCGACAGCAAAGCGGGAGTACGGCGCATAGGCCGAGCCGCGTGCGGCCAGGGCGGCGGTGACAAGCGGGTCGGGCATAGTCAGCGTTCCTTCAGATAGGGTTGGCCGCTCGCCCTGGGCGGCCTGGTGCGTCCCACGAAACCGGCCAGCAGCACCACCGTCAGCACATAGGGCAGCGCCTGCACGGCCTGCACCGGGAACGCGCCGATGCCCGGCAGAGCCACGCCTTGCAGGCGGATCGCCACCGCGTCCAGCAACCCGAACGCCAGGCAGGCCAGCAGGATCGGCCACGGGCGCCACCCGCCCAGGATCATGGCGGCGAGCGCGATATAGCCGCGCCCGGCAATCATGTCGCGCTGGAAGCCCGCTCCCTGCGCGGTGGCGATGGATGCGCCAGCGATGCCGCACAGCACGGAGGCGATCAGCACCGCCGCATAGCGCAGCCGGGCCACGGAGATGCCGGCGGTGTCGACAGCCGCGGGATGCTCGCCGCACGCGCGCAGCCGCAAGCCGAACCGGGTGTGGGTGAGCACGTAGGCGCTGAGCGGCACCAGGGCGAGCGTCAGATAAACCAGCGCCGTCTGTCCGCCGAACAGCGTGCCGTAAATGCGCCCCAGCACTGGGACGCTGGCGAGCGCCTCGGTTCCCGGCAGGGTGACGGGCAGGAAACGGGCGTCGGCCGGCAGCGGCGGCGTTTGCCCGCCTATGCGGAACCACGATAGCGCCAACGTCGCCGTCAGTCCGGAGGCGACGATATTGATGGCCATGCCGGAAACCACCTGGTTGCCGCGCAACGTCACGCAGGCATAGGCGTGCACCATCCCCAGCAGGCAAGCGGCTGCCATGCCGGCCAGCAGGCCCGTCAGCGCATGGCCGGTGACGGCGGCGGCTGCGGCGGCTGCAAAGGCGCCGGCCAGCATTTTTCCCTCCAGCCCCACGTCGATGACGCCGGCGCGCTCGGAAAACAGGCCGGCCAGGGCCGCTAGCAGGAGCGGCGTTGCCAGGCGCAGCGTGGCGGCCAGCACTGGCAACACGAAATCGAGGACTTCCATCCACGGACTTACCATTCCTGCAATCCAGGGGAAAAATGGGTTGGATTAGTAGCTGCTCAACCTCCCCTACGAGTTGGCGTGAGCGAGGCTATGCGCAGAGCG
>CAXTCN010000353.1:0-3607 GCA_964242575.1 uncultured Acetobacteraceae bacterium | reverse complement strand
CTTGGGGTCGCGGCCTTTCTCACGCTTCGCATCGCACCGATGAGGCTGCTGCGGAGTGCGGTGGCGCACGCCTCCCATCTGGCCAGCCACGACACGCTGACCGGCTTGCCGAATCGTGCGTTGCTGCAGGATCGGCTGCGCCAGGCGGTTGTGAGCTTCCGCCGGCATGGCAGCGGCACGCTGGCGGTGCTCTGTCTTGACTTGGATCACTTCAAGGAAGTGAACGACACACTCGGCCACGCCATAGGCGACAGCCTGCTTTCAGAAGTGGCGCTCCGCCTTTCAGCTTGCCTTCGCGAGTCGGATACCATCGCGCGTCTGGGCGGCGACGAGTTCGCGGTCGTGCAGATCGACGTCGTCCAGCCAGGCGGCGCCGCAGCGCTCGCAACCCGTTTACAGAACGCCATCGAGCAACCATTCACCTTGGACGGGCATCAGGTCATGGTCGGGGTCTCAATCGGCATCGCGGTCGCGGAAACCCCTGAGAGCGCGGACCCGGCCCGGCTCATGCAGGAAGCAGATCTCGCCCTCTACGACGCGAAGGCGAAGGGGCGGAGAGGCTTCCGCTTCTTCGCTTCTCACATGAACGTCACCTTGCAGGCACGCCGCGCGTTGGAGGCAGACCTGCGGTCGGCGATGAAACTGTCCGAGTTGCGCCTGCAATTCCAGCCACAGGTCGATTTGAGGAGCGGCAGGCTGACCGGAGCGGAAGCCTTGCTGCGCTGGCAACACCCCATACGCGGCAACGTGCCACCCGACGCGTTCATTGGTCTCGCTGAGCAAACAGGCCTTATCGTCCCCCTCGGAGCGTGGGTGCTCGAGGAAGCTTGTCGCCAAGCGGTGGGGTGGGAGCAGCCACTGAAGGTCGCTGTCAACGTCTCGGCTGTGCAGTTCCGCCACGCCGGGTTCCTGGACACAGTCAGCCGTGTGCTTGAGGATACCGGCTTACCGCCGGCACGACTGGAGTTGGAGGTGACGGAGAGCTTGCTCCTGGGCGACACCGAGGAGATCCTCGTCATACTCAACCGGCTGCGCGACAAGGGCATCACGGTCGCGATGGATGATTTCGGCACGGGGTACTCCTCGCTCAGCTACCTGCAGCAGTTTCGCTTCGACAAGGTGAAGATAGACCGCTCTTTTGTGTCCAGCTTGGGCGAGGACCCGCGCGCGGCTGCGATCGTGCGCGCCATCCTTGGCATGACGGAGGCACTCGGTATCTCAGCCAATGCCGAAGGGGTGGAAACCGAGAGCCAGGCCGAGAGGCTACGGCAGGAAGGCTGCACCGAGGTGCAAGGCTACCTGTTCGGCCGCCCGATGGAGATCAGCGACTTCGCAGCCCTTGCCCGGACGGTGCAGGTGCCTGTCCATTCCAGGGTGGGGTCGATCCAACATTGATGTTGGTGGCGGAGGCGGCGGCTCCGCTACGTGCCTGCCGAGATGCTCGCCGAACGATCAAGAACGCCTGCGGGCATGGGTCCACAGAGGTGGCCGGCTTCGTCGAGACACTGTTTCGCTTTGGATAAGTGGAGCCTCTGCCGGTTGTTATCCTGTGATGCCGTTGGTGGGGTGGTGCGCAGGGAGGGCGTAGCCCGACCGGAGCGGTGCCCTGCCAACGGCGACGAAAGTCATGCTGCCGCGCGTTGCGGCAGATGGTCGAAGTAGGCTTGATCCGGCGTCCGCGCGTCAAGGCTCGAGTGCGGGCGCTTTCGGTTGTAGAACGCCAGATACCGGCCAATCGAGGCGCGCGCCTCGCCGACGCTGTCGTAGGCTCGCAAGTATACCTCCTCGTACTTGACTGAACGCCAGAGCCGCTCGACGAACACGTTGTCGCGCCACGCACCGCGGCCGTCCATGCTGACCGCGATGTCGTTCCCGAGTAGCAGGCCGGTGAAGTTGGCGCTGGTGAATTGGCTGCCCTGGTCGGTGTTGAAGAGCTCCGGCCGGCCATGCCGGGCAAGCGCCTCTTCGACCGCGTCGAGGCAGAACTCAACCTCCAGCGTGATAGAGACGCGCCAGGAAAGCACCCGCCGGCTGAACCAGTCCAGCACGGCGGCCAGGTAGACGAAGCCGCGCGCCAGCGGGATGTATGTAATGTCCATCGCCCACACCTGGTTCGGCCGCACGACATCCAGGCCTCGCAGCAGATACGGGTAGATCTTGTGCCCAAGCGCGGGCCTGGACGTATTCGACCGGCGGTATAGCGCCTCGATGCCCATCCGCCGCATCATCGTCACGATCCGCTCTCGCCCGATCGCGATGCCCTCGCCGCGCAGCAAGTCACGCATCATCCGGCTGCCCGCGAACGGGTGGTCGAGGTGCAACTCGTCAATCCGCCGCATGACGGCCAACTCGGCCGCCGGCACCGGACGCGGTTCGTAATAGAGAGTGCTGCGGCGTTGGTGCACAATTCAGGTCCTGTGCGTGGTTTTGGCTGGGTGCGAACTGGGCGTATAGGGCCGCTTCCTCGTTCCCTGGATGACCGATGCCCTACAAGGCCAATGAGGCACGCCGCCACAAGATCCCCCGGGCGCGCTACAAGGTCACCAACTGGCCGGCATACGACGGGGCGTTGCAGCAACGCGGGAGCTTGACGGTCTGGGTGACGCCCGAGGCGCTCGCGGCCTGGCACCCCCTGCACACTGGCCGGCCTGGTCGCCCCCGCGACTACTCGGACGTGGCGATCGAGACCGGTCACCTGCTGCGCCTGGCCTTTGGCCGGCCCTGGCGGCAGACCGAGGGCCTGCTACGCTCGCTCGTGACCCTGCTCGGCCTTAGGGTTAGCGTGCCCGACCACACCACGTTCTCCCGGCGCAGCCCCGGCCTGGCGCTCGCCGCGGCGCTGGCGCAAGCCCAGGCGAGCGGACCGGCGCACGTGGTGATCGACGCGACCGGCTTGAAGGTCTACGGCGTGGGCGAGTGGCTGGTCGAAAAGCACGGCGAGCGCGGCATGCGGACATGGCGTAAGCTGCATCTGGCGGTCGATCCCAGCACCGGCGAGATCCTCGCCTCCGAGCTGACGAGCAACGAAGACGGCGACGCGTCCCAGGTTGGCCCCTTGCTCGAGCAGATCCCTGGTCCCCTCGCCTCGGTGACGGCGGACGGCGCCTATGACGGCGAGCCCGTCTACCGGGCCGTGGCGGAGCGTCAGCCCGATCCGCCCGTGGCGGTGGTCATCCCGCCGCGCTCAACCGCAGTGCCGAGCCCGGATGCCGCAACCACACCCAGGCAGCGCGACCGGCACATCCAGGTGATCCAAGCCAAAGGACGTCTGGGCTGGCAGAAGGCGGTCGGCTACGGCCGGCGGTCGCACGCGGAAACGGCCATGTTCCGCTACAAGACCATCATCGGCCGCAGCCTCCGCGCCCGGACCCTGCCGGCCCAGAAGACCGAGGCCAAGGTCGCCTGCTCGGTGCTGAACCGGATGACCCGCCTCGGCATGCCGGTGTCCCAGCGTGTCCGTTGAAAACGCCTTGGGCTGGGGCTCCACGTCCACAACCTGAATTGTGCACCAAAGCCCATCTTTGCCTGTCGATCTCCACGGAACCAAGGGAGGATTAGAGCGTTTTCAGCCTGACTGGACGTAGCCGCAGTGCCGGATGTAGTTGAC
>CAXTCN010000352.1:0-3624 GCA_964242575.1 uncultured Acetobacteraceae bacterium | reverse complement strand
CTGATCGTCACGGGTTGGGCAAGCTCGGCCCCGCGCTGGTCCCTGCAACAACGCCTCACTCAGCGGCAACGCCTTTCTCTGCTGTCAGCCAGCGCTTCACCAGGCCGTTTGCAAGCAGCACAACTCCTGCGAGCAGCAACAGCGCCATCAAACCCCGCATCGCGCTTGCGAGGAACATGGTGTCGAGGGTGGGAAACGGGAACTGCGTCAGTTGCCCCGTGCGCTCGACCAACCAATGCCAGCCGGTATGCGCGACGAACGCTGACAGTATGATAATGCCGAGCCGTTCAGGCATCACGCGCCCGAAAATTAAGCTGAGCGCTGGTATCAGCACGATCAGCACAACGAGTTGGCCGATCTCCACGCCGATGTTGAACGCGATCAGGGAGGCGATCAGATGGTTGCCCGCAAACTGGAGCTGCTCGCGCAACAGGAAGGAGAAGCCGAAGCCATGCACGATCCCGAAGGCGAAGGTGATAATCCAACGCCGCTCGACGTTGCTGCCGGCGATGTTCTCGACGGCCATGTAAAGGATCGAGCAAGCGATCAGCATCTCGATCAGCGGCGGGAACCAGAGCGCATCGGGCACAAAGCCCAATGCGGCAGCAATCAGCGAAAGCGAGTGGGCGAGGGTGAACGAGGTGACGAGGATCGCTAACGATCTTAACCGCCGAAAGGGGATCACGAGGCACAGGAGAAACAGAAGGTGGTCGGTGCCCTCCAGTATGTGCCAGAAGCCGGACACAACGAAGCGCAGGGCAGCTTGCTGCCAGCGCGGGTCGAGACGCACGAGACCCGGGTCGCCGTGAAACTCGAAAGCTCGTGAGGCCCCTTCGGGCGGCAGGAACCGCAGCGACGTCGAGACTCTCTCGCCGAGGCGATTAACGCGCGGATGGATGGTGAACTCGGACTGCTCGGACTCGATCGGATACTCCAACAGGACATCGAGCAGTTGCTGGTTCCAATAGAGATCGAGGTCATCGGCGAGCCGGGGATCGTCCATGTGCGCGAGAGCCTGCTCGTAGCTGGTGAACGACCGGTCCGAAGGGAGCGACACGCGCGCGTGCACGATCGTCGGCGCGACGAGGCGGGTGCCGTTCTCGTAAAGGGCGATGGTGCCGACCAGCCAGAGCTGGGTTGCATTGCGCAAGGCGTCGTCGGCACGTGACACGTCGAGGTAGCCTGGACCGCGTTTTGGGAAATCCACGTCCTGCATCGCAGCCATCGGCACGCGAAGCAGCACTTGGAGCCACTGCCCCGCAGGCTTGACGAACGCGTTGACCCTCACATCGGCAGGAACATCATGCGCAGCCGCGCCGAACACGAACACGCAGGCGACGACCAGGGCGATAGCAGCGCGCCGGATTGCGGCCAAGCATCCACCTGAACCTGCCGGCAGGCCTGCTCCGAAGCCTACGTGAGATTTTGTCAGCATCGGTAATGACATCCTGAATTCTTGCGCGCATGCTGACGGGAGGTCTAGCGGGGCTGTGCGCGAGACATCGGCACCGTGGCGCGTGGGTGTCGCAAGTCTCGACTTGCCAATGAACGGGGGGGGGTCATGCTCAAGCAACGAAGCAAATTGCTCTATGGTGTGGCGCTTGCGGTCGGCGTTGTCGGCCTGGGCATTGGTCAGGCGCTGCTGCAAAACAAGGCTGAAGCGCAGAGCAACGAGGTGCAGGCGCCGAGGTTCCAGGTTGATCCGTTCTGGCCCAAGCCGTTGCCGAACAACTGGCTGCTCGGCTCGGTGATCGGCGTGTGGGCCGACGAGCAGGATCATATCTGGATCATCCATCGCAGTTCCTCGACGCTGCACAACAACGAGAAGGGCGCGGAGCTGAACCCCCCTATCGCTGAGTGCTGCCGCGGTGCGCCGCCGGTACTGGTGTTCGATCCAGCCGGAAACCTCGTGAGGGCATGGGGTGGCCCAGGGGAGGGCTATCAGTGGCCCCAGTCGAACCATGGCATCCATGTTGATCACAAGGGCAACGTCTGGATCGGCGGCAACGGCGAGAAGGATGCGCAGGTCCTGAAGTTCACCAAGGACGGTAAGTTCCTGATGCAGGTTGGCGGATCGGGCCAGAACGCTGGAAGCAACAATACCGAGAACTTCGGGCGTGCGGCCAAGATATGGGCTGATCCGAAAACGAACGAGGTTTATGTCGCGGACGGCTACCTTAACAAACGGGTCGCAGTGCTCGACGCCGACACGGGGAAGATGATCCGCTACTGGGGTGCCTACGGCAACAAGCCGGACGATGCGAACCTCGGACCTTACGATCCCAAGGCGCCGCCGGCGCAGCAGTTCCGCAATCCCGTGCACTGCGTCGAGCGGTCGAACGACGGGCTGGTCTATGTGTGTGACCGCGTGAACAACCGCCTCCAAATCTTCAACCCAGATGGCAAGTTCGTGAAGGAGGCGTTCTACGCCAAGAACACCCTGGCGGCGGGAGCAGTTTGGGACATCGCTTTTTCCAAGGACCCGGAGCAACGCTTTATCTTCATGGCGGATGGCCAGAACGAGAAGGTGCGCGTCATCCTGCGTGAGACGCTTGAGGAGCTGGTCACGTTCGGTGACGGCGGACGCCAACCCGGGCAGTTCTACGGCGTGCACAGCATCGCGACAGACGCAAAGGGCAACCTTTACACGACCGATACCTACGAGGGTAAGCGCGTCCAGAAGTTCATAAACATGGGTATTGGTGGCATGCCCCGCGGACATCAGGGCGTGCTTTGGCCAAGAAGCTAGGCAACGTGGGCGCAGAGACTGGAGGTTATGCCGCTTCCGCTAATGCCTGGTGAGGCTGGGAGAGAGTTGGCTCGAACAGTTGGAAGGCCGGAGCCGAGCGCGCCGTTGTAGACGGCGCAGCGGACCTAGAGCAGCAGATCGACCCTGGCCGGGACCAGCATGTTAATCAGCGCGAATGTGAAGTCCACCAGAGATGCCCAGCGCGTCTGGCCGCGCACCGCCTTGCAGGAGAAAATGGGTCCGGAGTGGAACGGCGCACAATGCTTCCAACATAGCGGTTGGCGGACGCGTGGAGGCCGGCAGTGGGTAGGTGGCATCCGACCCCGTACAAGAGATCGGTCCGCGCTGCGTTCAGGGACCACCGAAGGTCGCGGCCGGCTTGTCCGGCCAGCACGTGGGCCAGCCTCTGTCTACCGTCCCGCGGCGCCGCGCCCGCCACCCTTGTTGTTGGAGGTGGTGATGGACGCACTGATCGAACGCGTGGCCGGGCTCGACGTGCACCAGGGCTCGGTGGTGGCCTGCGTCATCCTTGGTGCGGCAGGGCGCCGGCCGAGCAAGGAGGTGCGCAGCTTCGGCGCCATGCGCCAGGACCTCGCGGCCTTGCGCGCGTGGCTGGTTGAGAAGGGTGCCACCCACGTCGGCATGGAGGGCACGGGTGTTTACTGGCAGCCCGTCCACGCTGCCCTGGAAGGTGGCTTCACCGTCATCGTCGGCAACGCCTCGCACATGCGCAACGTGCCCGGACGCAAGACGGACGTGAAGGACGCGGAGTGGATCGCCGACTTGGTCCGCCATGGGCTGCTGCGCCACCGCAAAGCGTTGGTCGGCACCCTGGCCGCGGAACGCAACCGCACGCTCAAGCTGCTCGAGAGCGC
>CAXTCN010000351.1:0-3639 GCA_964242575.1 uncultured Acetobacteraceae bacterium | reverse complement strand
TGGCGTTTGCCAAGTCCAACGCGCCGGGCCTGCACCATTGCAGCTGGGACGTGGCTTCGGTCCAGGACATCGGCCTCGGCGCTATGCACATGGCCGACAGCGGCTACTCGGACGGCTGGGGCCTTGGGCGGCATGTGCTCGGCTCCAACTACTTCCACTACGTGCGCGACCCGTGGGGCAGCTTCGCGGAGTACTCCTGCGACATTGACTACATCCCCGTCGAGATGAACTGGGAGGGCGCGTCCCACCCCATCGAGAACAGCTTCTACCTGTGGGGTCCGGAGCCGCCGAAGGACTTTGCCTTCAACCACGAAGCATCACACGAGCCGGAGCTGCCCGCCGCCGCGGGTATCTGAAGCCAGCTCCAACGCGGGCCAAGCCGAACAAGACCGTGAAGCCGGAGGAAATGCCTGTGCAGCAGGAACCGATGTACGACGTCGTCCAGATCGGCTACGGCCCGGTCAGCCAGGTGCTGGCGCTCATGCTGGGTCGCCAGGGGCACCATGTTGCGGTGGTCGAACGGTGGTCGGAGCCTTACAACCTGCCGCGGGCGGTGTGCATCGACCATGAGGCCGCCCGGATGTTGCATGCCATCGGCATGGGCGAAGGGTTGGCGCGCGTGTCGCAACCGGCGCCGCTGTATCAATGGTTCAATGCGGACTGGGAGGAATTGCTGTGCCTCGACTGGAGCGCGGGCTCTGTGTCCGGCGGACCCGAAGTCAACTTCGTCCACCAGCCCAGCCTGGAGGCCGAGTTCCGCACCAAGGTGCGCGAGCAGCCAACGGTGGAGCTGCGCCTCGGCTGGGAGCTGTCGGGCTTCACCAATCACGGCGATCATGTTGAGGTCCGGCTGAAGCAGTATGAGGGCGCCCAGACCCGCACCTTGCGCACCCGCTACCTGGTCGGCGTGGACGGCGCCAACAGCATGGTGCGCGAGGCCTTGGGCATCGGCCGCGAGGACATCGGCTTCCAGGCGGACTGGCTGGTGGTGGACATGAAGCTCCACGCCGGGGTCAAGCTCGACATTCCGGACTGCGGCCAATACTGCAACCCCGAGCGCCCCACGACCATGGTGCCGGGCGGCATGCAGGACGGCCGGGTGTGCCGCCGCTGGGAGTTCATGCGCCTGCCCGGAGAGTCACGGGAAGCGTTGCAGGACGAAGCGCACGTCTGGAAGCTGCTGGGCAAGTGGGTCAGGCCTGACCAAGCTGAGCTGGTGCGCCACACCATCTACACCTTCCGGTCTCTGGTGGCCGAAACCTGGCGCAAGGGCCGCGTGCTGATCGCCGGCGACGCCGCGCACACCATGCCGCCCTTCATGGGCCAGGGCATGTGCGCCGGCATCCGGGACGCATGGAACCTGAGCTGGAAGCTGGACCGCATCCTGCGTGGCCAGGCCGGGGACGAGCTGCTGGACAGCTACACCACCGAGCGCAAGCCGCATGTGAACGGGGTCATTGATGCTGCCGTTTACCTCGGACGCATCATCTGCATCGCCGACCCAGCCGAGGCGGCGGAACGGGACCGGGCTTTCAAGACCGGCACGGCCGAGCCGTTCCCGCCCTTCCCGCATTTGACGGCCGGGCTTGTCGCGCAAGGGACGCCGATGGCCGGGTTGCTGTCGCCGCATGGGACGGTACGCTGGCGCGGGCGCGAGGGGCGCTGGGACGACGTCGTAGGCTTGGGCTTCTGCGTCGTCCTTCGCGACGCCAACCCGGCGGACGTGCTGCGCCCCGACCAGGTGCAGGCCCTGGCGGGCCTCGGCGCGCATCTCGTCGGCATCTCCGCGGCGCCGGGAGGCGACTTGGCTGTAGACATGGACGGCAAGTACCTGGCCTTCCTCGACGCGCACGGCGCAGCCGGCATGATCATGCGGCCGGACTTCTACGTGTTCGGGGGTGCCGTCACGTCAGGGGATCTCCCAAGCTTGGTGGACTGTTTGCTGGCCACCCTCTCGGAAAACGGCATCCGCACAGCTAGGGACGTGGAGCAGTTGGGCGCACGGCAACCAGGCGGCCTGGGATCACCGGAACAACGGGCCGGGCGAGTTCCTCAGGACCAGCCGGCGGCCTGATCCGAGCTGCCGGTAGCTGGTTGCGAAACGGCAGCACGAGGTTGGCGGGTGATCGCATCTGGTTCCAGTTCACCTTCCCGCTGTGACGCGCCCCGCCGCCTCGCAGGGTCTCCGTCAAACACCTGAAGGGGCCGCTTCCATGAGCGCCACAACCGGCGACTGGGATACCTGTTACGAGTTCAAGGCTGTTTTGCTGCTCTGCCTCGGCTTCGGACTTGTTGGCCTGGACCGCTTCATGATCCTGCCGATGTTCCCGACGCTGATGAAGGAGCTGAACCTCACCTACCAGGACCTCAGCCACATCACCGGCATCCTTTCGGTCACCTGGGGCATCTCCGGCTTCTTCATGGGGCGGCTTTCTGACCGCATCGGGCGCCGCAAGGTCGTGGTGGCTTCCATAGTCGCCTTCTCGGTGCTGGTGGGCATCAGCGGCCTGGCCGGCGGCATCGTCTCGCTGCTGGTGATCCGGGCCATGATGGGGCTGGCGGACGGCGCCTACACGCCGCCCAGCATTGTCGCCACGCATGACGCGGCCGACCACGCCTGGACCGACGTGCTCCAATACCGGAACGTGTGGCTCAACATGGCCGGAATGCTGTGCTGGCTGACCTGCTTGATCGTCACAACCGCGATGCTGCCCAGTTACCTGACGGACTACCTGCACCTCAGCCTGCCGCAAATGGGCTTCGTGCTGTCAGCCACCGGGTTCGGCGCCAGCGCTGGGACGGTCATCATGCCGTGGCTGTCCGACCGGGTCGGGCGCAAGCCGGTGATGGTCGGCTCCAGCCTAGCGACCCTTGCCTCGCTGGTCCTGCTAACCCAGATCGGCGCGGAGCCTGGCACCCTGTTTGCCGTGCTGTTTGTGGTCCACTTCTTCAACTTCGCCCACATCGCCCTCACCGTTGGCCCGCTCAGCGCGGAGTCAGTACCCGCGAAGCTGATGGCGACCGCGTCGGGCGTGGCCATCGGCGTCGGCGAGATCTTCGGCGGCGGCATCGCCCCGGTAATCGCGGGCTATGTCGCCGGGCTGTACGGCATCCAGTACACGCTTTATCTTGCCATCGCCGCCTTGGCAGTCGGCGTGCTGGTCGGCCTCGACCTGCGCGAGACGGCGCCGGAGGTGCTGAAGCGCCGCAGCGGCCTGCACGCCCCGGCAGCAGCGTGAGCAGGCCGCCGGTGACGCCCTCCAACTCGGCGCTTACGCCGGTGACGGTCGTCACCGGCTTCTTGGGCAGCGGCAAGACGATGCTGATCGCGCGGCTGCTGCGCCAACCCGGTTTCGCCAACACCGCCGACATAGTCAACGCGTTCAGCAAGGTCGGGCTGGACCGTATGCTGGTCGAACGGCTGGACGGCAACGTGGTCGAGCGGCGGAAACGTGTAACCTGGTCCGGCAACCTGTTGGTTGGGAGCGACCTCGACCGCTTCGTACTGACCCCGACAGGGGTGGCTGTGCAGCACTACGAACACGCCTCGCGCCGGTATGCCGGCTGATGCGCCGTCAATGACAGCTCTAGCAGTCTGTCGGACTTAACGCGACGTGGATGGACACGGTAGGATCGGCG
>CAXTCN010000350.1:0-3647 GCA_964242575.1 uncultured Acetobacteraceae bacterium | reverse complement strand
TGCAGTTCCTGCGCCAGGCCGCTGCCGACCCGAACGTGGTGGCGGTGAAGCAGACGCTGTACCGCACCAGCCGCGACAGCCCAATTGTAAAGGCTTTGATTGAGGCGGCCGAGGCCGGCAAGTCCGTCACCGCCATGATCGAGCTGCGCGCGCGGTTCGACGAGGAGGCCAACATCCGCCTGGCGCGCACCATGGAGGCCGCCGGGGTCCAAGTGGTGTACGGCTTCATGGAGCTGAAAACCCACGCCAAGCTGTCCCTGGTGGTGCGGCGCGAGGGCGGGTCCATGCGGTCCTACGCGCATTTCGGCACCGGCAACTACCACCCGATCACCGCGCGCATCTACACCGACCTCAGCTTCTTCACGTCCGACCCGGACCTGTGCCGGGACAGCGTTCGGCTGTTCAACTACATGACCGGCTACGCGCAGCCGGAGCGCATGGACAGCCTGGCGTTCAGCCCGCTCACCACGCGCAGCACGCTGGAGCGGTTGATCGACGACGAGATCGCCCACGCGGACGCGGGCCGTCCGGCGCATATCTGGCTGAAGATGAACAGCCTGGTGGACGACCGCCTGATCGACCGGCTGTATGCGGCCTCCCGCGCCGGGGTGCAGATCAAATGCGTGGTGCGCGGCATCTGTTGCCTTCGCCCCAGCGTGCCCGGCTTGTCCGACAACATCCGGGTCAAAAGCATCGTGGGCCGCTTCCTGGAGCACAGCCGCATCTACGTGTTCGGCGCCGGCCACCGGCTGCCGAGCCGCCAGGCCCGCGTGTTCATCAGCAGCGCCGACTGGATGGCGCGCAACATGGAGTGGCGGGTCGAGACGCTGGTGCCGATTCACAACCGCACCGTGCACGCGCAAATCCTAGACCAGATCATGGTGGTGAACCTGCGCGACACCCTGCAATCTTGGGAGCTGGGCGCCGACGGAAGCTGGCGCCGGGTCGCATCGGGGCAACGGCCGGTGTCCGCGCACGACTATTTCATGACCAACCCGTCCCTGTCCGGCCGCGGCAGCGCGTTGCAGAGCGGGACCGCAGCGATACGCCACCGCCGGCCCGACCGCATCAGCCAGGATTAGCCATTGCCAGACATCAACATGCCTGCCGCGCCGCGTTGCGCGGTGGTGGACCTCGGCTCCAACTCCGTCCGGCTCGTGATATTCGAGGGCCTCAGCCGCAACCCCGTCGCGATTTTCAATGAAAAGGCAGTGCTGCGGCTCGGCCGCGGCCTGCAAACGACCGGACGGCTGAACGACGCCGCCATCGACCCGGCGCTGCGCGTCATGACCCGCTACCACGCCATCGCCCGCGCCATGCGGGCGGACCCGTTCGCCGTGCTGGCCACCGCCGCCGTGCGGGACGCCGCCAACGGCCCGGAGTTCGTGGCTGGCCTGCGTGCCCGGATGCCCGGCGTGCCGGTCGATACCCTGACCGGCGCTGAGGAAGCCGCGCTGTCCAGCGCCGGCCTGCTGTGCGGCATTCCGGACGCGGACGGGGTGCTGGCCGACATCGGCGGCGGCTCGCTCGAAGTGGTGCGCGTGAGCGGCGGCGCGGTGCGTCACGCCGCCAGCCTGCCACTTGGCGTGATCCGCCTGTCGGACCGGGCGGACGGCGACCTGGTGCGGGCCCGGGCGCTGGCGGACGCGGACCTCGCCGGCGTGCCGTGGCTGAACGAGGGGGCGGAGCGCGACCTGTATCTGGTGGGCGGCGCCTGGCGGGCGCTGGCGCGCATCCACATGCAGCAGGTGGGTTACCCGCTCAATATCGTGCATTATTACAGCATCGGCCGGGACGCCGCCCGGGACCTGGCCGCGTTCCTGCTCGCAAGCCCGAAGCGCACCCTGGAAAAGCTGACGGGGGCACCCCGGCGCCGCATCGACGACTTGCCGTTCGCCGCCACCGTGCTCCGTCGCCTGCTGCGCCAGACCGGCGCGCGGCGCGTGGTGTTCAGCGCCAACGGCATCCGCGAAGGCTGGTTCATGCAACACCTGGCGGAGGCCGAACGCGAGCGCGACCCCGTGCTGGCCGCCGCCACGGAAATTGCCGCCCAGTATGGCCGCGACCCCGCGTTGCCGCCGGCCCTGTTCGCTTGGACCGCCCCGCTGTTCCCCAACGAAAGCGCCCGCGACGCCCGCCTGCGCGAGGCCGCCTGCGCCCTGTCCGACATCGGCGCGCAGGACCATCCGGAGTACCGCGCGGAACAGGCCTTCCTCCGCGTGCTGCGCCAACCCGGCGTCGCGATGGACCACCCAGCCCGGGCGGCGCTCGCGCTCACGGTGGCGCTGCGTTACGAGGCCGAAGCCGATGCCGCGTTCCTGGCGCCGGCGCGCGCATTGCTGGACCCGGCCTCGCTGTTGCGGGCGGAAGTGCTGGGGACGGCGCTGCGGCTGGCTTACACGCTTTCGGCTGGAACTACGGCGTTGTTGGGCGGGGCGAATTTGAGGGTCATGCCGGACCGGATTGCGTTGCGGTTGGCGGAGGGGAGCGGGGTGTTTGCGGGGGACGGGATACAGCGGCGGTTGGAGCGGTTGGCGGCGGCGATGGGGGTGGAGGCTGTGGCGGCTTGAGGGGTCACGAACCCGTCCCGTTCATCGGGTTGAGGTTCACTGCCGCGAGTGAAGCGGCTAGCTGCTGACGTTGCATACGCTTGCAAGCCATGGAGAGCTTTCTACGCCGTTTGCCTGCAGAAGATCATTCAACCGGTTAGCTAGAACTCTCCGGTTCTGGTCGAATGCCTCACCGTCGAACTCGTAGCGGTTCATAGCTTCTTCGATTGTGAGGCCATTCAGCACTTCGCTAGCCATCATAAAGGGGACGTGCATCACCTCGCACAACTCGCGTGTACGAGAGTCATGGGCAATGCATAAGCCGGGTATTCCAGCTTGAATTCCCAAGACGACGCCATGGATTCTAGTCCCGATTACAAAATCATGACCGCGCAAGTACTCCATCCACTCAGACACGTTGAAGTAAACGCGGCAATATCTTTTTGCCCAGATTCTGAATTCTTCATTTGCTAACTGAGGGCAAGCGTGATTGCGACATTCGGCAAGGTCATCCTCAGGCATCATGCCAGCCTCGCCGCGGGCCAGCGCGACCATCTCAATCGGACTTTGCACGATGTAGGAGCCAGCCGAGCGCTCCATCATAGCCGCTAGTGATCTCTCAAGCTTTGAAAGATGCTTCCATTTCTGGTGTCCCGCGGCGACAGCGACGCGGCCTGACGGTGTTGGAGTTCGTGCCTCAATGCACTCACCCAAGTTGGGGCTGGGATTCAAAAAAAGCGTTGGACAGCCTGTCACAACAGCACTTTCCTCTAAGCCGTACCGTTTAAGAACGTCCAATGTATATGGGCCACGTACGCCAATGTTGGGGTGGCCAGCCCCGGAGCACCGGACAATCTGTCTCACCCAAGCCTGAGTGCCTGCTGGCACTTCAACCGCCTGATCATAATTCAAGCTTCCCTGTGCCCCAAGGCCGATTGCAATCAATGGAATTTCTAGAGATCTGAAGCGTTCAGCTAGTTTTCCGTAGTCAGCGTGACTACCAAGTTGATTGGCACACGGCATCACGCCAATTTTTCTAAGGGCATTCAGCTCTTCTGGCCCAGAGTGCCAAGGATGGGTTTTCTGGTCGCCGCCTAG
>CAXTCN010000349.1:0-3723 GCA_964242575.1 uncultured Acetobacteraceae bacterium | reverse complement strand
CAATGGCCAGCGCCCAGTCCTTCAAACACGACGCCCGCTTGACCCGCGTCAAGATCACGACCGCTGCCTCATACAGCAGCGTGCGCGCCAGCGTGTCGCCGCACTTTGATATCCTGCCGCTGCGGTCAACGTCGCCCGACTGATACTGCCTTGGCGTCAGTCCCATGTGCGCGCCCACCGACCGTGATCGGGTAAAGCGTCCTGGGTCCTCGACCGTGCTCACGTAAGCCAGCACGGACAAGACGCCCGATCATACGTCATGATGCCCATCTGGTTACGTCATTGAAAAAGACAGGGTTGCTGAGCTGTGTCCGATGATGGTGGACCCTTGCGGCCCACCTTGGCGCGTTCGATCTGTTGCCGCTCCTCGACAGCGCTTCGTTTGATCACCCAAGGCGCGCCTTTGCAGTATTGCTCGGCGGGGATGATGCCGGTGCGGATCTGGCGAAGCACCGTCATGGGGCTGAGGCCGAGCAGCTTGGCCGCCTCGGGCAGGGTGACTTCGCCGCGCTCGGCCCACTCGCCATCCACATGGACCGCAATGCCGTGCGTGTTGCGGAAGCCGCGCACGCGCGACTGCGTCCACCCGTTCAGCCGGCCCGTGCGCTGGCCTGTCCGGTTGAGCATGCCGGCGATGGCCTTGTCGGGCATCAAGCGCGCGCAGGCCCGGATCAGATCCACCGTCTGCGGCTCGACAGACCAGCGCGTCTGGCCCCTCCGGTTCTTCTTGACCGCAAGGCGGGTGTGGTCGCCTCCCTGCCAGTGCAGCAGCAACTCGATCTGATCGCCCTCCACACGTGCGACGACCTCGCGCAACACGACGCGGACGATGCGCTTGCGTGTGGCAGCGTCGGCTGCCGGGTGGTGCCAGGCCGCGTCCAGGTCCGCGCCCATCTGCAGCCGCCGCTGGCGCTCCTGGGCATCCAAGGCCGCCGGCTGCTGCCGGACCTGTTCCTCAAGCTCAGCCTCCAACGCGCGCACGGTCGCAAGCGCGGCTTCCCAGCGCCGCTCGAGTTCACCGGTGACGAGGCGGTTGTCGGGATCGACCGCGTCGTATCCCCGCCGCGCCCTGGCCGCCTCATAGCGTGCCTGCTCGAGCGTCAGCTCGACTTGGCGCCGCTTCTCGCCGGCCTGCTGCTCGCTTCCCGTGATCGCATGCACCGCTGCCTCGACACCGAGCGGCTGCAGCAGCCGCACGACCTCGGCCCCTACCGCCTCGTCGACCCGCAGCGCGCCGAACGCGATGCAGGGATCGGCGCCGGGGTTGTTGCGGACAGCATCGCAGTTGTAGCGGCCGACGTCGCCCTTGTTGCCGTTGTAGCTGACCAGAAGCCTGCGGCCGCAATGGCCGCAGCGCACCAAACCCGTGAGCAACGCCTCGCCCTTGCGCACCGCGCCGCGCACCATCATGCCCTTGCCGTTGGCGTTGTCGGCGATCAGCCGCTGGTTCCTCTCGTACTCCGCCCACGGCAGATACCCCTCGTGGTGGTCGACCAGCAAGACCGCCCAATCCGAGCGGGCCTTGCGACGGCCGCGCAGCACGCGCTTGCGGCCGTTCTCGATCGTCGTCCGGCTGCCGGTCCGGCCGAAGGCGTAGGCCCCGGCATACACGGGGTTGGCAAGGAAGTTGTTCACCGTCGTGTAGACCGGAAGCTTCCACAGCGGCCGCCGCTCCCCCGGGTGCCTGTGGTCAATGTAGGGAAGCGCGATCCGGTCGGCCCGCAGCGACAAGAAAACCTGGCGGATGCTTTGCATCTCGGCGAAGCGGGCGAAGACCAACCCGATCGCCTCGCGCACGCGCAGATCGGGGTCAAGCTCGATCCTGCCGCGGCCCACTCGGACATAGCCGACGGCCACGGTGGAGAAAAGCTCGCCGCGCCGTGCTTTCTGCCGCAGCGCCTCCATCGAGCGGGCGCGCAGAAGCGAGAGTTCGAGTTCGCTCATGGTCCCTTTCATGCCCAGCAAAAGCCGGTCGTTCGGGTCCTGGGCGCTGTACGTGCCGTCCTCGTCGATGATCAACGCCCCAACCAGGCCGCAGAACTCGATCAGCGTGTGCCAGTCGCGCCCGTTGCGCGCCAGCCGCGACGCCTCGATGGCGAACACGGCCCCGACCCGGCCCTCGCAGATCGCGGCCAGCAGCCGCTCGAAGCCCGAACGGCTGACGCCCGACCCCGACCGGCCAAGGTCGTCGTCGATGACGGTCACGTCCGTCCAGCCGAGAGCGCGGGCACGCTCGGCCAGGTCATACTGACGCCGCCGGCTCTCGTGGTTGTTGGCGAGCTGGTCGGCGGTGGACTGCCGGACATAGATGAAGGCGCCGCGCGCGAGGTGGTCAGGCGTGATCTTCATCGCTCGCCTCCACAACGACGAGGCCGGCGGCGAGGGCCTGCATCAGCAGCGCGCCCACCAGCGCCAGCAGCTCCGTCCGCCGCTCGGCGGCCGCTATCGGCACCTGCGGGGCCTCGGGTGCGAACAGGTCGGGGTGGCGGTCCCTTGGTCGCGGACGCGGCATGCTTGTCTCCTGCTTCTGTGCGACGAGGGTCGTCGCGCAGCAAGCTTTGACAGGCATCGAGCTCGACACGGAGTTGGCGCAGGCATGCCAGCGAAAGGCATGGAACCGCCGTTACCGTCATTGCCGCCGCAGGACCCTCAGTCATCCAAACCGGCAGCCCTGCCAGCGTGCCGTCCGGCTGGCGGATGGTCAGGGAGAATTCGTCGCCATGGCGGCTGCATCCTGTGACCAGCACCGCGTCGCCGCACCGGGGATGGAACCCGTAGCGGACGACCACCTCACCCGAACGATAGTGAGCATTATGAAGCTGCCTCGCCGATGCCGGGCACGCTCATCAACAGGCGGCAGGTCGGGCTCTGCTTTGCCAACGCGCGCACCGCTTTGTCGAACGCGGCGATCTGCTCGCACAGCTGTCGCCAGGCCACCAGCATGGGCCGGACGATCGGTGCCAAGTCTTCACAATCGGCCAGTAGCTCCTCGACGCGTCGGTCAAAGGGAAGCCCTCGCATCGCGCCGGGCAGCATGCCGAACGTCTTGAGCACGCCGCGGATGTGGTTCGACAGCCGCGTCGTCATGCCGACCAGCTGCGCCCTGGCGCCGAGCAGGGCGCGCGCCCGGTGGGCATCCAGCGACTTCACATGCACAGACCGATACCATCCGGTGCGCATGATCTGCGCCAACCCCTCGGCGTCGTTCTGGTCCGTCTTGTTGATCTGCATCTTGAGGGCAGCGCGGGCGTGCCTTGCATCAAGGCAGGTGACGTCCAGTCCTCGGCCGCGCAGCTCGTGCACCAGCCACGGCGTCATGGAACCAGTCTCCAGCCCGACACGCGCGTCATCCCCCGCACGCCCGCGCACCACGCGCTCGATGTGCTCGGGGTCCGTGGTACACTGGCCGCGCCACACCCTGCGGCCAGCTTAGTCCACGACGCACACCGCCGTCAGCTTCTGCGACACGTCCAAACCAACAAATCGGGTCATTGAACCGCCTCCCATGGTGCGAACCGCCGGGCGACACAGCCCGGATCGCAGCACTATAGGCAACACATGCCCCAGCCGCGATTACCCGATGTCCACACATGCACCAACGCCACCTCCGGCGGAACACTTCTAGGGGCAAGGTCAGCTTGGTTCGCCCTCATCATGTCCCGGCTGGCATCTCTCCTTAAGAGAAGATTTTGATTGATCTTTCTATCATAGGTTGATAAAGCT